>DASVPY010000001.1:0-21697 GCA_036389395.1 Pyrinomonadaceae bacterium
CGGATTGCGGATTGAAAGACACGCTGCTTTTTCAATCCGCAATCCGCAATCCGCAATCCGCAATCTAAGCGATGGCTAAAGAAGACTTCTACAAGGTGCTGGGCGTCGAGCGGAGCGCGAAGCCGGAGGAGATCAAGAAGGCTTACCGGCGCTTGGCGCGCAAGTACCACCCGGACGTGAATCCGGGCGACAAGTCGGCCGAGGAGCGCTTCAAGCTGATCACGGAGGCGCACGACGTTCTGTCCGACCCGAAGAAGCGTTCGGTCTACGACCGCTTCGGGCAGTACTCGGACAACCTCGCGGACGCGGCGGCGCGCGGGGCTTACCCCGGCGGCGGCGCGGCGGGCGCGCGCGGCAACGCGCCGTTCGACTTCACGGGCTTCGACTGGGGCAACACGAGTTCGGCGGGCGCGTCTTCGGGCGGCGGCGCGTCGTTCCGCGACATCTTCGCCGAGCTGTTCGGCGGCGGCAAGCAGGAGCGCGAGCCGCCCCGGCCCATGCCGCAGCGCGGCGCGGACATAGAGATGCCTCTGGCGCTCTCGTTCGAGGAAGCCGTCAACGGCATGACGACCAACATCACGGTCGCGCGCTCCGAGCAGTGCTCGCGCTGCAACGGCGCGGGCGACACCGGCGGCGCGCCCACGACCTGCCCGACGTGCAAGGGGTCGGGCCAGGTGCAGCGCGCGGGCGGGCGCTTGCGCTTCCAGCAGGAGTGCCCGGACTGCGGCGGCGCGGGCAAGCGCCGGCCGCCGTGCCCCGTCTGCCACGGCACGGGCACGACCGCGAAGACCGAGACGGTGAAGGTGCGTATCCCGGCGGGCGTGGACACCGGCTCGCGCGTGAGCGTCAAAGGCAAGGGGCAGGGCGGGCGCATGGGTGCGCCGCCGGGCGATCTTTTCATCATCACGAACGTCGGCGCGCACCCCTACTTCAAGCGCAAGGGCGACAACATCTACGTGACCGTCCCCGTGACCGTCCCCGAAGCGGCCTTGGGCGCGAAGATCGAAGTGCCGACCGTGGCGGGCAAGGCGCAGTTGCGCGTACCGCCCGGCACGCAGTCGGGGCAGAAGTTCCGCCTGCGCGAGCGCGGCGTGCCCAGCTTGCGCAACCCGCAGGCGCGCGGCGACCAGTTCGTCGAAGTCCAGGTCACGCTGCCCAAGGTCATCTCGGAAGAGACCAAGGAACTGCTCAAGCGCTACTCGCAGCTCAACCCCGAGAACCCGCGCGTGGCGATGGGACTGGAATAAAACAGAAGCCGGGAGTCAGGAGCCGGTAGTCAGAATAAATACTGACCGCGGCTTCAACTTCTGACGGCGGCTCTACCTCCCGGCTTCTGGCTTCTGACTCCTGGCTTCTGCTTTATGAAACGCAAAGGGCGCACATACACGATCAGCGCGGTGGCGACGCATTACGACATCCACCCGCAGACTTTGCGGCTGTACGAGCGCGAGGGGCTGCTGAAGCCGTCGCGCTCGGAGGGCAACACGCGGCTCTACACGGACGCCGATCTGGAACGGTTGGAAGTGATCCTGAGCCTGACGCGCGACCTGGGCGTGAACCTCGCGGGCGTCGAGATCATCCTGAACATGCGCGAGAAGATGGACGCGATGCAGCGCGAGTTCGAGCGCTTCTTCGCCTACCTGCAACAGCACGCCGACGAGTTCACGCACTTCACCGACTTGCCCAAGCCCGCAGAGGGCGCGCTCGTGCCGCTGTCGCGCGACGCCGCCCTGCGCCGCCGCCCCGCCTCGCGCGGCTGAAGGCGCGCGCGGGCGAAGGCCGGCCCGGCTCAAGGCTCCGCGCGGTTGAAGACCTCGCTGAACTCGGCCCGCCGCCCCTCCACCGCGGCCCGCTGGCTCGCGCACGCGCCCGCGATGTCCGTGGGCGTGGGGTGGTCTATGAGCCACTGCTGCGCGCAGCCGTTGAACTGGTCGGCCGCCTCAGACAACTGCTTCCAAGCGCCGATGACCTCGGGCCGGCGTTGGCGGTAGCGGTTGATCCAGAACTCGAACTTGAACTGCTCTTTCGCCCAACGCTGGACGCACTCGTTGTACGCCGCCTTCATCTCCTCGCGCTGCTTTTCCACGCCCGGATATTTCTCCGGGGCGAAGTTCGGCCCCGTCAGCTCGATCAGGTTGTTAGACGTGTAGACGTAGTCGCCGAGCAGTTCGAGCGCCCTGTCCAACTCCTCGCGCTCCTGCTTGCGGCGCGTGTCGTCCGTCGCGCTCCGCACCTCGACGCCGCGCTGCAACCCCTGGACGATGCCGGGCAGGGGTGCGAGCATCAGGCCCAGCAAGAATATGAAGGTGGCGATGCCCAGGTTCGATCTGGAGCAGATTTCAGTTGGCTGTCAGTCAAACTTAAAAACTCACCGCAGAGGCCGCGGAGGGGGCGCAAAGAAGACAATTAGTTTTCTCCGCGCCCCCTCCGCGCCTCTGCGGTGAACCGGCCGCGCCCTACAGCCAACTGAAATCCGCTCTAAGAGTTGCTTGCTTGAGCTGCGACCGTGAGGCGGGCTGCGACGACGGGATGAGTGACCGGCGCTGCGAGTGGGAGCGCCGGTCTTTTATTACGCCGCGTGCGGCGCGGCGTACGCGGGGCTTGGGGCAGGACAACCGTAGACTCGCGCGGGCTGACCGACGACGCAGCAGCACCGACCACTGCGCGGCGGCACGACCCGCTCGGTGTTTCTGTTGAAGAATGGCGGCCGGCGGCGAAACGTTTCAACGCCGCGCGCGCTGCGGCGCGGGCCGGGCGGCCAATTTCTCACACGCCGCGCAATTCGCGCCCAACCGTTGACAAAACATTTCAACCCGCCGCGCCTGCGAGTTATTTACAAGAAGGGACTGCAAAAGGTGCTTGCCTTGCGGCGCGCGCAAGGTGTAGAGTGCGCGCCGCCAAAGCGTCAGGCTGGGCCGCCTCTGCACCGTCGCCCGCGCCGGCCAGACAGGCCTGACACGTCCTCACCGAACAGCATGGCCGCCGCGCACCGCAACTTGTGCGCCGTCAAACGCCGCGCGCACTTCCGCTCCGCGCGCGCTTCCGCCCTGTTTGACCGCGGCCCGCGCCCCCCGTTCGGGGCCGCGCCGGCCGCGCGGAGAGCCGGCCATGCCACACAACGCACGCCCCTTCGCCTTTCGCCTCGGTCTCTGTCTCGGCTTTGCTTTCTTCCTCCAACTCGGCCTGACGCCCGCGCCCGCGGCGGCGCAAGACCTGGACGACGTGACCATCGCGGGGCGTGTCACGGACGAAGCTGGTGCGCTCGTCGTCGGCGCACGCGTAACGGCCGTGCTCGCGGCGACGGGCGCGGCGCGCGCCTGCGAGACGGACGCGCAAGGGCGCTTCCGCCTCGTCGAGTTGCCGCCCGGCGCGTACCGCGTCGGCGTCGCCAGCCCCGGCTTCGCCCTCGCGGAGCGCACAGATGTCTTGACCGTCGCGGGCGACAGCGTCCGCCTCGACTTCGTGCTGCGCCCCGCGGGCGTCGCCGCCGAGCAGACCGTCACGAGCGAACAGGCGGCCGCGGCCTTAGACGCCACGCGCACGGTCGTCGGCGGCACGATCACGCGCGCCGAGTTGGAAGACCTGCCCAGCCCCACGCGCGCGCCGCTCGACCTCGCGCTCCTGCTCCCCGGCGTGACCGAAGAACCGCTCTCGACGCGCGACCTCGCCGAAGACCGCGCGCGCAACCCGCGCCAGACGCCCGAAGAGGCCGGCACGCTCGCGCTCGCGGGCGGCGCGGCCTACTCGAACAACTTCACCATAGACGGTCTCGACAACAACGACGACCGCGCCGCGCGCGAACGCTTCCAGCCGTCCATGGAAGCCGTGGCCGAGGTGCAGGTCATCACGAACCAGTTCGCCGCCGAGTACGGGCGCGCGTCGGGCGGGCGCGTCAACCTGCGCACGCGCGGCGGCGCGAAGGAACTGCGCGGCCGCGCCTATTACTTCTTCCGCGACGAGGCGCTCGACGCCAACACCTTCTTCAACAACGCGCGCGGTCTCAAGCGCCTGCCCGCGCAGCAGCACACGCCCGGCTTCACGCTCGGCGGCCCGCTCGCGCCGCAACGCCTCTTCCGTTCCGCGAGCGCCGCGCGCCCGCGCACCTTCTTCTTCACGTCTTACGAGTACCACACGCTGCTCGACACGACGCTCATTGACACGCTCGTCCCGGTCGCGTCCAACCCGCTCTTCCCCTTGCCCGCGCCCACGACGCTCGCCGGTCGCCGCACCGAAGCCGTGCAGACGAATGCAGGCGCGCCCGCCGAACTCGCCCCTTACGTCGCAACCGTCAACACGCCTCTGCGTGCGCACACGCTGACCGTCCGCCTCGATCACGACTTCGGCGCGCGGCACAACGCGACGCTCCTCTGGCAACTCGGCCGCTCACGCAACCTGCGCCAGTTCGGCGGCGGCGCGCGCCTCGCCGCCGCCCTCCAAGGGCGCACGCGCCACACCGACGCCGTCTCCTACAGCGACAATTTCATCATCACCCCGCGCGCCGTCAACCAACTGCGCGCCCAACTCTCGCGCCTCACGCCCGCCGTCCGCACGTCTGCTCCAAGCACGCGCCCCGTCGTCCTCATCAGCCTCGAAGACCCTCTGCCTGACTCCGATCCGGCGAACCGTTCGGGCACGCTCGTGGCCGGCGCTTCGACCGCGGGCGCGACTGATCGCCGCGAGACGCGCTGGCAGGCGCAGGACACTTTGACGCTGGTGCGCGCCGCGCACACCTTCAAGCTCGGCGGCGACTTCCAACGCGTCCGCTCCACCTTCGTCGATCTCGCCGACGCGACCGGCACGTACAACTTCGCCAGCGCCGCGGACTTCCTCTCCAACGCGCCGAGCCGCTACCGCCAACGCTTCAACACAGCGTCCACGCAGCGCAACCTCTACGCCGGTCTCTTCGCGCAAGCAGAGTGGCGCGCGCGCCCGAACCTCACGCTCACCGCCGGCCTCCGCTACGAGCGCGAGACGATCCTCCGCGACCGCGACAACTTCGCGCCGCGCCTCGCCCTCGCCTACGACCCGACGGGCGCGGGTCGCACGGTCTTGCGCCTCGGCGCGGGCGTCTTCTACAACCGCGCACTCTTGCGCACGATTGACGACTTCACTTTGGGTCGCGCCCGTGTCCTCTTCGACACGGACGCACTGACCGACCCGGCGAACGGGCACGTGCTCACCGCCGAACAGCGCCGCGCCTTCATCGCCGCCAACCTGAGTTTCCCGCACACGCTCGCCGCCGACAGCGCGGTCGTGCGCCGGTACGGCGCGGTCGAGACCAACTTCGCGCGCCGGCTCGATCCGGCCCTGCGCCTCCCCGAAAGCTACCAACTCAACGCCGGCTTCGAGCGCAGCCTCGGGCGCGCGTTTGTCTTCGAGGTCAACTACACCTTCAACCGCGCGGCGCACCTCTGGCGCGAATTCAACGCGAACGCTCCGCGCCTGCCGAACGGTTACAAGGACTTCACCGCCTACCTGCTCGCGCGCGACTTCGCCAACTTCCGCGACCGCGCGGGCGTGCGCCCGCTCTACAACGCCGCGTCCGCGGGCGAACTGGTGCGCTTCACGCTCGCGCCCAACGCCGCCGATCCGAACGCCGTCGGCCGCGTCGTCGAGTCGGGCGTGCCCGTCACGATCTTTAATCTGAACAGCGTCAACTCCACGACCGCGCTCGCCGCCGCCCACGCGGCCGTCAACGACCTGCGCCCAGACCCGACGCGCGGCGAGCTTGAGCAACTTGTCTCGGCCGGCGACAGCTTCTACCACGGGCTGACCGTCGAAGCGCGCCGCCGCTTCGCGCCGCTCGGCCCGTTCTCTCTCTCGCTGCGCGCCGCCTACACGCTCGCGCGCCTCACCGACGACGGCGTCGTCAACACCTCCGACGCCCTGCGCCCCGGCGACTTCCGCGGCGAGCGCGCGCCGAGTCTGCTCGACCGCCGCCAGCGCCTCACGCTCTCCGGCGTCTTCGACCTGCCGCCCGCGCTCGCGCGCCTGCGCCTCGCGCCCGTCCTGCGGCTCGCTTCGGGCGCGCCCTTCAACCTCTCGCTCGGCGTGGATCGCAACCTCGACGACGTGGACAACGACCGCCCCGTCTTCCGCGCCGACCCGCGCACCTTGCGCGCCCGCCGCGCCGACGAACCACTATCCGACCAACTCCTCGCGGCGCTCGCCCTGCCCCTCATCGGCCAGACCGGCGACCTGCCGCGCAACGCCGGGCGCGGCCCCGCGCTCTTTCTCTTCGACCTCAACGTCGCGCGCGAGTTCCGCCTGTCCGACCGCGCGCGCCTGCGCCCCTCAATCGAGTTCGACAACCTGCTCAACCACACCGTCTTCAGCTTCGGGGCCGAGTTCGTCAACTTCAACGCCCTGCGCCCCGACGCCACCGCGGCCCAACGCCAAGCTTTCCGCGACACCTTCCTCGTCCCCACCCGCACCCTCCGCCCGCGCACGATCCGGCTCAGTCTGCGCCTCGACTTCTAGACCCTTTGCGGCCCTTTGCGGGCCGCGAAGGACGCAAAGGCGTTGTGCTAAACTTTCAGTGCGATGGCGGACGGGCAGGGTTATAACGAGGAGGTCGAGACGGCGCTGCTCGACGTGGAGCTGTTCCTCAAGTACAGAGCGCCGCAGCGCGCGCTGGCGCGGCTGCACGAGGCCCTGCGCCAGCAGCCGCACTCGATCCGCCTGCGCGAGAAGCTGCGCGAGGTGGCCGCCGCCAGCGACCAGCGCGAGGAGGCCGCGCGCCAGGCGCTCGCCCTCGCCCAGCTCTACCTGGGGCGCGACGACTTCGACACGGCCCAGGAGCGCCTGCTCGAAGCCAAGCGGCTCGACCCGCGCCTCAACATCGCGCCCGGCCTCGACGCCATCCGCCGCGCCCGCCGCCCCGACTTGCAACAACAAGCCGCGCAGGCCGCGCCCGCGCGCCCGCCCCGCGCCGTCACCTTCGCCGGCGACCTGGCCGTCATCTCCATCTTCGACGCCGTCCAGGTAATCGAGAACGCCCGGCTCACCGGCGCGCTCGCAGTCACCGGCGGCGACGGCGCACAGAGCCGCATCCACTTCAACGACGGGCGCATCGTCGGCGCTGATGCCGGCGCGCAGACAGCCAACGCGGCCCTGCGCCTCGTCCTCGCCCTAACCGACGGCGCGTTCGACTTCGAGCGCGCCGCCGCCCCCTTCCCCGTCACCATCCAGGCCCACAGCAACACCAACCTCCTGCTCGACACCCTGCGCGAGATGGACGAGGAAAAACAGTAAGATCAGGAGACAGGAGTCAGGAGTCAGAAGCCAGTAGAAGAAGTTCAAGGCTCAAAGTTAAAGGTTCAAGGTTAGCTGCGTGCCGAACCTTGAACCTTGAACGTTGAACCTTGAACGTTCTTCTACTGGCTTCTGACTCCTGGCTCCTGCCTTCTAATCGAGCAACACCCGTGCTTGCAGTGCTTCAGCTCGTTCGAGGGCGGCGAGGAGGCGGAGGAACTGTTGGTAGTTGCGGGAGCGGCGGCGGATGCGTGCGCGCTCGTCTTCGCCGAGGTCGTAGCGCAGGACGTGGTCGAGGAAGTCGTGGTAGTCGGCGGTGGCGAGCAGGGGCAGTTCGCGGGTGTAGCTGGTGCGGGCGGCGTCCTGGGCGGTGAAGCCGGTGAGCGCGTCGAAGAGGTGGTCGGTCGTCAGGTGCGCGGCCTCGCGCGCGAGCTTGATGGGCAGGCGCAGCTCGAAGAAGCGCAGCCGCTCCGGCGTCGTCACCTGCCGCAGAGACTTCGTGCCCTCGCCGTCGAACGGCGAGTCCTTGTCTAAGAGCACGCGCAGCAGGCGCGGCTGATCGTCGGCGGGTACGGTGTCTAAGGACAACTGGACGCGGTCGGCGAGGAACTTCTCGAACTGGGCCTCGACCGGGTAGGTGATGCGCCCGAGGCAGCCGACCGACTCGCCCTCGCCGGCCATCTCGCGGGGCAGGCGCGCGGGGCAGGCGGCGCAGACCGTGGTTTCGGCCAGCAGCCGCTCGATCTCGTCGCTGGCGCGCTCGACGAAGCGCACCTTCTCGGCCGAGGGCGCGACCTCTTCGCCGGTCGTCAGGCGCGTGTGCAGGCTGCCGAGCCGGCCCCACGCGCGCAGGTGCTCCTCGGTGTAGCGCGCCCGCAGCGCGCACGGGTACTCGACCGCAAACTCTAAAGACAAACCGCCTCCCGCTCTACCGTCTCTCACCGCGCCGCCACTCAGGGCCGCGCCGGGCGTATAATAACAGACGTGAAGCTGGAAAGCAGAAGACAGGAGTCAGGAGCCAGAAGCCGGAATGAAAAGCTCGGCTACATCTTCCGGCTTCGGACTTCGGGCTGCCCGCTTCCTTCTTCCGGCTCCTGGCTTCTGACTCCTGTCTTCTGCTTTTAAGGACTTCCCCGTCATGGTCACTACCGAGTTGCAACTCCCGCCGGGGCCGCGCCGCGCGCTCGGCGGCAACCCCCTGTTCGGCTTCCTCGCCTTCCGCCGCGACGCGCTGGGCTTCCTCACCTCCATCGCGCGCGCGTACGGCGACGTGGTCTTCTTCCGCATGGGGCCGCAGCGCGTCTACATGCTCAACCACCCGGACTTGCTCCGCGAAGTGCTGGTCACGCACCAGGACGCCTTCGTCAAGGGGCGCGCGCTGCAACGCGCCAAGCGGCTGCTTGGCGAGGGGCTGCTGACTAGCGAGGGCGCGCACCACCGCCGCCAGCGCCGCCTCGCCCAGCCCGCCTTCCACCGCCAGCGCATAGAGACCTACGGCGCGACCATGTGCGACTACGCCGCCCGCGCCGCACGCCGCTGGCAAGCCGGCGCGACCTTCGACATCGCGCATGAGATGATGCGCCTCACCCTCGCCATCGTCTCCAAGACGCTCTTCGACGCAGACGTTGAGGCCGACGCGGAAGACGTGGGCCGCGCCTTCACGGAGATCATGGAACTGTTCCAGATGCTCATGCTCCCCTACTCGGAGTACCTGGAAAAGCTGCCGCTCCCCGCCACCCGCCGCTTCGAGCGCGCACGCGCACGCCTCGACGCCGTCATCTACCGCATCATCGAGGAACGCCGCCGCGACGGCACAGACCACGGCGATCTGCTCTCGATGTTGATGTCCGCGCAGGACGTTGAAGGCGACGGCGGGCGCATGAGCGACCAGCAACTACGCGACGAGCTAATGACCATCTTCCTCGCCGGCCACGAGACCACCGCCAACGCCCTCGCCTGGACTTGGTATCTGCTCGCCGCACACCCGGAGGTCGAGCGCAAGCTCCACGCCGAGGTGGACGAGGTCTGCGGCGCGCGCGACCGAGCCGCCGTCGCCGACTACCCGCGGCTGCGCTACACGGAGATGGTCGTCTCCGAAGCCCTGCGGCTCTACCCGCCCGCGTGGGTCGTCGGGCGGCTGGCGGCGCGCGAGTTCCAACTGCGCGACTACACCGTGCCCGCCGGCTCGCTCGTGCTGATGAGCCAGTACGTCGTGCAGCGCGACCCGCGCTACTTCCCCGACCCCGCACGCTTCGACCCGGAACGCTGGACGCCGCAGGCGCGCGAAGCGCGTCCCGCTTACGCCTACTTCCCCTTCGGCGGCGGCGCGCGCCGCTGCATCGGCGAAGGCTTCGCCTGGCTCGAAGCCGTCCTCCTCGTCGCATCAATCGCCCGCCGCTGGCGTCTCCGCCTCGCCCCCGCCCAGACCGTCACCCCGCTGCCCCGCATCACCCTCCGCCCCAAGGACGGCATCCGCATGATCGCCGAGCCGAGAGGATGACGGAATAACAGCTTCGCGGCCCGGATCGTTGCGCGGGTGCGAGTAGCGTGCGGCCGTTTCTAACACAGAGGACACAGAGTTAGCACAGAGGACACAGTTAAAGACCTCTGTGTCCTCTGTGTGACCTCTGTGCCCTCTGTGTTAATCTTTCCCGCCGCCACCCTTTACCCGACGCGACAGAGGAGACGCTTGATGGTCACGGAAGAGTTGGTCGAACTGATGATCTGCCCCGCCTGCGGGGCGCGCGTGCAACTGAAACCCGACGGCACCGGCATCAAGTGCACCGCCTGCCGCCGCGTCTACCCCATCAAAGACGACATCCCCGCCATGCTCGTCGAACAAGCCACCATCGAAGAAGAAGGGCTGAGGGAGGAGGGAGGAGGGAGGAGTTAGAAGACAGGAGCCAGGAGCCAGGAGCCAGAATGAATAGGTGGGTTCCGATTTCTTGTCCTGGCTCTAGTCTCCTGGCTTCTGGCTCCTGGCTCCTGGCTCCTTCCTCCCTCCTCCCTTACCCCGTGATAACGGCGCTGACGGTCTCGCTCCACGGGCCTTTTTCGTTGCGGCCGGGGTTGACCCAGCGGGCGATGTAGTAGGCGGTCTTGCCGGCGTCGGCGTCGGTGTAGTTGACGGTGTAGGGCGAGCTGGCGTCCGTGTCCAGGTACTTGAACTGCCCCGTGCCGGTCGGCGGCGTCGTGCCGACGTAAGCGTGAAACTCGCAGCCGGTCGCCCCCGCCGGCCGCGCCCGACTCGTCGGCGTCTCGCTGTCGCGGTATTCGAGCGTGTGCCGCAGACGCTGGCTGAAGTCAATCGTTATGACCGGGCGCGACGTAATCGGCGGCACGGGCGCGGCCGGCGCGTCCCGCAAAGGTATCTGCAACTCCGCCCTGAGCGCATCCGTCACGTTCTTGTCGGCCTGAATCACACGCACGGCGGCCCGCGCCTCCGCCTCCGCCTCGCGCCGCAACGTCCGCCGCTCCTCGCGCTTCGCCTCGTAGGCGACGCGCGCCGCCTCTTCCTCGGTCAACACCTGCTCCAAGGCCGCCTGCTGCTGCTGAAGCGCCGCTCCGCTCCCCGCCGCCAGCGGCAGCTTCCCCTTGTTCGTCTCCACCTTCCCGACGAAGTTCTTCAACCAGACGTTGAACTCGGCGTCGCCCTTCGGAATGTAGTCTTTAGTCATGATGGGTAGCTCCTTGCCGCGCTTGCGCGGCGGTTAGGGTTAATGTTGAACGGACGTAAGGAACCCCGCGTGTACCCTTTGGAGACTGAGCGGCGTCACGATACGCCAACCCCCCGCCGCCTGCAAGCAAAACCTGCACGCCGGCCGGGCGTCAGATCGTAGTCGCCGCCGCGGATTCGTCGCCCGTGCCAGCGGGCGGCAGACTTGTCGCCCACGGCGCAAGCCGTGGGTCGCCGGGCCACATAAATAAATAGCCATGCCTGCTCTTTATCGATCAGGCGCAACCGCGGCTATACATCCTATGGCCGGTTTATAGTTAACACGTCAGCACTTACCTGCTCCGGGTTAATAACTTGCGCCGCCGTTCCGCCAATAGGATCACTGCGCGCCGCAGCCATAACCTGCGCTCTGATCTTTATGGGTGCGGGGATCATTGTTGACGGGCCATAAGTCGCGGTCGTGCTCTTATTCTGCCCCCCTTCAAATGGTAGGTTGCCACTACCGACTATCTGGATAGTTACGTTAGTGCTTCCCTCCGTCAATATATAGCCGAATTCCAGGTTCAGCGACCCTCTTGCGTTCTGCGACGCGGTTATTGAAATCGGGATCGTGGAGGAGTTTTGTGTAGACACCGGATTAGGGCTAAAACTGCCAAAAGGATTAACCCGCACGAACGGCGCGACGTTAACGGGCGGACCGGGGAACGTCCCCAGCGCCAGCAGTCCCAGGACGTAGGGGCAAAACTGTTTAAGAGTGAACTCAACCGCAAACCCGCCATCGTCCAATTCTAATGACAGTGACGCCGTGCTGCTCGTGGTCGCGGGATACCATTGGTAGAGGTTCGCGGAGACACGCGTGCGCGCCGGGTTATACACCCTCGTCTCGACAGACCACGTGTGTCCGTAGTAGTTGTAATCTTCGGTCACCAGCCCGCGCCCGAAAACACGATCCTGCGTGTAGTCAGCCCAGCCGTCTTTATATAAATGGCCGTAGCCGGACATCCCGACATTTTGTTGCGTAACCGGCGGGGCGTACCCGGCCGGCACGAAGTTTAAGAGTTGCCCCTCAGTTCCCTGTCGGTTAAAGGCTTCAGCCGCTTGGGGCTGGAAACTCTCGATCCGGGGTTTGACGTAGCTGCCGATATGCTCTTGCAGCTTCGTTGTCAGTAGCGGCCCCAACTGCGCCTCCGAAGAGTTTATAAACGACGCAACGAACTGCTCCTTCCGCGCTTGCAAGACCGATAGCTGTCTCGCGTCCTCGGCTTGTAAGTTCAGTAAGTGTTTGGCTTTAATTTGTGCCGCCTGTGTATCTAGCGGGCTGACCTGGGTTTGAAAATACTGGGCCAGTGCGACGAGGCGGCCGGACTGCCCCGCCGTGAGATTAAGCTGTTCCGACAAGACCCGGATACGGCTTTCGGCGATACCTTGCTCATCCGGTCTAAAAGTTAGTGAGCGGAAAAATAGATCATATGCGACGGTCTCTTTCACGGCGGCCGGGGTTTCCGCGCCGTTAACCACGCTCTTGAATGGCGCACTGTTATCTCGGGTGTGGTCGTGCGCCTGGGCGTAGCAAACTCCGCTTTTGGTAATGAACTGGGGGCCGCCGGAAATAATTAAAAGAGAAAACGTGAGCAACGCGGCAGTGAATTTCATGGCGTGCCTTTCAGGTCTGAGTGCTTGAGGTTGACATAACCTATGAGGATTACGTCAATACCTGCGTTGCGGGTACGCTAACGAATCGCAGAGCTAGCCAGCAACTTCGAGGGCGCTGTCATATCCCCTCGCCTTATACGCTTCATATATTCCGCTGTCAAGAATAACCAGTCGTGAGGCGTTGCAGATGAACGAAGCCCCAGCAGGCGCGACAGGAACACACGTCCGCCGCGTGGCCGGGCGTGAAGATTTTGCTCGCGCCGGGTTTTCTGTCGCCCCTGCCGGGGCTGTGGCCCTTCTACCCCGACCGATCCCGCGGCTGACGCCGCGGGCTACAGTCTGCCGCCCGCAGGCGCGGGCTGCCCCCGCGTGCCGGCGCGCAGCCCCTCTGTTCAAAGGAGAAGCCCCTGCGCCCAGCAGGGCAGCCCCTCCGGCCCAGAGGGGCGTCCCTGTGCGCCGGAGGGGCGTCCCTCCGGCCGGGTTTGTGTCCCCTACCGGCTCTATTGCCTCCCGCGCGGCCCGCGGGGGCAGCCCTCTGCGCCGGAGGGGCTGCCCTCCGGCCGCAGGGACTCCGCCCGGCCCGGAGGGGCGTCCCTCTCAATAGCAGGGACTCCCCTCCCAGGCGCAGGGACTCCCCTCCCGGCCGGAGGGGCAGCCAAGTCGCTCACCGGGAAGACAGAACACCCCGCACTTCTTCCCCCTCGTCCGCCGCGCCCACCCCCTAGCCCTTCAATACAGCCCCCGCCTGTGCTAAAACTCCCCCGGCACCCAAACCCGATGCCGCGCCGGCATCCGTATCACCACCGTCCGCCTCAACCGGAGGATCGCAAAACATGTTCGCAGCCACCTCGCAATGCACCCGCCCGGCGCAGACCCCTGCGCGGCTCTGCCGCCGCGTCCTGCTCCTGCTCCTGACCTTCTCGCTGCTCACCGGCCCGCTCGCCGCGCAGACGGACGCGGAGACGAAGCGGGCGGCGGCGCAGCAGTTAATCAACGAAGGGGTGCAACTGCGCGCCGTGGGCACGAAGGAGGCGCTCGAAGCGACCATCGGCAAATTTACCGCCGCCCTGCCCCTCTACCGCGCGCTGGGCGACACGGCGCACGAGGCCGTCACCCTCGGCAACATCGGCGTCCTTTACTACACGCTCGGCGAGAAGCAGAAGGCGCTGGACTGCTTCCGGCAAGCCCTGCCGCTGGCTCAGGCCGACGGGGATCGCCAGGGCGAAGCGATGACGCGCCAAAACATCGGGCAAACTTACGCGGCCCTGGACGAGCCGCGGCAGGCGCTCCCCTTCTTCACGCAAGCCCTCGCGCTCTACCGCGCCCTCGGCGACCGGGCCACAGAGGCCACGCTCCTGCAAAGCATCGGCGGGCTTTATGATCTGCTCGGCGAGCGGCAGCAGGCGCTCGCCAACCATACGCAAGCCCTCGCGCTCCGCCGCGCCCTCGGCGACCGGGCCACAGAGGCCATGTCGCTCAACAGCGTCGGCCACGACTACTCTGCGTTAGGTGAGAAGCAGAAGGCGCTGGACTACTACACGCAAGCCCTCGCGCTCTTTCGGGCGGTGGCGGATCGGCGCGGCGAAGCCACGACGCTCAGCAACCTCGGCGCGGTCTATCAGGCGTTGGGCGAGCCGCAGCAGGCGCTCGCCTATGTCACGCAAGCCTTGCCGCTCTTTCACGCCCTCGGCGATCAGCGCGGCGAAGCCACGACGCTCGACACCCTCGGTGTGATCTACCACGACGCGGGCGAGGGGCAGAAGACGTTCGACCACTACACGCAAGCCCTGCGGCTGTTTCGCGCCGTCGGGGATCGGCAGAGTGAAGCGGTCATGCTCAGCAACATCGGCCGGCTCTACGACGCGCGGGGCGAGCACCAGCAGGCGCTCAACTATCTCACGCAGGCCCTCGCGCTCAGCCGCGCCCTCGGCGACCGGGCGAGTGAAGCGTTCATGCTCAACGACATCGGCGTCGCCTATGCTGCGTTAGGCGAGCAGCAGCAGGCGCTCGCCGCCTTCACGCAAGCCCTGGCGCTCAGGCGGGCCGTCGGCGACCGCAGCGGCGAAGCCGTCACGCTCGGCGCTATCGCCTACATGGAACGTAACCGGGGTCATCTCGGCGCGGCCCGCGACAGGATCGAGGAAGCCCTCAAGATCATCGAATCCCTGCGCACCAAGATCGCCAGTCAGGCGTTACGCGCCTCTTACTTCGAGACGACGCAGGGCAATTACGAGTTCTACATAGACCTGCTGATGCGCCTGCACCGGCAGCAACCCGGCGCGGGCTACGACGGCGCGGCGCTGCAAGCCAGCGAGCGCGGGCGCGCCCGCTCGCTGCTCGAACTCCTGACCGAAGCGGGCGCGGACATTCGCCAGGGCGTTGACCCGCAGTTAGTCGCGCGCGAACGCGCCGCGCAGCAGCAACTCAATGCCGGCGCGCAAAGACAGCTACAACTCCTGAGCGGCCCGCACACGGACGAACAGGCCGAGGCCACCGCCAGAGAGATCGCGCGCCTGGCCGCCGAGTTCCAACAGGTCGAGGCGCAGATCAGGCAGACCAGCCCGCGTTACGCCACGCTGACGCAGCCCGCGCCGCTCACCCTGCGCGAGCTACAGACGCAGTTGCTCGACGCCGACACTATGCTGCTCGAATACTCGCTCGGCAAGGAGCGCAGTTACCTGTGGGCCGTGACGCCGACCGCCGTCACGAGCTACGAGTTGCCGAAGCGTGAGGAGGTCGAAGCGGCCGCCGGGCAGTTTTACAAATTGCTCACCGCGCGCCCGCCACAGGCGAGTGTCGAAACCCTCCGGCGCGGCCCCGGCACGGCGGCGGCGCAACGGGCCGGCGCGCAACTCGCGCAGGCGGCGGCGCAGTTGAGTCGGACGCTGCTCGCGCCCGTCGCGCCGCTGCTCGGCAAGAAGCGCCTGCTCGTCGTCGCCGACGGCGCGCTGCAATACGTCCCCTTCGCCGCGCTGCCCGTGCCGGCGGGCGCAGGCGGCGGCGCGGGCGCGACGAGCGGCGCGGGCGCGGCCGCCGGCACGCCGCTCGTCGTCGAGCACGAGATTGTGAGCCTGCCGTCGGCTTCGACGCTCGCCGTGCTGCGGCGCGAGGCGGGCGCGCATAAGGGTGCGACGAAGACGCTGGCGGTGCTCGCCGATCCGGTCTTTGAACACGACGACGAGCGGTTGACGGCGCGAGTGGGGCAGATGGGCGGGCGCGAGGCGGGGCCGGGCGCGTCGGCGGAAGAGACGCGCAATCTGGTCTTGGGCGCGGCGGCGAAGCAGACGGGCGTGGCGGCGAAAGAGTCGGGTGGCGCTGAGGCGGGCGGGTTGCGCATCCCGCGGCTGCGTGGGACGCGGCGGGAGGCGGAGGCGATTGCGGCGCTCGTGCCGGCGGGGCAGAGGAAGGAGGCGTTGGATTTTGCGGCGAGTCGGGCGCTGGCGGTGGGTGGGGAGTTGGGGGCGTATCGGTTCGTGCATTTTGCGACGCATGGGTTGTTGAATAGCGAGCGGCCGGAGTTGTCGGGCGTGGTGCTGTCGCTGTTTGACGAGCGGGGCGCGGCGCAGGACGGGTTCCTGCGGCTGCACGAAATCTTCAACTTGAAGCTCAACGCGGACGTGGTGGTGCTGTCGGCGTGTCAGACGGGGCTGGGGAAGGACGTGCGGGGCGAGGGGTTGGTGGGGCTGACGCGGGGGTTCATGTATGCGGGTGCGCCGCGGGTGGTGGTGAGTCTGTGGAACGTGGACGACGCGGCGACGGCGGAGTTGATGGCGCGGTTCTATCGGGGGATGTTGGTGGAGAGGTTGCGGCCGGCGGAGGCTTTGCGGCGGGCGCAGGTGGCGCTGCTGAAGGAGGCGCGTTACGGCGCGCCGTACTACTGGGCGGCGTTCACGCTGCAAGGCGAGTGGCGTTGAGCGGCGGGGCGCTTCGGCGAGGACGGAGTTGATCGGGTAGAATCGGGCGCGGCCTGCGGGGGGCCGGGGCGAAGCATGGAGACGATGAAGGCGGAGCGGGCGGCGGAGTTGGTGGCGCGGATGCGCGGGCGGCGCGTCGCGGTGTACGGCGACGTGATGTTGGACGAGTTCGTGTGGGGCGACGTGACGCGCATCTCGCCGGAAGCGCCCGTGCCGGTCGTGGACATCAGGCGCGAGTCGGTGCGGCTCGGCGGCGCGGCCAACGTCGTCGCCAACCTCGTCGCGCTCGGCGCGGGCGCGGCGCTCGTCGGCGTCGTCGGCGAGGACGCGGCGGGCGCGCGCCTGCGCGCCGAGACCGCGCAGGTTTGTGACGACCAGGCCGCGCCGCATCTCGTCGCGGACGCGTCGCGCCCGACGACGACGAAGACGCGCATCATCGCGCACAACCAGTTGGTCGTGCGCGCCGACCGCGAGCGGCGCACGCCCGTCGCGGCGGCGGTCGAGGACGAGTTGATCGCTGCGTTGACGAAGGCGCTCGCCGTGGCGGACGCGGTCGTCGTTTCGGACTACGACAAGGGCGCGGTCACGCCGCGCGTGTTGGCGGAGGTGTTGCCGCGCGCGCGGGCGGCGGGGCGGCTGGTGCTCGTCGATCCGAAGCTGCGCAACTTCGACGCATACCGCCCGGCCACGCTCGTCACGCCCAACCATCACGAGGCGCTGCGGCTCACGAACAGCGAGGACGACACGGACGAAGGGATAGCGGCGGCGGCGCGACGTTTGCGCGCGCGCGTCGGCTGCGAGGCGGTGCTCATCACGCGCGGCGAGCGCGGGCTGATGCTGCTGGCGGACGGCGACGCGCCGCTCTACGTGGGCACGGTGGCGCGCGAGGTCTACGACGTGACGGGCGCGGGCGACACGGTGATCGCGACGCTCGCGGCGGCGCTCGTCGCGGGCGCGACGCTGGCGGAGGCGGCCGTGCTCGCCAACCACGCCGCCGGTCTCGTCGTCGGCAAACTCGGCACGGCCACGGCCAGCGCCGAAGAACTAATCGGCTCGTTCAAAAAGGAGGACTAGGGGCGGCTCGGCCAACTCTTTGCGTACCTTCGCGGCCCTCTTTGCGCTCTTTGCGGTTAAGACCGGGGATTTAACCGCAAAGGACGCGAAGAGGAGCCGCAAAGGTACGCAAAGAGGGCCGAGTCGCTTCTTGCGAGGCGCGATGGCGATTCGTGTGCGGAAGCTGCGGCTGTTCTTCGTGCTGGTCGTGCTGGGGGCGCTGGCGCTGGTGGGCGGGCTGCTCTACAAGACGTTCCGTTATCGCTCGCGGCAGGTGCAGGTCGCCGCCGCGCCGGACGTGTCGGTGGACGCCAACGCCGCGGCCGAACGGCTCGCGCAAGCCCTGCGCTTCCAGACCGTCTCGACGGCCGACCCCGCGCAGCTCAAGCCGGAAGAGTTTCAGAAGCTCCACGACTACCTCGCGCAAACTTACCCGCGCGCGCACGCGGCGCTCGCGCGCGAGGCGGTCGGCGGCTACAGCCTGTTCTACAAGTGGGCGGGGCGGGACGAGAGCCTGAAGCCGCTCCTGCTGCTCGCGCACATGGACGTGGTGCCGGTCGAGCCGGGCACGGAGGCGCAGTGGGCGCAGCCGCCCTTCGAGGGGCGCATCGCCGACGGCTACGTCTGGGGGCGCGGCGCGCTGGACGACAAGGCGTCGGTCACGGGGCTGCTCGAAGCCGTCGAACTGCTGCTCGGCGAAGGCTTCCGACCGCGGCGCACGATCTACCTGGCGTTCGGGCACGACGAGGAGGTGGGCGGCGCAGGCGGCGCGCGGGCGCTCGCGGAGTTGCTCGCGGCGCGCGGCGTCACGCCCGAATACGTGTTGGACGAGGGCGGCGCGATCAGCGAGGGGATCGTGCGCGGCATCAGCCGCCCCGTGGCGGTCGTCTGCACGGGCGAGAAGGGCGTCGTGAGCGTCGAGCTGACGGTCGAGGGCGCGGGCGGGCACTCTGCGTCGCCGCCCTCCCAGACGGCCGTGGGCATCATCGCGGCGGCGGTCGCGCGGCTCGAAGCCGGGCAGATGCCGGCCGAACTCAAGGGCGTGACGCAGCAGACCTTCGACTACGTCGGCCCCGAAATGGACTTCCTGCCGCGCGTGGCCTTCGCCAACCTGTGGCTGACGCGCCCGCTCGTCGTGCGCCAGTTGGCGGCCGCGCCCGCGACGAACGCCCTGCTGCGCACGACCACGGCGGCGACCGTCATCGAGGGCGGCGTCAAAGAGAACGTGCTGCCGCGCCGCGCGCGCGCCGTCGTCAACTTCCGCATCCTGCCCGGCGACACCGTGGCCGGCGTGCTTGAACACGTGCGCCGCACCGTGGCCGACGCGCGGGTCAAGATCGAGGTGTTGAAAGGGACGGCCGCGAGCGAGCCGTCGCCGGTGTCGCCGACCGACGCGGCGGGTTACCGCGTGATCGAGCGGACGGTGCGCGAGCTGTTCCCCGGCACGGTCGTCGCGCCCTCGGTCGTCCTCGGCGGCACGGACGCGCGCCACTACGCGAAGCTCTGCCCGGCCGTCTACCGCTTCGTGCCCCTGCGCCTGCACGCCGACGACCTCGAACGGATGCACGGCACGAACGAGCGGCTGAGCGTCGAAAACTTCGCGCAGCTGATCAAGTTCTACCGGCAACTGATCCGCAATTCCGACGGGTGAGTGTGCCGACGAGGCACGCGCAAGTCGCAGCCGGGAGCGCGGGCATCCCTGCCCGCCATGAGCGCGTGAGCGCGAACAGAACGAAACGGCGGCACTCAACCTCAACGTCGAGTGCCGCCGTAAACTTTTAAGCGTGCTGAAGCACGCTTTGGCGGGCAGGGAGGCCCGCGCTCCCGGCAGTGAGCAACTTTATTGCTTCGCGTCGTAGGGCTGGGGCGCGACGCCGAGTTGCTGGAACATGGTCATGAAGTCGAAGTTGTTCCAGGCCTCGACGATCTGGCCGTCGCGCCAGCGGGTGATGCAGATGCCGGTGAACTCGACCGGGCGCTCGGTCGCGGCGAAGCCGAGCGTGTCGCCCTGATGCCGCGCGCGCACCGTGCAGCGCGCCACCGCCTTGTCGCCTTCCGTGATCGTGTCTTCGACCACGACCTCGATGTCCGGGAACGCGCCCTTGAACGCGCGGTGAAAAGGCTTGAAGGCGGCGGGGCCGCGCAAGGACTCGCCGCCCGCCAGCCCGTGCGCGAGGCCGTCGGCCGCGAACAGCTCGTCAATCACCTCCGCGCGCCCCGCGTTCCAGACCTCCTCGAACCAGCGGCGCAGCAGCGTCGCGTTGGCGCTCGCTTCGTCGGTCTTCATGACGGTATAGCCCCTCCCTTCTAGCCCGGCGGCCAGGTCAGCGGCCGGCCGCCCAGGACGTGCAGGTGCAGGTGCAGGACGGACTGGCCCGCGCCCGCGCCCGTGTTGATGACGGTGCGGAAGCCCGCCTCGGTCAGCCCCTCGTCGTTGGCGACGCGCGCCGCGACGCGCAGGATGTGGCCGAGCACGGCCTCGTCGCTGCGCCCCGCGTCGTCGAGCGACTCGATGTGCTCGCGCGGGATGATGAGCACGTGGACGGGGGCCTGCGGGTTGATGTCGCGGAAGGCGACGCAGCGGTCGTCCTGAAACACCACGTCGGCGCGCACGTCGCCCGCCACGACCCGGCAGAAGATGCAATCCTGTTCAGGCATAAGTGGGTGCAGGAGTCAGGAGTCAGGAGTCAGGAGCCAGCAGGTAAGAACACGCCGGGCGCGTAACCTTCTGACTTCTGGCTTCTGACTCCTGCCTTCTGTTTTCCGTCCTTCCTTTCATGCTTCGGGCTGCAAGCCGCTGACCTCGGCGGGCGGGGGCAGCGACGCCGTGACCGAGTCGCGCAGGCGCTCGATGCGCGCGCCGACCGCGCGCAGCTTGGCCTCGATCTTCTCGTAGCCGCGGTCTATGTGGTAGACGCGCTCGATGACGGTCTCGCCCGCGGCGACGAGACCGGCCAGGACGAGCGACGCCGAGGCGCGCAAGTCCGACGCCTGCACGCGCGCGCCCGAGAGCGGCGCGGGGCCCGTGACGACCGCCGTGTTTCCCTCGATCTGGATGCGCGCGCCCATGCGTTGCAGTTCGGAGGCGTGCATGAAACGGTTCTCGAAGATCGTCTCGGCGATGCGCGCCTGCCCCTCAGCCTGCGTCATCAGCGCCATGTACTGCGCCTGCATGTCGGTGGGGAAACGCGGGTGCGGCTCGGTCGTCACGTCGCGCGCGACGAGGCCCGCCGCCGAGCGCCGCACGCGCAAGGTGCTCTGGTTCAACTCCTCGATCTCGACGCCGGCCGCGCGCAGTTGCGCGATGACGATGGCCGAGTGCTCAGGCGTGCAGTCCTTGATCTCAAGCTCGCCGCCGGTGATGGCGGCGGCGACGAGGAACGTGCCGGTCTCGATGCGGTCGGGGATGATCGTGTGCTCGGCCGCGCCGAGTGCTTCGACGCCTTCGACCGTGATCGTGGGCGTGCCCGCGCCGCGCACGCGCGCGCCCATGCGGTTGAGCAGCTCGCACAAGTCCACGATCTCCGGCTCGCGCGCCGCGTTGTGGATGACGGTGCGCCCTTCGGCGAGCGTCGCGGCCATCATCAGGTTCTCCGTGCCCGTCACCGTCACCTTGTCGAAGCGCACCTCCGCGCCCTGCAAGCGCCCGCGCTGGGGCGCGCGCGCGACGACGTAGCCGGCTTCGAGGCTGACCTGCGCGCCCAGGCCCTTCAGGGCTTCGAGGTGCAGATCAATCGGGCGCGTGCCGATGGCGCAGCCGCCCGGAAGACTGACCTTCGCCTTGCCGAAGCGCGCGAGCAGCGGTCCCAACGCGAGCACGGACGCGCGCATCGTCTTCACGAGATCGTAAGGCGCTTCGAAAATCTCTATGTTCGCGGCGCTGATCTTGTGCGTCCGCAGTTCGGGTCGGAGCACCTGCGCGCCGAGGTCTTCGAGGAGTCGCCCCTGCGTGATGATGTCGCGCACGTAAGGGACGTTGTGCAGCGTGACGCTCTCGCCAGTCAGCAGTGCCGCAGCCAGACACGGCAGCGCGGAGTTCTTCGCGCCGCTAATCTGGACGCGCCCGCGAAGTTTACGACCGCCTCGGATGCGAAATTTGTCCATGGATCAGAGATCAGAGGTTAGAGGTCGGAGGTCAGTAAAGGCA
>DASVPY010000002.1:0-25884 GCA_036389395.1 Pyrinomonadaceae bacterium
TCGGCCTCACGCGCGCCTTCATGTACGCGGGCGCGCCGTCGGTCGGCGTCAGCCTGTGGTCGGTGGCGGATCGCTCGACCGCGGAATTGATGACCGACTTCTATAAACGTTACTTAGGGCAGCAGCAGGCGGGCGCGCCGAGTGCTTTGCGGGCGGCGCAGCGGCAGATGATCGCGGGCAAGCGCTACAGCGCGCCGTTCTACTGGGCCCCGTTCGTCCTCGTCGGCGACTGGAAATAGACGAACGGTGGTCGGTGGAAGACAGTTCAAGGTTCAACGTTCAAGGTTCAAGGTTCAAGCTGCGGCTAACCTTGAACGTTGAACCTTAAACTTTGAACTCTGTCCTCCGACTGACCACTGACCACTGTTCTGTGTTAACATCGCGGGCGCAAACCCCCTGGGTGACAATTCGTGCAAGGAGGAGAGCGCCGGCCGCGCGCGTGTGTGAGGGGGCCGGCGCGTGGGGTCTGTTATGTCGCAAGCCTCGCCGCAGGAGACAAGGTTCGTGGCGGTCGAGAACCGCGCCGCGCTCGACGAGTGGTTGGCGCGCTCGCACCAGGGGCCGGTCGTGCTGTTCAAGCACAGTCTGACGTGCCCGATCAGCGCGCGGGCGCACCGGGAGATGCAACGTTTGGGCGGCGAGGTCGCGCTCGTCGTGGTGCAGCGGGCGCGGGCCGTCTCCGACGAGGTCGCGGCGCGCACCGGCGTCCGCCACGAGTCGCCGCAGGTCTTCGTGCTGCGCGACGGGCAGGCGGCCTGGTCGGCCTCGCACTTCGACATCACCGCTGCCGCCGTTGCCGCCGCCGCCGGAAGGTGAGTGTTAATCATTAGTGGTTAACTGTTAGTTGTTAGCGCCGGGCAACAATTAACCATTAACAACTAACCATTAACAATTAACAGCCGACAGCTTTTTATGCCTGAGCCAGCATGGCAGCGGAGGCGCGGGCCGGCGGTGGAGCCGCGCGAGATCGAGCAGGAGGGCGCGGCCGGCTTGCGCGTGGTGTGGGGCGACGGGCGCGCGTGCCGCTACGAGGCGGCGGCGCTGCGCCGCGTCTGCCCGTGCGCGCAGTGCGTCAACGAGTTCACGGGCGAGCGGATGCTCAGCCCGGAGAGCGTCCCCGACGCGCTGCACATCGAGGGCGTCGAGTTGGTCGGGCGCTACGCGCTCAACTTCCGTTGGAGCGACGGCCACCAGACCGGCATCTACAGCTTCCGCTTCCTGCGCGAGTTGTGCGAACAAGAGCAGGAAGCCGGGAGCCAGGAGTCAGAAGCCGGAAGTTAGGAACCGGAAGCCGGAAGGCACACGACGGAAGATGGAATATGTATTTTCATTCTGGCTTCTGACTCCCGGCTCCTGACTCCTGCTTTTTATCGTGTCGGAGAAGATTCTCATCGTCGAGGATGACGACGAGACGCGCGAGTTGCTGCGGCAGGCGCTGGCGCGTGAGGGCTACGTCGTGACCGCGGCCGAGGACGGCATACGCGGGTACGAGTTGGCGTTGAGCGAGCGGCCGCGCGTGATCGTGACGGACGTGTACATGCCGGCGGCCGACGGCGCGCACCTGCTGCGGCGCGTGCGCGAGACGCCGGAACTCGCGGGCGCATGCATCATCGTCATCACGGGCTTCGGCACGGGCGGCGCGACCTTCGCGCTCGCGCAAGGGGCGGACGCCTTCGAGCCGAAGCCGATCAACCTGCCGAACCTGCTGGCGACCATCCGGCGCTTGCTGGGGTGAGAAGGTGCGGCGACGACTTCGAGCGGGGCGGGGAGGCAGGGGCGAGTGCAAGGGGGCGGGGCGGAAGTGATCGGGTGGGTCAGCTCGTTCGTGCTGGTGCTGACCATCGGCAAGCAGGTCTACAAGCAGTGGCAGGAGGGCGCGAGCGAGAACGTCTCGCGCTGGCTGTTCGTCGGTCAACTCGCCGCCTCGGTCGGGTTCACCGTCTACAGTTGGCTGGTCGGCAACTGGGTCTTCGTCGTCACGAACGCCGTGATGATCCTGAACGGCCTCGCCGGGCTGCTCATCGTCCTGCACCACCGAAAGAGAGCTAACAGCTAACGGCTTCTTATGAACGAACGCGACTTTTTCGACGAGCGCCAGGAGACGAAGCGGGCGACTTACAGTTGCCCGCACTGCCGCGAGCGCGCCGAGTACGACGTGCGCTGGCTGCGGCGGACGAAGAAGCAGCAGCCGCCCCGCGGCATGAGCGAGCAGGATCGCGCGCGCTTCCAAAAGTCGCGCGACTACATGGTGCGCGTGGAC
This sequence comes from Pyrinomonadaceae bacterium, assembly GCA_036389395.1. GTDB lineage: Bacteria > Acidobacteriota > Blastocatellia > Pyrinomonadales > Pyrinomonadaceae > QHXQ01. The sequence continues at coordinate 2,261 of DASVPY010000002.1, forward strand.
GATGTGCTCATGTGCCAGCGCTGCCGCAAGCGGTTCGACATCCCGAACGCGCAGTCGGTGGTCTTCATCTGACCCGACGGCGCGGCCCCGGCGGGCGCGCGCCGAACCCACGCTGAGGAGGACAAGACAGGTGGACGAACTCGTCAAACAGGTGGCTGAGCGCACGGGCATCTCCGAGGCGCAGGCGCGGACGGCCGTCGAGACGGTGCTCGGCTTCGTGCGCGGGCGGCTGCCGGCGTCGCTCGCCGGCCAACTCGACTCGCTCGTCGGCACGGGCGCGGGCGTCGCGGGCGACGTGGCGGGCACGGCGGGCGACGTGGCCGGCAACGTGCTCGGCGGTCTCGGCGGGATGCTCGGCGGCGGCAACAAGGACTGAGCGCGGCGGTTGAGTGTCGCGCGCGGGCGGTCTCACACAGAGGGCACAGAGTTAGCAGAGAGGACACAGAGTTTATAACTGTGCCCTCTGTGTGCCCTCTGTGTCCTCTGTGTTTAATTATGCGTCGGGCAAACTCAACCGCAATCCGCTCTAGTAGCCAACGCGCAAGAGGCGGCGCAGCAGGTCGAGGCGCTGGTCGGCCCAGCCGAGGAGGCGCAGGTCGGCGGCGATCTGTTTGGGCGGGTCGGCGACGAGCGAGTCCTGCGCGATCAGGCGTTTGAAGTTGACCTTCACAGGCCCCGTGCGCGGCGTCACGCCGTCGCCCATGTAGAAGGTCACGGCGGCGTGCTGCTGCATGATGTTGATGAACTCCTGCGCGAGTATGCCGTAGGAGACGGTCGTCGGGTGGACGCCGTCGAGCGAGAACAGCCCGCCCGAGAGCCGCCGGCCCGTGGCGTCCGAGGTGAAGAAGCGCGAGTCGGGCGTCGGGTCGAGCATGGTCAACTCGGGCGGCAACTCGTACTTGCGCCACCAGACGGGGCGCGCCGCCGGGTCGTCCTCGTAGCGGCGGCAGGCGAGCCGGTCGAGCAGGCCCGCCACGTCGAAGAGCAGCCAGTCGCGCCCGGCCTCGCGCTCGGCGCGCACGAGCCGGCGGATGGCGTAGTTGTACTGATCAATCGCGCTGTCAATGGCGCGCGCCTCGGCCCCGGTCAGGTGCGGATCGTCCTTGGCGTCGAACTGCCCGTCGAGAATCCAGGGGCGCGTGTAGTAGGGGAAGTAGCGCGAGCCGGGGGCCAGCTTGCGCGCGACGCCGCGCGCGATGGGCGCGATGGTGACGTGCGGCACGGTACACCAGACGACGTGCCGCGCTTTGATCTGCCGCACCTCGGCCGCCAACAACTCCAACTCGTTTTTGAAGTGCGTCGGCCGCCAGACGTTGTAGCCGGTCTTCTTGTCGAGCTTGTCGTAGCCGTCGCCGCTCCAGTTCACCTGCAAACTGAGGACGCTGCCCAGGGCGTTGTTCGCGCCGAGGAAGACGATGAGCGTCTCGATGCCGGGCTGCCCGCCCGCGCCCTCCTCGCCCATCTGCCGCGCCATGTCGAGCACGGTCAGGCCGGCGCGCGCGTCGCTCTTCTTGCCCTCGGAGTTGAAGACGCGCAGCGCCGCGCGCTCGTTCGCGTTCTCGACCAACTGCATGAAGAGTTGATCCTTGGGCCGCTTGATGGCGGCGGCGCAGACGGCCGCCGTGCGCGAGAGCGCGTCGCGCAAGTCCCAGCCGTAGACGGCGAGGTTGTGGTTCAGCCCCGCGACGTTCGGGACGCGCGCGCCGGGGCCGCGCTCCCACCAGTCCTCGACCTCGGCCATGTGCTGGCGCACGGTGAAGGTGGCCGGGGCCAGCTCCCACCAGTTGATCTCCGCGCCGAAGCTGCGTTCGAGCTTGCGCAGCAGCAGCTCGATGTTGAGGGGGATGCCGCCGAGACCGGGGTAGGTGGGGCGGCGGAACTGATCGTACCAGCCCAGCTCGTAGGCGATGATGGCGGGGTACGAGAGGTCTGTGTTGAAGATGGCCCCGCTCTGGAAGCCGTGTGTGAGCGAGTCGCCGAGGGCGACGAGGCGGTGCGGCGGCGTCTCGGCGAGCGGGAGCGGCGCGGGCGGCTGGTTCAGGGGCCGGCCGATTTGCGGGTCCCACTCGGGTTCGAGCGGCTTGTCGGTGGCGATCACGTCGTCGGGCAAGTTCGGCGCGATCATGGCGGGGTCGGTCGCGAGCACGTCCTTGCGCGCTTGCTTGAACTCTTCCCACAGCGGGTCTAAAGGGGGCATTGGGTCTTGTCCTCTCGTCGAGAGATGCGGAGACAGCTATCCGGCCGCGCTCCGTCCTAAATACCTATGCGGATTTGAGCCGAAGTATTTCACGCGCCGCTGATAGGCCGTCTCCGTGCATCCTCTGTGTGCTCTGTGTCTGCGGTGGTGCATGAGGTCACAGCGGCGTTCACCACCGAGACACAGAGGCCACAGAGGATGCACGGAGGCTTGAGCGAGTTGCGACGGGGGCGAAAAGTTGCGACGCGCGGGTGCGAAGTGCGCTAACATCGGCGCGTTGGAACGGTGAACGCGGCGGAAGGAGCGGCGCGCGATGGCGGTCTACGATCTGGTCTTCGAGGGCGGCGGGGCCAAGTGCGTCGCGTTCGGCGGCGCGCTGACGGAGTTCGCCGCCGCCGGGCACACCTACGGCCGGCTCGTCGGCACGTCGGGCGGCGCGGTCACGGCCATGCTCTGCGCCGCCGGCTACACGCCCAAGGAACTGCTCGCGCTCGCCGACGAGAAGGTCGCAGGCCGGCCGCGCTTCGCCACGTTCCTCGACCCGCCGTCGGCGCGCGACTTTAACGACGAGGACGTAGACCGCAGTCTGCTCGTGGAACTCTGCGGGCGCGTGCGCCTGCCGGGCGTCGGGCGGGCGCTGGTCAAGGCGCTGCTCGCCGTCGCGCCGTTCCGGCAACTGTTCTCGCTCGTCGAGTGCGGCGGGTTCTTCGCCGGGGTGCGGATTTACGAGTGGCTGTGCGAGCGGCTGGCGGCCAAGGGGCTGCCGCCCGGCGTGACCTTCGGCGCGTTCAACGCGCGCACGGGCGCTGACTTGTCGGTCGTCGTCGCCGACTCGACCGAGATGGAATTACTGATCCTGAACCACCGCACCGCGCCGGACTGCCCCGTCGCGTGGGGCGCGCGCATGTCGCTCGGCATCCCGTTCCTGTGGCGCGAGGTGCGCTGGCGCAAGGAGTGGGGGCTGTACCGCGGGCGCGCGAAAGAGGGCTGCGTGATGATCGACGGCGGCGCGCTCTCGAACTTCTCGCTCTGGCTCTTCGGCGCGAAGCCCGACGACCCGTTCGTTAGCGCGGTCATGGGGCCCGCGCCCGCCGCGCCAGTCGCACACCTGGGTTTCTACCTCGACGACGAGTTGGAGGTGGAGAACGCGCCGCCGCCGCCGGCCCTGGCGCAACTGCTCGGCAGCCTGCGCACCGTGCAGCGCATCATGCGCGTCGTCGAGACGGTCAGCGTCTCGCGCGACAAGATCACGTTCGAGTACGACTCGCAGGCGGTCTGTTACCTGCCGACGCTGAGCTACGCCGTGACCGAGTTCGACATGACGGACGAGCGCCGCGCCGCGCTCGTCCAGGCAGGCCGCTACGCGATGCGCAAGCACCTGCACACCGACAGACTCGACCGACGCAGGCTCGGCGGCCCGCCCCGCTGGGCCTACGGCGGCCAGCCCGCGCCGCGCGCGCCGGTCTAAAGTGAAAGGAGGACAAGACGATGCCGAACCGAGCGAGTAAGAAGCGCAACGCGGCGAAGAAGCGCGGCGGGCGCGCGCCGAAGCCGACGGGCGGCGGGCCACGCTCGTCCATGCCGGCGCGTGCGTCCATCATCGGCGAGGCGGAGTTCACGTCGCCGCGGCCGGGCGGGCGCAAGTACCGCGTCATCGAGACCAACGAGGTGGATCGCTACGAGCCGATGGGGCCGAAGCCCGGCGTCCTGAGTCCGGCATTCATCGCCGCCAAGCCGCTGCCCACGGGCGACGCCTACCGGGGGCACGACCGCAGGGCCGCCAAGTTGTCCATCGCCAAAGCGCCGGTCGAGCGTTTCGCCGACGTGAAAGAGCTGCTCGCCACGCTCCCCGCCGTCAGCGTGATGAAGCAGCACAAGCCGCCGATCAAGACCGACAAGAAGTCGCGGCGCGTGGCCGAGGAGCGGCGCAACGTGCGCGTGCGCGCCTTCCTCTACGCCGCGAGCCGCGAGAGCGATAACGACTTTCACCTGATCATCGGGCGCAGCACGCGCGCCCGGCGGCCCGTCTACATGACGATGGAGATTTCGGGGCTGCCGCCCGCCCGCAGCGCCTCGTTCGCGCGACTGAAGGCGGCGCGCAAGGCCTACAAGAACTTCTTCGGCGCGGCGCTGCCCGGCTTCGGCTACAAGTTCTACAGGCCGCCCGTGCCCGTCGAGATCGAAGGCTCGCTCTTCTTCGACGCAACGCACGCCAGGGGCGAGCCGCCGGGGCCGCAGACCTTGCGCAGAGACATGCCGACCATCTGGGAAGTACACCCGGTCACGCGCATCGTCTTCGAGCCGTGACGCGGCGCGCGGAGGGCAGAGCAGCAAGTGCCTCGATCAAACAGCAGCGAGCGCCCACGCCGTCAGACGGGCGCGCGGCGTAAGACGGGCAGGCGACCGGGCCCGGCCGAGCCGCCGCCGGAGCACGTCGTCGCCGTCTCGGAGTTCACCTCGCCGAAGACCGGGCGCAAGTACACGGTCGTCGAGACCAACGAGACTGACGCCTACGAAGACGAGCGGCCGCCGAGCACGTCGCGGCGGAAGCGCGGCCCGAAGTTGGTCGGCGGTTGAGTGCGGCGTGGGGCCGGGTTAACACAGAGGACACAGAGGTAACAGAGAGGACACAGAAAAAACTGTGCTCTCTGTGTGACCTCTGTGCCCTCTGTGTTGATCTGCTCGTCCGTCAAAGTCAACAACCGCTCTAAAAGTGTCGTGCCGGGCGAGAGGCTGCGCTCACACGGCGTCGTAGCGTTTGAGTTTGCGGTAGAGGGTGGAGAGGTCTATGCCGAGGATGTTGGCGGCGCGGGCCTTGTCCTGGTTGACGGCGGCGAGCGTGTCGAGGATGTAGCGGCGCTCGACTTCGGCGAGCGTCGGGTGCAGCCCGTCCGGGTCGCGCACGGGCAGCATGTCGCCGGCCGCCTGGCGCACGCGCGGCGGCAGGCTGCTCAAGTCGATCCGCTCGTCGCTCAAGGTGAAGGCGCGCTCGACCGCGTTCTGCAACTCGCGCACGTTGCCCGGCCACTGGTAGTTGATGAGCGCGGCCATGGCTTCGGGCGCGAGCGGCTTCTCGGTCTGCCCCTGCTCGCGCGCCGTGCGCGTGACGAAGTGGCGCGCGAGTAGCGGGATGTCCTCGCGCCGCTCGCGCAGGGGCGGCAGGTGTATCTCGATCACGTTGAGCCGGTAGAACAGGTCTTCGCGGAAGCGCCCCTCGCTCACCTCTTTCTCCAGGTCGCGGTTGGTCGCGCAGATGATGCGCGCGTCGAACTCGACCGCGCCGCCCGCGCCCACGGGCGTCACCTCGTGCTCCTGCACGGCGCGCAGCAAGCGCACCTGCATCGCGGGCGTGATCTCGCCGATCTCGTCGAGGAAGACCGTGCCGCCCTCGGCCGCGCGCAGGAGGCCCGGCTTGTTGGCGACCGCGCCGGTGAACGCGCCGCGGACGTGGCCGAACAACTCGGACTCCAACAAGCTTTCGGGCAGCGCGCCGCAGTTAATGGCGACGAACGGGCGGTCGGCGCGCGGGCTGTGGTGATGGATGGCGCGCGCGATCAACTCCTTGCCCGTGCCCGACTCGCCCTGGATGAGAATGTGCGTGTTGGTCGCCGCGACCTTCTCGACCAGGCGGAAGACGGCCTGCAAGGCGTCCGACGTGCCGATGATCTCGCTGAAGCTGTAACGCTGTTCCAACTCGCGGCGGAGCGCGCGGTTCTCGCGGAACAACTCGCGCTGCCGGATGGCGTTCTTGACGGCCTGCAACAAGTCTTCGTTGACGAACGGCTTGGTCACGTAGTCGTAAGCGCCCTTGCGCAAGGCGGCGACCGCCGAGTCCACGGAGGAGTAGGCGGTCATGACGATGACGAGCGCCTCCGGGTCTATGTCCTTGACGCGGTCGAGGAGGGCGAGGCCGTCCATGCCGGCCATGCGGATGTCCGTGAGCGTGACGGCCACGTCCTCGGCGGCGAACCGCTCAAGGGCCTCTTCGGCACTCGCCGTCGCGGCGACGCGGTAGCCGGCCTCTTCGAGCAGGCGCGCGAGGATGGCGCGCATCAGGTCTTCGTCTTCGGCGATGAGAATCAGCGGTGCGGTCGTCATGGCTTTGCGTCCCCCTTGGCGGCAGCGATCAACGAATCAGTATCGCGTAACGGGTCAGGAGCAGCCAACCCGTGCCGTAGGCTAAGGCGGCCGCGAGCACCGCTGCCAGTAAAGTCGGCCCGTGCGCGCGCCAGCGCCGGGCCGCCGCCCGCCCGCCCGTCAGCCTGCGCCCGAAGCCGAGGTGCGCGAGCGCGAGGCAGAGCGCCGTCAGCGCCAGGCAGTAGAGTCGGTGCGCGAGCAGGTACGGCAGGCGCGGCGCGCCGCGTGCGAGATCGGCCGGCGTCCAAAGCCCGTAGAGCAGCGGGTTGTAGAGCGGGTGGTTGTGGCCGAGGTTGTAGAGGTAAAACAGCCCGCCGCCCGTGGCGAGGCAGACCGCGTAAGCCAGGTACTTGTCGCGCAGCAGTGTGTGCAGGGCTGTCGCCGCGGCGATCATGAAGGCCGCGCCCGGCAACAGCACCAGCGCGTAGGCGGCGAGGTAGGGCAGCGGCTCGACCGGTGCGTGCCTCTTGTAGCTTTGCAGCGCCAGCGCCGCCGCGCCGACCAGTGCGAGCGTGCCGGCGGCGAGCAGCAGCGTGGTCGTGAACTTCGAGAGCAGCAGGACGAAGTTCGGCACGGGCATGCTCCACAGCACAGGCTCGACGCGCAACTCGCGGTCGCGGTGCAACGCTTCGCCCGTGTAGAAGACGGCGATGGCCGCGAGGAACAGCAGCAGCGGCTCGGCCGTGCGCGCGGCGTAAGCGGCGGAGTAGGACGGAGCGGGCGCGGCCTCGTAGTACGCCAGCCCCGCGCCGGAGAGCAGCGCCGCGAGCGGCAACAGCACGACCAGGCTGCGCTCCGCAGAGAGCAGGCGCAACTCCACCGCGGCGGCCGCCGTGAATTGCCTGAATTGCGCGCGCGCCCCCGCCGTCGCCGTGGCAACGTGTGACAGCGCGACGTGCTCCGGCGACGCGGCGTCCACACCCGGCCCGGTCGCTGAATCCGGCGCGGCCGTCGCAACCGTCGCCTCAAGCAGCGCAAGCTCAACATCCGCCGCGCCCGCGTCGAGTCGTTCGACCGGCGCGTTAAGTTCAAGCGTCGTCAGCCGGGCCGCCTGTCTGTCGCCGCGCGTCTGCTCGTCCGTGGCGAAGCGCGCGCGGAGGATGGCGAAGCAGGCGGCCGCCGCGACGAGCATCAGCGCGCGGTTCGCCAGCACGTCCGCGCTGTAGCTCATGTCGAGCCGGTTGACGCGGGCGGCGCTGGCGGGCCCGTAAATCCCCGCGGCCACGTTGAACAGGAGCGGGTCGAGTGTGATCCGCCAGCGCGGCGGCAGCCCCTTGAGGGTGTACTGCCACGCGACGTAGAGCGGATAGAAGGCGGTCATCAGCCCGTAGACGAGTTTGACGTTGCGCGTGAGCGTGCCGACGGTGAAGCAGACGGCGGCGAGCGCCAGGCTCGACACGACGACGAAAAAGAAGAAGTGCTTGACGTAAGGGCCGACGCGCGCCGGCAGCACGAGCATGTGCGGCCGGCTGAAGGCTTGGAGCACGATGAGCGTGAGCGCGTAGCAGCCCAGGCAGCAGACGAGCACGAAGAAGTTGCCGAGGAACTTTCCCGCCAGGTACTCGGCGCGTGTGATCGGCTTCGAGAAGATGAGCGGCGCGACGCCGAGGCGGAAGTCTCTGATGACGGGGTCGCCCATGAAGAGGGCGATGAAGAGCGGCATCGTCATGAACGAGAACTGGAGGAAGAGGCGGACGATGTAGAAGTCGCCGTTGGTCGCCCAGCCCCACGCGACCGCCGGCCCCCAGCCCCACCACAGGACGGCGTTGGCGCTGAACAGAACCATCAACACGTAAGGGGCGACGCGCCGGGCGTTGAACAAGACCTCTGCGTGGAAGACCGCGGCCAGCGGCGTGCGCAAGCGATTCACGGCCGCGCCCCCTCGGCCTGCGCGGCCCGGCTGAAGTAGTAGTCTTCGAGCGTCGGCGTCGCCGGGCTGAAGTCCGCGCCCGGCCGCCCGCCCTGCGCGTAGACCCTGAGCCGCACGCGCCCCGCGGCGGCCTGCGCCGAGATGACACGGAGCCGCGCCTTCAGCGCCGGCACTTCTTCGCGCGCCACCGCCGCCTCCCAGACCGCGCCGTCAATCTCTGCCAGCGCCGCACGCACGCCGACGGCGGCGACGATCTCGCCGGCCCGCATGATCGCCAGCCGCACGCACAGGGTCGCCACGTCCGAGACGATGTGCGTCGAGAGGATGACGGTCGTGTCCTCGTCGGCCAACTCCGCCAGCAGGTTGTGGAAGCGCGCGCGCTCCTCCGGGTCTAGCCCGGCCGTCGGCTCGTCCACGACGATCAGCCGGGGGTGGCCGATGAGGGCCTGCGCGACGCCGAGGCGCTGGCGCATCCCGCCCGAAAAGCCGCCGACCCGCTGCCGCGCGACCGGCGCGAGGTTGACGCGTTCGAGCAGCGCGCCGACGAGCGCGCGCCGCGCGCTTGCGTCCGCGACGCCCTTGAGCCGCGCGAAGTAGTCGAGCGTCTGCGCGGCGGTCAGCGTCGGGTAGAGGCCGAACTCTTGCGGCAGGTAGCCGAGCAGGCGGCGCGTCGCCCGCTTGTCGGCGAGCAGATCAACGCCGTCCAGTTCGACGCGCCCGGCGTCGGGTTCGAGCAGCGTGGCCGCGATCTTCATCAGGGTCGTCTTGCCCGCGCCGTTCGGCCCGAGCAGCCCGAACATGCCCGCCGGCACTTCGAGGCTCACGCCCTTGAGCGCCCGCACGCCGCCCGGATAAGTCTTCCGCAAGCCTTCGATGCTCAGCACCGCGCCCCTCTCTCTGCGACCGTCAGTTCTACTCGACAGCAAGTCCGCTCGACTACGAGCCTACAATAATTAGGCGCTGCCCGACCCGTTAAGTTCCGTCCGCCGCGCGCCGTCCTAACGCGTCCTACTCCTCATTCAGCGGCCGCCGGTTGCTCGACGGGCAGCGTGATGCGCACGACCGTGCCGCGGCCGTTCGTGGGCGCGAGTTCGATGCGGCCGCCGTGGGCGGTGACGATGCCGTAGCAGACGGCGAGACCGAGGCCAGTGCCCGCGCCCGCGGGCTTGGTCGTGTAGAACGGGTCGAAGACGTGCGCGCGGTGTTCGGGCGCGATGCCGGGGCCCGTGTCGGCGAACTCGACGCGCAACTCGCGCGCGGTCGCGTCGTAGTGGGTCGTGATCTTTATGTCGCCGCCGTCGGGCATGGCGTCGCGCGCGTTCAGGAGCAGGTTGAGAAAGACCTGTTGCAGTTGATCCGCGTCCGCGGCGACGGGCGGCGCGGCCGCGTCGAACTCGGTCGTGACGCGCAGGCGCTTGAACGCCTTGTCGAAGCTGGCGAGGCGCAGACTGGACTCGACGGCGCGGCGCACGTCGAGCGCGGCGCGCGCGACGGGGCGCGCGCGGGCGAAGTCGGTCATGCCGCGCAGGACTTGCGTGATGCGCGCGATCTGCGTCTGGATGAGGCGCAGCAGTTCGCGCGTCTCGCGGGCGCGCGCGTCGTCGGCGTCGGGCGGCACGTGCGCCTGTAGGATTTGGATGAGCGAAGAGATCGAGGCGAGCGGGTTGTTGACCTCGTGCGCGACGCCCGCGGCGAGCGTGCCGGCGGCGGCCAGTTTTTCGGTGCGGATCAGTTGTTCGTTCAGGGCGCGCAGTTGTTCGATGTCGGCCGCCATCTTGCGGCTCATCTCGTTGAACGACGCGGCGAGCAGGCCCACTTCGTCGTTGCTCGTGAGCGAGACCTCCGTGCCGTAAGCGCCGCCCGCGACGGCGACCGCCGCCTCGGTCAGACGCCGCAGCGGGCGCGAGATGATGCGGATGACGAGCGCGACCAGGATCAGGTTCGGCACGAGCGCCGTGATGACGCTGAAGACGAGGTAGCGCCGCCACGCCTCGAACGTCGGCCCTTGGGCGAAGCTCCACCAGACAATCGGCACTTGCAGCAGCAGGAAGCTCAGCACCGCCACCGCCGCAATCGAGAGCGCGACCTTGTAGGCGATGGGGAATAGGCGGAACTGATCGAGCGCCGATTGGAGCGAGAACAACTTGAAGTTCGAGATCGCGTAAGCGTAGACGAGCACGCCCGGCAGGATGAAGAGCGCGGCGAACGGCAGCAGAGTGTAGACGCCGACGAGCGGCAGCGCGATGGCCGCGAGCGTCGTGAGCGCGCCCGTGAGCAGCAGCGCCCACAGGATCGCGCCGAGCTGTTGCCCGCGCAGCCGCCCGCGCGCGCGCCGGTACTTGCCGTAGAGCAGCCCGAAGCCGTAGGCGAAGACGACGTAGATGTAGAGGCCGAAGGCGTAGGCGAGCGGCGTCAGGCGCAGCTCGAACGCGCCGCGCGTGAAGCGCACGTCCTGCCACATGAGACCGGCCACGGCCGCCGGCACGAAGACCGCGCCCGGCGCGAACAAGACGGCCGCGCGCCGGTACGGCACCGCGCCGCCTTCGGGGAAGACCCACGCGAAGACGACCAGCGAGTATTGCAGCGCAAGCGCGATGACGAAGCTCGTCGCCGCCCACCACGCCACGGGCCCGTCGGCGCGCGCGCTAAAGCCCCACAGCGCGATGTCCTTCACCGCCCAGAGCGCGAGACAGAGGACGAAGGCCGTGAACGTCTGGTGCGCCCGGCTGCGCGGCGCGGCCACGAAGACGTAGAAGCCGAGCAGCACCAGCAGGAACAAGACCAGCAGCAGCAGGACGAGGAGCATGGAGGCAGTAAGTAGTGAGCAGTGAGCAATCAGGAGTCAGGAGCCAGGAGTCAGAAGCCAGAATGAATAGCCGGCCTTTCTTCCTCCGGCTGTCGCCTTCCCGCTCTCAGGCTCCGGCGTCCCGTCATTAACTTCTGGCTTCTGGCTTCTGGCTCCTGACTGCTCACTGCTCACTCTATTCCTAGAATCAGGGCCGCGCCCGTCAGGGCGATGCCGCAGGCGACGGGCCAGAAGTGGCGCGCGTCCATCATACCACCGCGCGCGAGCAGCCGGCGGCACGCGGCGAACAGCACGAAGCCGGCCAGCCCGAACGGCAGCGCGCAGGCCGCGCCGTACAAAGCCCCGATGATAAAGACGACCGCGCCGCCCGCCGCGCCCGTCAGACACGCCCAGACGAAACCGGCCCAGAGCGCGTAGAGCACGGTCGCCGTCCGACTGCGCCGCTCCGCGCGCGCGAGCATGGGCGCGAGCCGGCGACCCATGAGGCGACCGACGAGGGCGCAGATGAGCGTCATCGGCACGCCGAACAGCAACATGACGAGCGTGGGCGTCCAGCCGTCGCCGTGAAACAGAAAGACCCACGCGAGTTTGAGCACGATGGCCGCGGGCGGCAGCGCGCCGAGCAGCAGCCCGAAGCGCGCGTAGGCGCGTTCGGGCGCGAGCGGGCGGCGCATCAACAGCATCTCTTCCTCTTCGCGCGCGTCGCGGAAGAGTTGTCGCCGACGTTCATCGTCCGCGAGCGCGGCTTCGAGCCAGCCCAAACGTGAAACCGCGACCGACGCGGACGACTCGACGTGTGGCTGTCGCACGTTGTTCGTCGTCGGCGGTTGAGACGGGCGCGCGCTCAGATGGACGGCTGCGGCGTCGGGCGCGTAGCGTGCGGGTGCGGTGTGTGCGGCGTACATGACGTGTCTCCGAGCTGCGCCGCGGCGGTGCGGGGCAGGTTGATGACTTCGTGGCGGCGCGCCCAGGCGCAGGCGGCGTCGAGCAGGCGCGCGACGCTCAGCGCGGCCGTCTGCTCGTCGAGCAGCGTCAACAGGTCGAACGCCTGCGCGAGCGCGCGGATGACGAGCCAGTAGAGTTTCGTGAACGCCTGTTCGGCGACCGCGCGCGCCGGCAGATCGTGTTCGACCGTTTCCAGCAACTCGGCGAGCGCGTGGACGAGATCGGTGCGCGCCTGTTCGCGGTGCGCCTGCAAGCGCGCGCGGTTGCGCCGCTGCACGCAACGCCCCGCGACCAACAGGTCGTCGCCGCGCCGGCCCGCGACGCGGAACAACTCAAGCTCGCGCGCCGACGGTTCGTCGTCGGCCGCGCCGTGCGCGAACGCAAGCGTCAGCCCGACGAAACGTTCTAACGTGGCGCGTGAGTCCGCCGTCGCCTGCAAAGGCCGAAGGGCGCGCGCCGCGAACGAGTCGCGCAACAGATCGTCCGTCTGATGGAGCGTCGCTTTGAGCGCGCGCTCGGCCGCCGCGACGCGCGTCTCGTCGGGCCAAGACTGATGCGCGCGAGTTGACGCGCGCTCGTCAGACCGCGCGGCGCGCGCACGCGCGAACAGGTGCGCGCAGAGCGCGGCGGGCCAGACGAGCGCGGCGACGGCGGCGCGCAACAGACGCGACGCGCGCGGCGACGGCGCGGGGCGGCGCAGGAAGTATGCGACGCCGACCGGCGCGGCCGCGGCGAGGTAGATGGTGATGAGTTCGATCAGGCGCATGGCACTTGCGCGAAAGGGCAACGTTTATGCCAACTACGCGTGCGGCCGCGCCGCGCACGCAACGCGCGCCGGCACTCGTTCACAGCATTATGTTTAGCGTCGCAAGCACGATGTTTGCGCCGTCGCGGACGACTCCCGCGCCGTCCGCGCGGCTTGGCAAAGCGCGCGGCGCGGCCCCGCCGGTTGGCATTCTGCCAAAGCGGCGTGCGCGGGCGGACGAGGCTTGGTCAGTCTTGCTGCGTGTGACCGAAGGCGTATCAGAAATGTGCGCAGATGGTGTGCGGAATGGACGATTCGGAAACTGCCGCGTGGCAGATTGGTCACGTGGTGTCTTTGTAAGGCGACAGGGGCCGGGCGCGACTAATCGAGTGGCGGCGCGAAAGTCCGGGAAATATGCGGAAGATAACGGAACCGTTGCCCCGGCTCGTGCGTCTAATGTTCGTGGCCTCTTAGTTGCAAGTGCCAACGCGTCACGCCCCGACGCGCGGCCGGCCGGGGGAACTTTAACCGCCGGCTTTTCGTCATAAGGGGTTGTCAGGTTCATAACTTTCATAGACAGTGAGCGAAGTCATCATGGCGACGAAACCTAACGTCAAAGTCATCAAGCGCAGCGAGCGTGCCGCCCAGGAGGCGCACGACGCGACCGAGCAAGAGCCGAAGAAGTCGGCGCAGGAGACCGCCCGCGACATGGTCGCGACCGTGTCGGGGTGGGTCAACGAGTTCCAGCAGAAGCGTCGGGCCGAGACGCGCCAGGCGTTGAAGACCATCTTCGCCGACACCGCGCCCCAGCCGGGCAAGGCCTAACAGGGAAGTCCCGCGCAACAGTTGCGGTCGCGCCTGCCTGACCAGAGACGGTCGGGCAGGCGCTCGGCTTTTCGCCCCGCTTCAGTTTTCCACGCGCCCCGCCGCAATCGTCCGCACCGCTATTGACAGGCGGCGCGGGCGCGCGTAGCATCCGGCCCGACGTTAACCCAACTCAGCCGGAGAGACCCGAAGCCTTATGAAGTCAGCCGCAAAGAAGCAGACGCGGAAGGGCGGCGCGCGGCCCATCTTCGACGCGATCCGCAAGCCGGTCGCCCCACCCGGTCACCCGCTCACGCGCGCCAAGCCCGAAGAGCGCGCGCACCCGGCCGAGCGCAAGGCCAAACACAAGAAGCCGCCGACCGGCGGGGACGAGGGCTGAGCCGCGGATGCCAGTCGAGCCGCCGCCCGACGCCGCCGCCAGCGCGCGCGCCTTCCTCGCGGAAGCGCGCCGGCTCCTCGCCGCCGCCTACCTGCCGCGCATCGAGCGCTGCCTCGCCGTCCTGCCAGAAACGGACTTGTGGTGGCGCGCCAACGCCGAGTCGAACAGCGTCGGCCAACTGCTGCGCCACCTGGCCGGCAACGTGCGCCAGTGGCTCGTCAGCGGCGTCGGCGGCGCGCCGGACGTGCGCCAACGCGACGCGGAGTTCGCCGCGCCCGGCGCGGACGATCAGCCGGCGGCCGCCGAACTGCTCGCGCACCTGCGCGCCGCGCTCGCAGAGGCCGACGACGTGCTCGCGCGGCTCGCGCCCGACACGCTGCTCGAACGGCGCACGATTCAGGGGCGCGCGGGCGTCACCGTGCTCGAAGCCGTCTTCCACGTCGTCGAGCACTTCTCGATGCACACGGGCCAGATCATCCTGCTCACCAAGCTGCGCACGGGGCGCGACCTCGCCTTCTACGACTTCGCCGCGGGCGCGCCCCGCGAAACCTGGAAGGAGTAGGAGCCGGGAGTCAGAAGCCGGAAGCCGGAAGAGAAGATAGAAGCCAGTGGTCAATATCAGTGCAGAGGCTTGCTCGTCTCGCCCAATCAAGACAGAAGTTCAGTGCGTTTTTCTTCCGGCTTCTGACTTCTGGCTTCTGACTCCTGTCGCTCTGTTTTTCCCCTTTCCATTTCGCGCGGTTCGTGCTTAATATACGGGTGCTCGTTGATACTACCGTGTTGGCGGCGCGGCACGCCGGAAGGGTGTGGGCGCGTCTGCGCGCCGCCGCCGTCTTACAAGCTGCTGGAGGCGAGTCGGATGACTTACGTGGTGGCCGAACCTTGTGTCAATTGTCGTTATACGGATTGCGCGCTGGTCTGCCCGGTGGAAGCGTTTCACTTAGACGACACGATGCTCGTCATCAACCCCGAGACCTGTATTGACTGCGACGCCTGCGTGCCGGAGTGCCCGGTCGAGGCGATCTTCCCAGAGGACAAAGTGCCCGACGAGTGGACGCAGTACACGGCCATCAACGCGGAGAAGTCGCTGAGCGGGCTGCCCACGATCAGCGAGAAACTCGATCCGCTGTGCTGAGCGGGCACGCTGTGGGCGCGGCGGCCGGCGAGGCCGGGCGGCAGGCATGAAGAGCAAGCGGCGCAAGCGTTGGCTGGGCGGGCTGGCCGTGGCGGTGGGCGCGCTCGGGGCGACGCTGTTCCTGCGCCGCCGGCCCGGCCGCAAACAAAGCATGACGAGAGAAGACCCCGACAGCTACCGGCGCGACACGGCCAGCGACCGCTGGGCGCGCCCCGGTATGCTCGTCACGTTCCGCGCCGAGATCATGCCCTCGCGCGACCGCGCCGAGCGCACCTTCCGCGTCGCCAAGCTCCTGCCGAGCGGGCGCGTCCTGCTCGAAGGCGTCGCGGGCGAACACGCCGCCCGCGAGTTCGAGCCGGTGCGCCGCGAGCCTGCGGCCGGCTGAAGCCGGGCGTTGTTGGGGTGCGGCTGAGTTAGTTCGCGTGAGTGTTGACCGCCTCTTCGGTGGGGCGGTCTTTTGCTGTCACCACTCGTAGTCGCGCCCCGGCTCCATCGCGCTGACGCGCGGGTGGCCGAGTGCGGCCAGTTCGTCAATGACCTGCTGGCGGTAGGACGGCTTGATGTGGACGGCGAGCACGTCGAAGTGGTTGTGCGCCAGCTTGCGCAGCTCGGCCCCGACGCCTTCCGGCGTCAGATGACCCGACACCTCGGCCAGCTTGCCCATCGAGTTCGGGAACGAGGCTTCGATGAAGAGCGCGGCCAGGCGCGGGCTGCGGTTGACGACGTGCCAGAACTCTTCGGTCGCGGCCGTGTCGGAGCTGAAGGCGACGGCGGTCTCGCCGTCCGTGACGAGCAGCCCGACGGTCGGGACGATGTGGTTGACCGGCACGGCGATCACCGTCAGGTGCGCGACCGCGAACTCCTCGCCGGGCCGGAACGGCACGTACTCCATCACCTTGCACGTCCCGTTCGACAGTTCGGAGAAGCGCGGGTAGACCGTCCAGTTGAACACGTCGCGCTCCAACAGCCCGACGACCTCCTCGGTCGCGTGGATGCGGATCGGCTCGTCGAGCAGCGCGAACATGTCGTCAATGTAGATCGGCAGCGTCGCCATGTGATCCATGTGCGGGTGCGTGACGATCACGTCGCGGACGGTGCGGTGCTGATCGTCGGAGAGGCCGAGCGCGATGGAGCCGGCGTCCACGGCCACGCGGTCGTCTATGAGGAAGCAGGTCAGCCGCTGCTCGGGGCTGGCGCAGCCGGTGTTGTTGAAGGTGCTGGGCAGTAGTTGGATTTTCACCGGAACATCATTCCTGTGCTCTCGCGCGATGTGACCCGCCCGGCGCGTTCGGAGGTGAAGTCGGCGGCACGGCTTCAGCGCGCCGCGCCCGCGCGCGCGCCCAACTCGGCGAGCGCGCGGCGGTAGAACTCTTCGCGCGCCTGCGCCGCCTCGTCGCGCGGCGCGAGGCCGCGCGCGACGCGGGCGCGATGAAAGGCCAGCTCGCTCGCCGTCGCGTGGTAGCGCGCGCGCGCGCGCCACTGGCTCAGGCCGCCCGCCCGCCACGCGCGCCACGACGCGCCCATGCGCCCGCGCACAGAGCACAGGCACTCGTACTCTTCCGCCGTGAAGAGGCCCTGCTGGTAGTCCGCCAGCAGGTGCTCGCGCACGGTGCGCCCCTCGCGCCCGAGCGCGAAGTAGATCGTCGTCAGCACGGCCAGGAAGACCGGCACCATGATCAGGAAGTAGACGATGAAGTAGAGCAAGCCGCTGATCGAGGCCGACAGGTTCCACAGCCCGTGCAGCGACATGGCGCAGAAGAGGCCGCCGAGCGGCGCGAGCAGCTTGGTCGCGCGCCGGTTCGACTGGCTGGCGATCCCTAAGCCGATGCCCGTCATGCTCGTGAAGAGCGGGTGTGAGAACGGGGCCATCAAGCCGCGCAGGATGAAGAGGACGATGGAGCCGGCGACGCCGCCGTCGCGGATCGCGCCGCCGTAGTACTGCACGTTCTCCGTCATGGCGAAGCCGAGGCCCACCATCGCCGCGTAGACGATGCCGTCAATGACGCCGTCGAACTCGTCGCGCTTCCAGTAGAAGAGGCCGAAGAGGACGAGCGCCTTCGAGGTCTCCTCGACCACGGGCGCGGAGACGACGGCGGCGAAGAACTCGCCCGCGTTGTCGCCGAACAGCGCCGCGACGATGACGCCGCCAATCGTGTTCAGCACGAACGCGATGAAGATGGCGATGAGCGCGCCCCAGAAGAAGGCGGTCGCCAGCGCCCACGGCGGCTCGGCCTCGTAGCGGTCGATCCAGAGCGCGAGCGCGACGTAGACGGGCACGGGCAGCGTCGCCAGCACGAAGCCGAAGAGCAGCGGGACGAGACCCGTGCCCAGCCCGATCAGGACGAGCGTCAGCAACCCCAGCAGCAGCGCCACGAGCACCGCCGTGGCGATGAGCACCGCGCGCATGGCGTTGCGCCGCGGCGCGGGCGGCGGCGCGTAAGCGGGCGCGGCGGGGAAGCTGTAGTTCTCCATAACTCAGGCGCGCGTGCGCGTGCGCTCAGCGCAGGAAGTAGATCAGCGCGAGGATCACGAGCAGCAGCACGACCGCCAGGATCACGTAGAGCGTCGCCTTGCTGCCGCCGCCCGTGGCGGGCACGGGCGCGGGCGGCGTCGTAGCAACGGGCGGCGGCGCGGGCCGGGGCGGCGTCGGCGCAGGCGCGGCGCTCGCGGCCGGCGCGGGCGCGGGCGCGGGCGCAGGTGGAGGCGTGGGCGCGGGTTGGGCCGCGCCGGCCGCCGACTGGCCCGATCCGGTCGTGTGTATGTCCGGCGGCTTCGCCCATTCCGACGGCGGCACGATGACGGTCGCGCCCAGGCCGGGCGATTCGTCGTGTCGTTGCCCCGCGGCCTCGGGCGTCATGGACGCGCCGCAGTCCTGACAGAAAGCCTTCGTATCGGGTACGGTCGCGCCGCACCTCGCGCAAGTTGCCATAAGCGGTCTCCGCGCGGGGCGGGGCGTGAGCCGCGCCGACCGCGCACGGTCGAGGTCTGCACTGCCGGTTCAAACTTAAAGGCGCGAAAAGCGAGGACACAAAGCGGCGCGCCCGGTGTCACAAGTTAGCTTTGGCCGAGCGTCCGCTGCGCGCCAAGTATAAACGCAACCCCGCCGCTTCTGCCAGCAAAAAAGGTGGAGCGGTAGGCAGTAGGCAGAAAGAAGAAGCCGGAAGTCAGAAGTCAGGAGGCAGAAGGGAAGACCGGCCTCACAGCAAGGGCGGCCTTTCCGCTGCCGCGTCCTCTACCGTCTTCCTACTGGCTTCCGACGCCTGGCTTCTTCTTTCTGCCTACTGCCCTCTGCCTACTGCCTACTGCTATAATCCGGGCGTCGCCGGCTGGGGTTCAAGCGCCGGCTCGTCCGCCTGTCGCGGCCGCTCGCGCCGACGCTGGAGAAGAAGCTTGCCCAACGATTCCGCCGACTACGCCAACCCGCGCGCCGCGCGCGTCGCGCCCGCCCCGCCCCGCCCCAAGCGCCCGCGCCCGCGTATGCCTTCGACCTTCGGCTACATGCTGGTGGCGGTGGCGCTCACGGCCGCGACCTTCGTCGGGTTGTGGTGGCTGCTGGCGGCGGGCGGCGACGAGTCTCTGCTGCTGCCGGCGCTGGCGGCGAGCTTAGTCTTGCTGCTCGCGCTCGGCGGGCGCGAGGTCGTGATGCGGCGCGCGTGGGCGCGCTACACGCGCGAGCTGGAACTGCGCATGGGCGCGGGCGAGCCGCCGCTGAAGCTACTGGCGGTCGCGCCCGGCGGCGGGCACAAGCTCAAGGTGCGGACGACGGGCGCTTCGTTCCGCGCCTTGCAGCAGCGACTCGCGCGCGCCGACGAACTGGGCGCGCAGCAGCCCGAAGCGCACCGCGAAGCGTACCGGCTCTGCGAGCAATACCTGGCCGACTCGGAGGAGGCGATCCGCGCGCCGGGCGTGGCCCCGGACGTGCGGGCCGCCTTGCGCGCGGGCCAGGAGCGCGTGCGCGAGTTGCAGAAGAACCACCTGCTCGCCTGGGCGCGCGGCGAGACGCAGAGGCTCACGCAAGAAGCGCAGCGCCGCGCCAGCCCCTCCGCGCGCATCGAGACGGCCATGCAGGCGCTCGACGTGATCGGCGAAGCCTTGCAGGTCTACCCCGGCGAGCCGGCCTTACAGGCGTCGGCCCTGGCGGTGCGCAACTTCGTCGCCTCGGTCAAGGTCGCGCACTGGGTCGAGTTGGCCGAGCGCGCGGCGTTCCGCGGGCGTTACAGCCGCGCCATCGCGCGCTACCGCGACGCGCTCTTCTACCTCGCGCGCGCCGAGATGTCCGACGACGCACGCGGCGAGGCCGCCGGGCGCATCAACCGCGAGATCGAACTGCTGCGCGCGCGCGTCGCGCTCGACGAAGACGGCACGCCGCCGCGCCGCCCCGAACCGCCCGACGACGAAAGCTGAAGCGCCAGCCCGCGCGCGGTTAGTGGCCTGGATGTGGTTTATCTCTGTGCATCCTCTGTGCCCTCTGTGTCTGCGGTGGTGAATCAAGTCGAAGCGGCATTAACCACCGCAGACACAGAGGGCACAGAGGATGCACGGAGGCTTGAGGGATTTAGGCCGCCGCTGGCGGGCGCGGCGCTTTTGGCTTTCGGCGCGTCTCGTGCGACAATTGCCGCGCCGCCGCACAGCCGCTCTTCGTCGGCCAGCAATTGCCGGGCAACCCCGGCCGCGCGGCGCGCGCATCTACCGTGGAGCGCCCGGCCGCTCTCGAAAGACCATTGCACGACAGCAGTTAAGGACGGTGTTATGAAAGTCGTAAAACTCCTCTGCGCACTCGCGCTACTCACCGCGCTCGTCACCCTGCCGCTCCGCGCGCAGCAGCCGGCGGCCCAAGGGGCGTCGGCCGACTCGACCAGCGGCAGCCCCGAAACGATCAACGGCGTGACGCCGAAAGACTACCCGCTCGGCCCCGGCGACATAGTCGAGCTGCGCGTCTTCGGCGAGCCGCAGTTCGACGGCGCGTACGACGTGGACGCGGACGGCAACATCACCGTCCCGTTCGTCGAGTTTCCGATTGCGGCGCGCTGCCGCCACATCAGCGAGGTGCGCAAGGACGTGATCACGGCGCTCGCCAAGTTCCTGCGCAGCCCGCAGGTCTACATGCGCGTCAAGGAGCAGCACAGCCGGCAACCCGCCACCGTCTACGGCGCGGTCAAGCTGCCGCTGCGCTTCCCGATGCACCGCCGCGCGCGCCTGCTCGAACTGCTCTCGAACAGCGGCGGCGTGACCGACCAGTCCAACGGCACGATCCAGATCACGCACACCGAGTCGGCCGTCTGCTCCGAGCCGGACGAGGTGACCGAGGCCAAGGCGAGCGTGCAGGGCGAGGACGCACTCGGCACGCCGTTCACGGTCTACAAAGTCGCCGACCTGAAGCTCGGCAAGCCGGAGGCGAACCCGTTCATCCGCCCCGGCGACATCATCTACATCCCCGAAGCCGCGCCCGTCTACATCACCGGCGCGGTCACGTCGCCGCAGGGCGTCTACCTGCGCGAGCGGCTGGCGCTCACCACCGCCATCGCCATGGTCGGCGGCATCCGCAAGGACGCGAAGACGAGCGAGGTGCGCATCTACCGGCAGCGCGAAGGCGGCAACGGGCGCGACATGATCACGGCCGACTACCGCAAGATTCAGCGGAAGCAGCAGGACGACATCTTCCTGCAACCTTACGACGTGATCGAAGTGCCGGAGCGGGGCGTCCGCTGGCAGGACGTGGTGCTCGGCTTCGCCAAGACGAGCGCCAGCGCGGCCGCGCAGACCATCGGCGTCCGCCCGCTCTACTGAGCGCGCCCGGCGTCCGAGTTAGCTCGCGGGCGTTTGGCACATTAAATTTAGCAACACGGGAGAGAAGTTAAATGGCTCGTAGGAATGCCCCGGCGGTGGCGGCGCGGAAGCGGCGGCGGCGTGTGACGCTGCTGTGGAGCGCGGTCGTCGCGGCCGTCGTCATCGGTCTGATCTGGAAGGAGCAGGTCGCGCTCCTCTACATCCTGGCGACCGTCAGCGTCACGGTGCTGCTCGCCATCGTCGCGCTCGCCGACCTCCACGGCGCGCAGCGCACGCCCGAGCCGCCGCTCGACGACGCGGCCGCGCTCTCCGACGGCATGACCCCCGCCACCATCAACGCCGCCGCGCGCCGCGCCGCCCGGCGCTGAACACGCCGGCCCGAAGTTAAAACTCAAAGCCAAACTGACCCGCGCGGGCGGCGACTGCTACAGGTCGCCGCCCGCGCCGCTTCGCGCTCCCGGCAGAGAGTTGCGCATTCCGCGTCGGGCCTCTTGTGCTGGCGGCGGCCGTCTTGCTAAATTCATAAGTGCCCCTCTCGGCCGGTCGGGCGTCGGCGGCACTTCCCATGCCGACACCGGGCGTCCTTAAAGCACGACGCGTTCTCCACGCAGACATTCTCCCAACGGAAAAGGATCAGAAGGGTTTTTCATGCGACGAATCTTAACTTCGCTGCTGCTCGCGCTCAGCCTGCTCGGCGCGCCCGCGCCCGCCCGCCCCTACACCTACCAGTACACGGACGGCGGCGCGGCCCTGCGCTGGCCGTCGAACACGATCACGGTCGCCTTCTCGACCTCGCTCTCGAACCCCGGCGCGAGCATCAAGGCGGGCACGGACGTGGTCGGCACGGTGCGCCGCGCGCTGCAACGCTGGGCGCTGACCGCCAACGTCAACTTCGTCGAGACGCAGTCGGGGCTGCAATCGGTCAGCCCGTCGGGCGGCGGCGACGGCGTCACCCTGATCACCATCGCCGACACGCCGGAGAACCGCGCCTTCGTCACCGGCGACCGACCGGGCCGCACCCGCGTCTTCTTCAACCCGGCGACCGGCACGATCTCAGAGGCCGATCTGGTCATCAACCCGACGCTCGCCGGCACGTTCGGCGGCCCCGGCTTCTCGACCGACGCGACCGCCGGCACCTACGACCTCGAAGCCACCTTCACGCACGAACTCGGCCACCTCCTCGGCCTCGATCACTCCGGCGTCGTCGGCGCGACCATGCAGCCGCGCCAGGGGCGCAACTTCCTCTCGCCCGCGCTCACCATGCGCACGCTCTCGGACGACGACCGCGCCGCCGTCAGCGACCGCTACGGGCAGCGCACGCCGCAGACCGTGGGCACGCTGCGCGGGCAGGTGAACTACGGCGCGGGCGCGCACGTCTTCGCCGAGAACATCTTCTCGGGCCGCCTCTTCGGCAGCGCCATCACGAAGGCGGACGGCTCCTACGAGATTCAGCAGTTGCCGCCCGGCCAGTACCGCGTCGTCTGCGAGTTCCTGGACGAGCCGGTCGTCGCCGCCGAGATCACGCGCAACGGCGGCCCCTACGCCGGCATCGGCGGCGGCGCGGCCTTCCTGACCGTCGAGACGCAGGCCGCCGTCAACCCCGGCCAGGTCACGACGCAGAACCTGACGGTCAACACCGGCACAGTGCCGACGCTCCACCCGGCGGTCTACGGCGTCAACGGTCAGCTCATCGCCTCGCCCGTGCCGCTCGTCGCGGGTCAGAGCTACCGCTTCTACGTCGGCGGCTTCGGTCTCGACGCCGTGCCGCCCGCCAACTTCACGACCAACACGCCCTTCATCACCATCGACCCGGCCAGCTACCGCCGCGAGGACAACGCGGCCTTCGGCGTGCCGTACCCCATCGTCAGCTTCGACCTGCGCACCGCCGACACGGCCAAGTTCGGCGACTACTCGCTGCGCCTGCAACGCACGGACACGGGCGAGATCAGCTACGTCTCCGGCGGGCTGGCGCTCGACCCGTACACGCAGACGACGTTCGTCGGGCCGAACCCGGTTGACGACACGCCCTTCTTCGTCCGCCAGCAGTACCTCGACTTCCTGTTCCGCGAGCCGGACACCGACGGCTTCAACGCCTGGTTGCGCGTGCTGAACGGCTGCTCGGACGTGAACAACAACCCGCAGTGCGACCGCATCCTCGTCTCGTCGTCCTTCTTCGGCTCGCCGGAGTTCCGGCTCAAAGGGTCGTTCGTCTACCGCTTCTACAAGGTGGCGCTCGTCCGCCAGCCGACCTATGCCGAGACCATCCGCGACTTCCAGAGCCTGAGCGGCGCGGACGCGGAGCTTCCGCAGAGGCGCGCGGCCTTCGCCAACAACTTCGTCCTGCGCACGGAGTTCGTCGGGCGCTACGGCGCGCTGTCGAACGCGCAGTACGTCAACACGCTGCTGGGGAACTACGGCTTGCAGTCCGTCGTCACGCCCGACCCGGCGAACCCGGACGGCGACACCAAGGTGACGCTGACGCGCGACGATTTCATCAACCGGCTCAACGCTGGCACGCTGACGCGCGCGCAGGTCTTACGCGCCGTCGCCGAGTCGGACTACGTCTTCCAGTTCGAGTTCAACCAGGCGTTCGTCTTCATGCAGTACGTCGGGTATCTCAGGCGCGACCCCGATACGGCCGGCTACAACGGCTGGCTCACCTACCTGAACACGCACCCCGGCGACTTCCGCACGATGGTCAACGGCTTCATGAACTCCGCCGAGTACCGCTCGCGCTTCGGCCCGATCTAAGCCGGCCGAAAGCGGCGCACAAACGGAGGCGGCGTGAGGTGAAAAGT
>DASVPY010000003.1:0-52816 GCA_036389395.1 Pyrinomonadaceae bacterium
CTGCCTCATGGGTGAACAAGTTGCCGCCGTCGTCTGACCCCAATCCGATTGTTTCTCCACGACCGGCGTATGCGGCTGGGCGAGCGTCAGGGCCGTCAGCATCAATCCCTGATGGCCTGCGCCTCTGCCCGAATCTCTCCCCCACACGGAATCCGCGTCCGCGTCGAAGATGTCGTCGGCGCTGTCGTTGCTGAGGTCGGCGTCGAAGTAGCGGGCGAGTTTGACGCCCTCCACGGCTGAATTCGAGTTGTTAATGACCCTCATCGTGATCGTGACGGACTTCCCCTCCGCGTCCGCCTCGAAGGTTTGTATCAACTCGAACTTCCTGTCGGCGGTGAGCCCGTCCATGATTAAAGGGAATGTGTTCGGGCCGTGCGGCTGGTAGCGTTCAAGACGGTCGAAGCCGAAGGAATCGCTTCCCGAATCGTAGACGTGCACGCCTTGCGCGCTGCACAGGACATACCCCTCGGAGATTCCCAGTTGCTTGTAGCCCGCAGGCGACACCAGGTTGATCAGAGTGCCGTTCCCCGAGATACAGAAGGAGAACTTATTGAGGCCGCTGCCGAAGCTGTGGGTGCTATAGCAACTCTGGCTTTCGGGGCTGTTTGTCTGGGGGACTGGTCGCTGCTGTGACTGGGCGGCGGCGAAGGCGGGCATCAAGAGCAAGCACGCGATGAGGAGGGCGAGTCTGATTTTGAGTGGGCTCTTCATGGTGATTCCTTTCGGCGGTTACGAGGTTAAATTACGACCCATCCTGGTGATTATTAAAGCGGGTTAGTGGTTAATTAAGAGTGATACCTTTGAGGGATGAGACTCTGATTAACCCGGAAGCAGTAAGGACGAGCACAAACCGCAGGACAGCCTTTTTTTACTTGTTCCGTTGAAGAAAGTCAACAGCTTTATCCGCCAGGGAAACGGAATGTTTCCGCCGGGCCGTCCATGATTTGAGGCCGGGTCGGCGCGCAACCGTGCCCCCACAGAGTCCGGGCGTCACAGCGCCAGGCAACGCTTAATCGATAATCCGGCTTCGCGTTTGCGCTCACTCTCGGTTATACTGCTGCCTGCTCGTCCTGCCCGAACCATTCATTTCGGCGCGGCCCGGACGCCGACCGAAGCGTTTGACCGTTACAGCACAGGCAACATCGTTTCCCGTGCGCCCTGACAGGCGAGACACGGATTTTTATGGCCGGTGAACTTTACCGGCCCGCATTTGAGCTTGATTGATTGCTGCCGGGCGGTCATCTGCTCGCGCGCGCCGAACTGTTGCAAGCCAGGCGCGGCGACACTGACCGAGCCAAACGTCAGCACCAAACCGCAAGGCGCACGTCGCGCGCTCTGGGTTCGAGCACACAGATTCTTTCATCGCATGTGTGCTCCCTGCCGCGCCGGTGTTAGCTTTTGACGCGCCCGGCGGTGAGACGGAGATTTCATTTGTATCACCCAGGTTGCTCTCGTAGAGTAAAGGATAGTTTTCCACTCGCCGTCCCTTCCCCAGCGCGCCCCTTCTTCTCGCGCGCAACTGCACGGGCGTGCAAGCGAGCAGCGCCACCAGCCGGCCTGGCCTTCGCGGCCAGCGACCCCGATCAAACAACTTCAAGCGAGTCTGACGTGCTCGCTCATCGTGTGTCACGCGCCGCGCGCCTCGCCACCCGGCTCGAAGGCTTCGCGGCGCCACCACCCTACAATTTTTCTAAGACGGCAAGCGGACGTGAACAGTTCCGGTATCGAAGTTCTGCGCTCATGAGAATGGACTCCAGACTCCTTACCCATCGCTCACGACTCTCGCGGCTGCCGCTTCAGGAGACACTTCTCAAGACATGGCAAAAGAATTGATTATCAGCGTCAACGGGCGCGAAAAGAAGATAGCCATCATCGAAAACGAACGAGTGACGGAGTTTTACATCGAGCGTGGCGAAGAGAATCAGGGCATCGTCGGCAACATCTACAAGGGGCGCGTGATGCGCGTCCTGCCCGGCATGCAATCGGCCTTCGTAGACATCGGACTCGACCGCGACGCCTTCCTCTACGTCTCGGACTTCTTCGACGAAGAGGAAGAGTTCGAGCGCATCGTCATGGACAAGTCGAAGAAGGGCGATGCGGGCGTCGAGCGCGCCGCCGCAGAGCAGATCGAGCAGGCGCGTCTCGAACGCGAGCAGCGTATCGAGGCGACGCAAGAGCGAGTCGAGCCCCTCTACGACGAAGTCGAACCGCCCGCCGCCGTCGCAAGCGAAGCCTCGGCGGATCAGGCGGAGGGAGCAGATGTCCTTCAAGGTGTCGCACGGGAGGCCCAGGAGGAACCGGCGAAAGAGACTGAGAGTGGCGCGCGGCGACGCGGGCGACGCGGGCGACGACGCGGCAAGGGCGCGGAAGAACAGCCCTTTGAAGAGGCAGCCGCAGAGGCCGCGCCGACCGCTCCCTCTGTGCCCGAGACGGAGGAGATCGAGACGCCGTTCGCTGCCGTCGGCTCCTCTTTCCAGCGCGTCGTAGACGAGGACGAACGCGCCGCCGAAGACGGCTCGATGCTCAAGGACGCGATACTGCAAGAGCGCATCTTCGACCAGATTCACGCCGTCGAGTTCGACATGGAAGACGTGGCCGGCGCGGCTCAAGTCGGCTCGATTCTCTCCACCGATCCCGCTTTCGCCGCTTCGTTCCAGCGCATAGACGACAGCGACATCGCCCCGGAGGACGAAGGGCGCGGCCCGCTCCCCGTCCAGCAGGCCGTGGCCGCTCACGTTGACGCCTTCATTGACGATGTCGCCGAAGAGACCGCCGGCGCTCGATCATTCGAGCGCGTGAGCGATGACGAGAGGCCCCCCATAGAAATTGAAGGCGCAGTCGTCGCGGATGAAGCTCGCGCCGAAACCCGGCGCGGCAAACGCACCACGTCGTCGCGGAGCGCCACTAAAAGGCGTGCCTCCCAGCCCAGGCCCGTCAAGGGCGCGGCGGCCCAGGCGTCTACCGCAGAGTTCACAGAGCAAGCGGAAGAACCGTCGAAGCCTAAGCGTGCCGGTCGCAAGAAGGCCGCGACCAAGAGCACGACGAAGAAAGCTGCGACCGCCCGCAAGACTACGGCGGCCAAGAAGGGGCGCACGCGACGCGGCGCAACTTCCGGCGACGAGGGCGACACGGACATGGCCGTCCTCGAAAGCGAAGGCGCACGCGCCGAGAGCGCCGACCTCGTCGCGTCTGAAGCAGCCGACGGCGAGCACTTTGAAGCCAGTAGCGGTGGCGACGAGACTTATGAGGACGCGGAAGCGAGCCTGACCACAGCGCCCTCGCGCGGAGAGTTCGCCACGCGCAGGGGAGGCCGCCGCCGCCGCCGCCCCAAACACCAGGAAGGCGCGGGCGAAGAGGAGCGCCCCAGCGGCAGCAATGGCGAAGCGGAGCCGTTCGTAGAAGTTGAAGAAGCGCCCGTAGTGGCTGCCGCGCCCCCAGCGCCCTCGCGTGCGCGAACGCGGCGCGAACGACCACCGGAGCGTGGCCCGCGCGAAGAGCGTCCGTCTAACGGGCGCGGCTCACGCGGTGGTGGCGGCGGCGGCCCGCGCCGCGAGCGCCAGCAGCCGACCATCACAGACCTCTTGCGTGAAGGCCAGGAGATATTAGTCCAGATCGCCAAAGAGCCAATCGCCAAAAAGGGTGCGCGCATCACTTCGCACATCGCGCTGCCGGGCCGCTTTCTCGTCTACATGCCGACGGTCGAACACGTCGGCGTCTCGCGCAAGATCGAATCCGACAGCGAGCGCGTGCGGCTGCGCAAGCTCATCCAGGCGATTCGCGCCGAAGAGGATGTGCCGTCGGGCGGCTTTATCGTCCGCACGGCGGGCGTCGGCATTAGCGAAGAAGACCTGCGCGACGATGCTAGATACCTGGTGCGGACGTGGTTGGATATACGTCGCACGGCGGAGAAGGCGAAAGCGCCCGCGATGGTTCACCGAGACCTGGACCTCGTCCAGCGTCTCTTGCGCGATCAGTTGTCGGAAGATTTTACGGCGATTCGAGTCGATTCCGAAGAGGAGTACCTCGGCATCGTCGAGTTCATCAACCGCATTCAGCCCCGGATGGTCAAGCGCGTCAAGCTCTATACGCGCGACGTGCCGATCCTTGAGGCCTTCGGCGTTCAGGCTGAGATAGACAAGGCCATCAAGCCGCGCGTCTGGCTGCGCTCAGGCGGCTACCTGGTCATCAACCAGACCGAAGCGCTGGTCGCCATAGATGTCAACACGGGAAAATTTGTCGGGCGCGGCGGCAGCCGTCTCGAAGACACGATCACGAAGACCAACCTCGAAGCCGTCGATGAGATTGTGAGGCAGATACGACTGCGCGACCTGGGCGGCATCATCGTGCTCGACCTGATCGACATGGAGGAGCGGCGCAACCGCGCGCGCGTCATGCAGGCGTTGCAGGACGCCCTGCGCGACGACAAGTCGCCGACGAAGGTGCTCTCGTTTAACGACTTCGGGTTGGTGATCATGACGCGCAAGCGCGTCAAGCAGTCGTTGGAGCGGACGCTGTGCGCGCCGTGCCCGTACTGCACGGGCGCGGGGCTGGTCAAGTCGCCGCAGACGGTCTGCTACGAGATACTCGAAGAGGCGCGCCGGCTCGCGCGCGGTCTCAACGACAGCCCGGTCAAGCAGACGACGCTGCGCGTCAACCCGGAGGTCGCGCGGGCCTTGCGCACCACCGAGCGCGACGTGCTCGGCGAACTCGAAGCCTACCTCGGCGCGCTCGACATAGACAGCGACGAGCACGTCCACCAGGAGCAGTTCGACTTCGCGTTCATCTAACGGACGGCGCGCGAGCGCAAAACAGCGGCGACGCACACGCGTGTGCGTCGCCGCTTTGTTCATGGTGCGGGCTTGTCAGTTCCAGCCCATGCGGTCGCGCAGACTGGTGACGTGGGCCGTGTGGTGGCGGCTGTGCCAGGCGTAGAGCGCGAGCTGCTTGTCGAGCGTGACGCGCCCCCAGTCGGGGTGCTTGAAGGTGCGCGCGCGCTCGGCGGGCGTGAGCACGCGGAAGAGTGTCGTCCAACGCTCGTGCAGGGCGTCGAGGAGCGCGAGCGAGGTCGTGACGGGCGTCGCGGCCGTGTCGCCGAGCGTGGCCCAGACGGCCTCGTCGTAGGTCTTGACGGCCGGCTCGTCCTCGGCGAGCGCGAGCTTGGCGCGGATGTAGCCGTTCATGTGGCTGTCGGCGACGTGGTGGACGAGTTGGCGCACCGTCCAGCCGCCGTCGCGGTAGGGCGTGTCGAGTTGTTCGGGCGTCAGGTCGGCGACCGCCGCGCGCAGACGCGCCGGCAGTTCGGCGAGCTGCGCGAGGAACTGCTCGCGCTCGTCTTCGGTCAACTCGTCCTTCGTCATCTCGAACTGGCCGACGGGGTAACGTGGATCGCTCATGTTAAGTCTCCTTGGGCGCGGGCTGCGCCGTCTGTGGGATGCGCGACGGAGATTATACGGCGCGGCGCGCACAGGCCAAGTGCCACTTACGCCCCATCCTTCAGTGCCATTTACGCTCCGCCGGTCAGTGCCACTTGAAGACGCTGATGATGTCGGAGAAGTCGTCCGTCCAGACGCGGCGCGTCGCGTCGGTTGTGAGCGCATACCAGCGCGGGTCGGAGGCTAACGCGCCGAGGTCTTCCGCACGCCGCGCGCAGACGGCCCACTGCGAGCCTTCCTTGTCGGCCGGCTGTTGGGCCGCGGTGTCGTCGCGCGCGCGGCAGACGAGGGCGCGGCTGCGCGCGAGCGCGGCGACGACCGGGTGCAGATCGAGGCTGCGGTTCGAGATGTGGTAAGCGAGGAGGCCTCCGGGCGCGAGCTTCGACAGATAAAGGTCGAGCGCCTCGGCGGTCATCAGGTGGACGGGGATGGCGTCGGAACTGAAAGCGTCGAGCACGATGAGACCGTAGGCGGCGTCGGGCGCGCGCGCGAGTTGCAGGCGCGCGTCGCCGAGCGTGACGGCGACGGGCGCGCGTGCGCAGTTCGTCAAATAGCTGAAGTATTCGGGGGCGCGCGCGACGCCGACGACCGCCGGGTTGATCTCGTAGAACGTCCAGCGTTCCACGGCGCGCGCGTAAGCGGCGGTCGCGCCCGTGCCGAGACCGACGACGGCCACGTCGGCCGCCGCGGGCTTCGTCTGGTAGACGGCGAAGACCTGTCCGAGCGGGCCTTCGCGGTGGTAGTAGGAGAGCGGCTCGCACTGGCGCGTGAAATCCGTGTGCTCGCGGCCGTGCAGCGTGCTGCCGTTGTAGAGGCGGTGGAGCGCGCCGCCTTCGTCGCGCGTGACGCGCAGGACGCCGAAGAAGTTGCGCTCGGCGTAGAGCGTGGGCGTGGCGCTGAGCGCGAGCAGACTGCCGGCGACGACGACCGCGGCGAGCGCGAGCGCGAAGCGGAGCGGCCGCCCACGAAACAGGTAGGCGAAGACGAGCGGCGGGCCGAGCGTGCATAGCTGCGCCGTCCTGAAGTCCATGTCGCCCCCCTTGACCGCGCGCGCCAACCCGACGACGAGCAGACCCGCGGCCGCGGGCAGCGCGAGGTCAAGCCAGAGCGCGCGCACGCGCGGCGGGCGTTGGGGCGCGACTGCTTCGGGTTGATAGAACTTGTAGGCGGCGCGCGCGGGCTGCGTGCGCGCGCGGTCGGCGCGCGGCAGGAGCAGGACGGCGCAGAGGACGGCGAGCGGGTATTCGATGACGGCGTTGAAGACGGCGGGCGCGAGGAGCGCGTTGAAGAGGCCGCCGAGCGCGCCGCCCGCCGCGAGCCAGAGGTAGAACTCTGGCAGGCGCGCGGGCGCGGGCCGGTCGGCGGCGAGCAGCGCGTGACAGGTGAGCGCGGCGACGAACAGGTAGAGCAGGTGGAGCAGGACGAGGAACGCCGCCGGCTGCGTCGCGCCCGACAGGTAGACGAGCAGAAGCACGAGCGTCACGCCGGGCAGCACGCGCACGAGCAGGCGCGGCGCGAACAGTTGCCGGCGCGCGAAGGCGAGGATCAGGGTCAGCAGGTAGAGCGCGAGCGGGATGACCCAGAGCAGCGGCAGCGAAGCCACGTCGGTCGAGATGAACGTCGTCACGCCGAGCATCAGGCTCGACGGCACGAACGCCAGCGCCAGCCAACGCAGCCGCCGGCCGAGAGGCAAGGCGGCCGGTTGTCCGTTGTCCGCTGTGCGTTGTTCGTCGTCCGCCGCGTGTTGGTCGCCGCTCTGTGTCGTTTGATCGGCGACTGTCTGTTCGTCGTCAGTCGTCGGTCGCGTTGCGATTTTGCGCGCGCGCAGGAGGGCGAGGGCGCAGAGGGTGATGAGGGTGGCGAGGAGGGCGTAGCCGCCCGTCCAGATGAGGCTCTGGCGGCGGAGGTCGAGGCGCGGTTCGACGAGCGCGGGGTAGGCGACGAGCGCGAGCAGGCTGCCGGCGTTCGAGGCGGCGTAGAGGAAGTATGGATCGCGCGCCTCCGCGTGGCGCGTGGCCGCGAACCAGTGTTGCAGGAGCGGGCCGGTCGTCGCGAGGATGAAGAACGGCAGCCCCAGCATCATGACGAGCCGCGCGAGCAGCCAGAACGCGGGGTTGCCTTCAGTCGGCACGGCGGCCGACGCCGACGCGGGCAGCGCGATGGGCAGGCTGACGCAGGCGAGCGCGAGCAGCGCGAGTTGTGCGAAGGTCTGTTGGCGGAGTGTGAGCCGGCGGCTGGCGGCGAGCGCGTAGGCGTAGCCGGCGAGCAGCGCCGCCTGGAAGAAGAGCAGGCACGTGTTCCACACGGCCGGCGTCCCGCCGAGAAGCGGCAGCAGCATCTTCGCCACCATCGGCTCGACCCAGAAGAGCAGCGCCGCGCTCGTGAACAGCGTCGCGGCGAAGAGCCAGGTGAGCGCGCGTGTGCGGGGCCGGCTCACTGCGACCAGGGCGTCGGCTTGCGCACCCAGCGGTGTGCGCGCAAGTTCGCGTGCAGTTCCGCGGGCAGCGGCCCGGCGTCGCTGGCGGCGATGTTGGCCTCGACGTTGGCGCGCTTGCGCATCCCCGGAATGATCGTGCTGACGCGCGCGTCGCTGAGGATGAAGCGCAAGGCCAACTCCGGCATGGTCAGGCCGGCGGCCTGCGCGACGGGCTTGAGCCGGTCGGCGCGCTCGACCGAAGGGATCAGGTTCTCAGGCACGAAGTAGGTGTTGCGCCAGTCGCCTTCGGGCCAGGTGCTCTCTTTGGTGAGCGTGCCCGTGAGCGTGCCTTCGTCGAACGGCACGCGCGCGATCACGGCCACGTCCATCTCGGCGCAGGCGGGGAACAGATCGTCCTCCGGGTTCTGATCGAAGATGTTGTAGATGACCTGCACGGCGTCTATTAAACCGCTGCGCACGGCGCGTACGCCGTTCCAAGGCTCCCAGCGGTTCAGGCTGAGACCGATGGCGTGGAAGAGACCTTGCCGGCGCAAGTCTTCGAGCCGCTTGTGCCAGCCGTCGTCCGCGAGCCACGCGTCTTGCCACACGTGGAGCTGGATGAGATCGAAGCTGTCGAGACCGGCGTTCTTGAGACTCGCGTGGACGTAACGCTCGACGTGTTCGGGCGGGAAGGTGTCCGCGACCGCGTGTTCGGGCAGCGACGGCCACTTGAAGTTTTGCGGCGGGATTTTGGTCGCGGTGTAGAGCTTGCGCCCTGGGTTGGCGCGGACGAGTTGCCCCAGGAGCGCCTCGCTGCGCCCTTCGCCGTACACGAACGCGGTGTCGAAGAAGTTGCAGCCCAACTCGACGGCGTGTTGGAGCGACTGAAGCGACTCGGCGTCGTCCGCGCCGCTCCAACTGCCCATGCCCCACATGCCGTAGCCGATCTCGGAGACCTGCCAGCCCGTGCGCCCGAACCTGCGGTAACGCATCGCCCTGCCCCCCTCGTCTTCAACTGTCAGAACGTGCCGACAAGTCTAACGCCGGGCGGGCGCACTCACAAACTGCCTTCGTCGGCCGTCGGGCCGTAGACGGACGGCACGGGCACGTCGTTCAGGCGCAGGTAGACGCCGAGTTGCGCGCGGTGGTGGATCATGTGGTTCATGACGAAGCCGCGCAGGACGGCGACGCGCGGCAGCGTCATCACCGTGCGCCCGTTCGACAGCAGCGTCCAAGGCTTGAGCAAATGCTCGTCGGCCGCGCCGGCAATCGCGGCGCGCGCCGCCGCGACGTTGCGGTCGAAGGCGGCCAGCGCGTCGGCCCGCGTGTGCAGTTCCTCGGCGCGCTGCGGCACGCCGCCCGGCGCGATGTCCAACTCGTCGAGCTTGACGCCGTACACGGCCCAGCTCGGCAGGTTCGCCAGGTGCGTCATCAGCCCGCCCATCGTCATGGACTTCGCGTGCGGCCGCCAGTCCAGCTTCTCGTCCGGCACGCGCTCCAAAGTCTTCCGCGTGCTCGCCATCTCGTTATCGAACTCCGGCAGCATTGCCTGACTTAAACTCATTGCCTGACGCTCCTCTACATTCAATTACGGGCGGGCCTCAGCTTTCGCCGCGTGCGGCTTCGGCGGCGACGAGGGCCGCGAGGCGGCCGGCCTCGTGCGCGGGCTGGAAGTCGGCCCGGTCGAGGGCGGTGTAAAGGGCCGCCCGCGGCCGCGCGCCCGCCGCCCCTTCGCCTTTCGGCGCGCGGCGCGCAGGCGCTTTATCGGCTTCGAGCCGGTGCAGCAGGAAGTAGCCTTCCTGGCCCGCGTGAAATTTCGGCGCTTGCTGCCAGCGGATGTCGGTGCTGGCCGGGAAACGGATGACGACCCGTTTCGGCGCGCGCCCGCCCTTCACCACGGCGCGCACTTCGATCACGGCCTCGCGCCAGTCGGCGTAGTGTTCGCTGATGCGCGTGGGCGGGGCCTGCGCGCCGGCCGCCGCGGCCGGCAGTCTGACCTCCGTCACCCGGCCGGCGACGGCCAGATCGGCGGCGGCGAGGCGCGCGCGTAACTCACGCTCCTCCGGGCCGGGGGCCGGGCCGCCGGCCCGCTTGCCCGCCGCCGGTACAGGTTCCTGACGCACGGCCTGGACGGCGATGCTGTCGCCGTAGAGCCAGGGCGTCGCGTGAAAGATCAACTCTTGGCCCGCTTTGATCTGCGCGCGGCCGGCCAGGCGCACGGTGATGTCCTGCCCGGCGTAGCCGGCGAGGTAGTCGGGCGCTTCCGTCACCTCCTCGACCGTGACCACGGCCGTGCGCTCGTCCACCGGCACGCTCGCCATCGTGGCGCTCTTAAGCTTTCGCACCCGCCCCTTGAAGACGAACGTGGCGCGCGGGCCGGCCTCCTGCTTGCGTGAACTGGTAGACATGACACTTCCTCCTTACCCTGGTTTTGCCCGGTCGGGCCGGCCCACGTTTTTATACCACCAAACTTACGCCCGCACGAGGCAGGCGGCGGGCGCGCGCCGGCCGGCGGGCAGGGGTCGGCCCGCGGCCCCCATGACAGGGGGCCGCGGGCCGCGGGCCGACGCCCGCCGGGGTCGGTTACGACTCCGTGATCTTGAAGAAGAACGGGTCAATGGACGGCGGCACGACCGTCACCCCGTCCGTCTTAAAGAGCTTGTGGGTGGCGAAGTTTGCGACGCGCAGGTACTTCACGCCGTTCGGGAAGTTCGCCAGATCGGGCGTGTTATTCGCCGAGAAGATGCCGTAGAAGTCCTTGCCCTGGGCGACGAGGTGATCGTAGTCGCCGATGTAGGGGTCGAAGGTCTTGACGGGCGTAAAGGCGGGCACGTTGGCCAGGATGAGATCGTCCCAGTTGATGCCGTCCGTGCTGCGGCGCAGGCGCGTCACCCAGCGCTGGTTGCCGGGCAGCCCGCGGAACTGCTGGAAGAGCAACCCGATTTTGCCGGCGCTGTTGATGGCCAGCGCGGCGTTGGTCGCGCTCTCAATCGTGAGCAGGTCGGCGGCCGACCAGGTCACGCCGCGGTCGGTCGAGCGGCGGACGTGCAGCGTCAGCATCGAGTTGGGCTGCTTGTCGCACCAGGCCATGTAGACCCGCGAGCTGTTGGTCGGATCGACGGCGAT
Organism: Pyrinomonadaceae bacterium; assembly: GCA_036389395.1. Taxonomy (GTDB): domain Bacteria; phylum Acidobacteriota; class Blastocatellia; order Pyrinomonadales; family Pyrinomonadaceae; genus QHXQ01. The sequence continues at coordinate 10,975 of DASVPY010000003.1, forward strand.
GGAGAGCGAGCCGCCGAGCCGCTGCTGCCCGGTCGCCGCCGTGCCGGAGATCATGAAGGGGAACGAGACGCCCTGCACGACGCGCCGCCCCGCCAGCCCGTCGCTCGGATCGGTCAGCGCCGTGTAGCCGCCCGCGCCCCACTTGTCGTCGCGCACCACGACCACGTCGGCCGAGGTGATGATCAGCGTGTTGGCCGGGAAACTGCCGGTCAGCGCGCGCCAGCGGTAGAAGACGGCGTAGACCGTGCCGTCGCGGTGCGCGACGGGGCGAATCTGCGGCCCGTCCTGCCCGACGGTCGAACGCTTCTCGATCCGCACCGTGCTGAAGGTGGGCGAGGAGACGCCCGCGTTGAGCGAATGGTCAATGGTGGCGGTGTGCCCGCTCGGCGCGGCGAAGTCGTTGTTGCCGACGTAGAGCCGCTCCTTGCCGGCGTCCACCCCGGCCGCCACGGTGGTCGCGAAGGCGAACGGCTGGTCGGCGCTGGGGCGCGACTTGAGCACGGTCATCGGCACGGGCGCGGCGGCGTCGGTCGTGCGCAGGAACTCCAGGTTGCTGGTCGGCGCACGCAGGATGCTGCCGTAGAGTTTCTTGCTGGTGCCGCTGAAGCCGGTGGTGATGTCGTGCGTGGCGCTGCCGGCTGCACTCGGCACGATGGCGTTGAGCAGCCACGTGTTGCCGCCGTCCGCCGAGATGAAGATCGGCGCGTTGACGCCGCCGCCGGGGTCGGGCGTGAAGGCCGTGCCGACGATCTGGAGCGGGTTCGCCGGGTTGACCGTCAGGTGCGGCTCGCTGTCCTGGTGCGACTCGCCGCTGAGCGCCTTCGGGATCATGTTGACGAGCAGAATCCCGCTCGGGGCCAAGACCGCGCCGCCCGTCCCCTTCTGCGACCGCTTGCGCGCGCCCTTGGCCGCGCCCGCCTTTTTCGTCACCTTCTTCGCCGCCTTCTTCGCCGCCGCCTTGCGCGGCGCGGCCGCTGCTTTCCTGCTGCTCTTTTTTGCTGGCATGTTTCTCTCTCCTTTCAACGAGGCCCGCAACGGGCGGCGTCTTTACTTCGGCTCCGTCGCCGAACCGCTGGCGGCGATGATGTTCAGCACCATGCCGGCCTGTTCCGCCGGTTGGAAGTCGGCCGGGTGCAGGGCGGTGTAGGTGTCATCCCCGATCTCGGGCGCGACGCCGGCCGCGGCCATGAGGCCGGCGGCGGCCTTGTCCGGGGCCTTCTCGGACTCGCCCGTGTGCAGCATGAAGACGCCTTCCTGCCCGGCGCGGAACTTGGGGGCCTTGTACCACTTCACGTCGCGGCTGTTGGGGAAGCGCACCTTGGCGGTCTTGCCGGAGTGCTCGCCCTTGTGCACGGCGTCCACCTCGATCTCCGCCTCCTGGATGAGCGGGTCGTGCTCGCTGATGGGCTTGCTCAGCGTGGCCCCCTCGGCCGCGGCCGCCAGCCCGAAGCCGGCCGGCTCGGACGGCAGGCTGACGCTGCGCACCCGGCCCGAGAGCACCACGGACGCACTGTCGAAGCGGGCCTGCGCGTCCCGTTGCGCCAGGTTCTCGACCGGGTCGCCCCCGGCGGCGGCCGCGAGCGCCAGCGGCGTCTTCGCGGCCGGCTCGTAGTCAACCGCCTGGCAGGCTAGGCCGTCGCCGAAGACCCAGCCGTTGGCGTAGAAGAGGTACTGCTCGCCCCGCTTGACCTGTTTGCGGCCGCCCAGTTGCACCGTGATGTCCTGCCCGGTGGTGTCGCGCAGGGCTTCCGGCGCGTGCGTGATCTCGTCCACGCGCACGACGACCGTGCGCTCCGTCACCGGCACGCCCGCCATCGCGGCGCTCTTAAGTTTGACGACCGTGCCCTTGAACACGAACCTGGCCTGCTGGATCAGGTCTTCCGTCTTTGCTGGCATGAGTTTTCTCCTTTAGGTCACTGCACTGACGGCCTCGGCGGGAGCCGGATGGCCCGGAGGCGTTTGCGCGGCCGTTGCGCGCGAGACAGCACAGCCTGTCGGCAGTTAACGTTTGTGCCGGCCGCGCGTGCCGCGCGCCGACGTGGTGGCGCAGAAACGGATTTATGGCCCGCGCGCAAGAGGCTCAGGCTTTACGTCGCGGGCGGGGTTGGCGTAACGGGGTTGCGCCGAAGGCGTGCGGCCGCGAGTGACGCCCCCGTACGCCCGTCAGCCGCAAGGCATCTGGTGTAGTGCGAAGCTGCGCATATGAGCACCCCGGGCCGGAGTGCGCGCGGACAAAGGCGCGCGGCTTACGCCCTCCGGGTCATGTGGGCGGACAAATCGTAGGCGGCGGCCTGCATGGACGTGTCGCGCCCCTAGGCTGTCGAACGGGTTGTGACGGCCTCCGAGAGAACACCCGCTGGCTCTTAATTCTGTGCCGGAACGAAGTGGGCGGGCGCACTATATCACGGTTAGGAAATTCCGACGCGACATCGTAGTCAGGTCAGACTCGAAGCAGATGCGGCCCGGTGCGCCCGTTGAGAGCCGCGGAACTGATTATCCGGCTTCGTCCCATTCAAAGTCTTATGCGGTTTTGAACGGAAGTATTTCGCGGCGCGCGGACAAAGGCGCGCGGCTCAGGCGGCGGCGGAGCGGGCGCGGAGGTGTTGGCGCAGGAGGGCGTTGAAGCGGTCGGGGTGTTCGTGGTGGGGCATGAGGCGGGCGCGGTCGAAGATGTCGAGGCGCGCGCGCGGGTTCAGGGCGAGGAGCACGGCGGCGCGCTCGATGGGGTTGGTCACGTCCTGCCGGCCCCAGACGAGCGTGACGGGCTGCGCAAGGCGCGCGAAGGCGGCGCGCGCCTCCGTCTGTAGGAAGCCGGAGAGGAAGGCGACCATGGCGTGCTGCGCGCCGAGCTGGTGGCTGGCGGCGTAAGTGTGCGCGACGTGGCGCGGCGTGGCGAGCCGGCGGTCGTAGAAGAGGCGCGTGCGCGCGTAGTCGCGGATGCTGCGCTCGCTCGTCATCGCGTTGTAGAAGGACGTGCCGAGCACGGGCGAGTGCAAGAGACCGTAGAAGGCCGCGCCGGGCAGGTCGGGGCGCGCGTCGCGGTTGTCCACGCCCGCCGGGGCGACGAGCGTGAGCGCGCCGACGAGTTCCGGCGCTTCGTCGGCGACGCGCACGGCGAAGGGCGCGCTCGTAGCGTGCGCGACGAGGTGCGCGCCGGGGCCGACCGTGGCGCGCAGGAAGTTTGCGAGTTGTTCGACGTAGAGGTCGGCCGAGTAGGGCGCGGCGGCCGGCTTGGCCGAGTGGCCGAAGCCGAGTAGGTCGAGTGCGTAGACGCGGCAGTCGGCGGCGAGCGGATCGAAGTTGCGCCGCCACATGAAGGCGGACGCGCCCGCGCCGACGCTGTGGAGGAAGACGAGGGGCGGCGCGTTCTCCGCGCCCGCGACGCGGTAGCAGAGGTCGCCGTAAGGGGTCGGGTGCGGGCGCAGCGCGCCGCCGAGCGCGGTGTCGTCCGGCTCGTTCGCGCCGCGCGCGATGGTCGCGTTCAAGGCCGCGAGGGCGGCCATGCCCGCGCCGCCCGCGAGCAGCCCCTTCCAAATTTTCTGCACCCTGCGCAGCGCCATAGAGACTACGCGAGCGGGTCAGGCGGCGCGCTCAACCGTTAGACCGCCGCCCGGCCCGCTCCCACTCGCTACGAGCAATCTAACAGACGCGGCCCGTTCGTGAAAAGCGGGCGCAGACGCGAGAGCAGTTTGCGGTTGCGTGTGGCGCGCGGCCGGTCTCACACAGAGGGCACAGAGGTCACACAGAGGACACAGTAAGACTCTCTGCGTACTCTGTGTTGAATTGAACAGTCGGCAGAGTCAACGTCAACGTTGACTTTAAGGCGTGGCGCTACGCGACGGCGCGGCGGGCGTCTTGCCCAGTTCGAGTTGCCAGAGTTCGGCTTGGGTCGTGCCGACGTAGAGGGCGTTGCCGAGGACGGCGAGGCTGCGGCCGGCGTTGCCCATCTGCGGCGTCGGGTCTTCGACGGGGAACGCGGGCAGCGCCTCCCACTGTTTCCAGGGGATGGCGAGGCTGCGCGTGCGCCGTATCTGCCCGTCGCGCGCCAGCACGTAGAGGTAGCGCCCGGCGACCGTGAAGTTCGCCACGCCGCCCGGTATCTTCAGGTAGCAGACGCGCTCCTCCGCGTCGAAGGCCGCGAGGTCGATCCGGTTCTGCCAGAGCGGCAGCGCCTTCGGGTACGAGCGCGAGATGGGCACTTGCGTCAGGTAGACGACGTGGTTGTCGAAGGGCACGGGGTTGTAGCCTGAATCGCCCTGACTGCGGCGCGGCAGCAGATCGGGGCCCGTGGCCCAGGCGCGCCCGTCGTAGACGTAAGACTGCGTGGCGACCAGATCGGGCTGCGCGGTGGTCGAGAAGCGGAAGTAGGCTTGCAGGTAGAGCTTGCCGTTGAAGGCGAAGGCGAACTGAAACCAGCCGAGCTTGTAGCCGGCGTCGGGCGCGGCGACGCGCACCATCTCGGTGAAGGTCAGCCCGCCGTCGGTCGAGCGGTAGGCGACCGCGTCGCTGCACTCGACGGGGCAGGCGAGGTCTGCGTCCGTGCCGACGAGCCAGAGGTCGCGCCCGTCGAGCGTCGCCACGTCCCAGTTGTGGTACATGGGGCGCGCGGCGCGGTCGGCCCAGGCGTCGCCCGTGTCGTCGGTCGTGACGGCGAAGTTCTGCAAGCTCAGCCCGCCGCTGTGCGCGTCCATCGTCGGCACGTAGAGCCGGCCCGCGATTTCGCGGAAGAGGCCGACGGCCTCGTTGTCTGTGGCGAAGGCGGGCGCGGCGCTGAAGCGGCCCGCGGCGGGGTCGAAGGCGCGGATGACGGCGCGCGGGTTCGCGCCGTTGAACGAGCCGTAGCCGACGAAGAGTCGCCCGCGCCAAGGCTGCAAGGCCCAGAGCCAGCGCGCGCCCCACGTCGGGTCGGCCGCGGCCGCCTCCGGATGCGTCGCCACGTAGTGCCAGGTGGTCGCGGCCGCGCGCGCGCGCGGGCACAACGCGAGCCAGCACGCGAGTGTGAGCGCGCAGACGGTCAGCGGCCGGTGGAGTTTCATGGCAAGAGACCGCGGCCCGTTAAATTTTGCGCGAAGCGTGCCGGCCGGCGGGCAGCGGGGGAGCGGCCGGGCAACGACTGTAGACGGCAACGAACGAAACACTGACGGCGGACGCGAACACTATCCGAGTGGGGCGCACGATAGCGCGCGCCGCCGGCCCCTGTCAACAACGAACGCGCGGTCGTTGTTGACAGTCTTGCCGGCTGTTCAGTCGGCGAAGGCGACGGTCAGCTCGCGCAAGGTGGCGGAGGCGTCGGCGTCGGCGCGGGCGGCGTCGGCGCGCTGGACGCGGCGGTAGAGGATGTCGCGCTGCTGCGGCGTGAAGCCGGCCTCGCGGATCAGGTAGCGGAGCATCTTCTCGTCGGCCTCGTTGTGCGCGCCCGCCGCCGAGACGACGTTCTCCTCGATCATCACCGACCCCATGTCGTTCGCGCCGAAGCGCAGCGCGACCTGACCGAGCCGCAGCCCTTGCGTCAGCCAGGACGACTGGAAGTTCTCGACGTTGTCGAGGAACAGGCGCGAGACGGCGAGCATCTTCAAATAATCCACGCCGGTCGGCTCGTCCTTGATGCGACGACCGAGGGCGGTGTTCTCGCGCTGGAACGTCCAGGGGATGAAGGCGGTGAAGCCGCCCGTCTCGTCCTGTAGGTCGCGTACGCGCTGCAAGTGGCGGACGCGGTGCTCGACCGAGTCGCCGATGCCGAACATCATCGTCGCGGTCGAGCGCAGGCCGACGCGGTGCGCGGCGCGCATGACGCCGAGCCACTCGTCGGTCGTGCACTTGGTCGAGACGCGCTTGCGCACCTCGTCGTCGAGAATCTCCGCGCCGCCGCCCGGCAGCGAGTAGAGGCCCGCCGCCTTCAGCCGCGCCAGCACGTCTTCGTAAGAGAGCCGCGAGATCAGCTGGATGTTGTGAATCTCCGGCGGCGAGAAGCAGTGCAGTTGCAGCGTCGGGTATTTCGCGTGGAGCGTGCGCAGCAAGTCCTCGTACCACTCGATGCCGAAGTCGGGGTGCAGGCCGCCCTGCATGAGTATGCCCGTGCCGCCGAGCGCGATGGTCTCGTCAATCTTCTGGCAAATCTCTTCGACGGTGCGGACGTACGTGTCGGGCTTGCCTGGCCGGCGGTAGAAGGCGCAGAACGTGCAGACGACGTTGCAGACGTTCGTGTAGTTGATGTTGCGATCAATGATGTAGGTGACGACGTTATCGGGATGACGACGCGCACGCATCTCGTCGCCGGCGACACCCATACGCGCCACGTCGTGCGACTCAAGCAGCGCGCGACAGTCGTCCGCGGTCAGACGCCCGCCAGCCAGCGCGCGGTCTAAGATCGGTTGGATATTTGCCATAACGTTGACTCGGATTCGCACTCTGCCAACGGCGCACCCGTGTTCGACCAAACTAAACGGGCGCAACGCGGCTCGCTCATCTACGAAGCAAATTATACGCCGAAGCCGCGCCATTGCCACGACGGGAAGTCTCACGGCGCGAGCCACTTCAGCGGGCGCGCGGCGGGCGCGAGACCGTGCTTGTGTGCCAGTTGAAAGTACAGCTCTAGGCCGGCGCGCATCTCCTCGTTGAGCGTGAAGCAGAGGTTGTCGTGCAGGTACGCGCGCAGCTCGGCGCGCGGCAGGCCGAGCGCCGGCTCGTACTCGGCGATGATCTCTTCGGTGTGCGCCAGCCCCTCGTCGCGCGCCGCCGCGAAGTCCACGCGCCCGACCGCGGCCGCCGCCCGCTCGTGCGTCATCCACAGCGCGAAGACGAAGCCCAGGCCCGTGTGCTCGCGCCACAGCCGCGCGAGGTCGTGGACGTGCAGGTCTGCGCGCGGGAACGTCATCGCCGGGTCGCCGATGACGAGCGCGGCGTCGTGCGCCGCGAGCATCGCGCGCACGTCGGGCCGGGCGGGCGCGACCCGCGGCGCGCGCCCGTAGAACTCGCGGAAGATGACCTGCACGAGCGCCGCCGAAGTGCGCGACGACTCGTCGAGCGCGACGCTGCGCACGTCCTTCAGATCGGCGCAGCGCGTCGCCAGCACGACGCTGCGCACCGCGCGCCGCGCGCCCACGCACGCGTCCGACACGACCACGACCTCCGGCAGACGTTGGTACTCGATGACCGGCACGAGCGCCGCCGCCACCGCCCCGCGCGCCAGCATGTCGGCGCAACGCGCCGGCGCGGCGTCCGGCACCAACTCGACCTCGGCGCGCCGCGGCCCGCGCACGAAGCTCCACACGAGCGGCGCGGTGTTCAAGTAGCTCGACGCGCTCACGCGCGGCCGGCGCGCATCTTCTCCGTTGCTGATAACTGCCCTGCCCTTCCGCCGACGCGCTCACGCGCGCGCCGCCCCGAAGCTCACAACTCCAACCGCCCGATGCTAACCGCCCGCCCCGCCGCCCCGCAACCCGCCCGCCCCGTTGACAGCCCCACGGCGCTCGGATAAAACAGGAGTCAGGAGTAAGAAGTCAGAAGTCAGAATTTATAAGACCGCGCCTTATTTACTAAGACGGCGCTTCCGATTGCAAACTCTAACCTCTCGGCTTCCTGCTCCTGGTTTCTGGCTGTTAACCTTCTGGCTTCTGGCTCCTGACTCCTGACTTCTATGCCTTTCCTCGACATCAGCGTCGGCATCGCGGCGGGCGAGACGCCGGTCTATCCGGGCGATCCGGGCGTCGAGATCGAGGCGTGGGCGGCGCTCGCGCGCGGCGACGCGGCCAACGTCTCGATGCTCCGCTTCGGCGCGCACACCGCGACGCACGTGGACGCGCCCGCGCACTTCATCGCCGGCGCGCCCACCGTCGGCACGCTCGCGCTCGACGCGCTCATCGGGCCGGCGCACGTCGTCGCCTTCGACGCGGACGTGCACGCGATCACGGCCGCGCACGTCGCTCAGCATGTGCCCGCGGGCGCGGCGCGCGTGCTCTTCAAGACGCGCAACTCCGAGTTCTGGGCGGAAGCGCCCCCGCGCAGCTTTCGCACGGACTTCACCTACGTCGAGCCGGACGCGGCGCGCGCCCTCTGCGAGCGCGGCGTGCGCCTTGTCGGCATGGACTATCTTTCGGTCGAGCAGTTCGGCTCCAAGACGCACGCGACGCACCTGACGCTGCTGCGGGGCGGCGTCGTCATCCTCGAAGGCCTAGACCTGCGCGCCGCCGCCGCGGGTCTCTACGAACTCATCTGCCTGCCGCTCAAGCTCACGGGCGGCGACGGCGACGGCGCGCCCGCGCGTGCCGTCCTGCGGACGACGGATGAGCGTTAAGATGCCGACGAGCGAAACGCTGACCGACAGGCGGCGCGCGTTCGCGGCCGAGCGCGCGCGCATGAACGCGCGCCCGATCCCGGAGTTGATCGAACTGCTGGCGAGCGCAGACCTGCGCACGCGCTTCCTCGCGGAGATGGCCCTGCGCGACGCGACCAACACCTGACTGAGCTTCCGGCCTGCCGGGTCGCAGGCGGAGCGCGCGCGCGCGATTGCCGAGTGGCGCGCGTGGTGGCAAGAGTACGGACGGACGTTCAAAAAGCGATGGCGAACAGAGACAAGCGAGGCGGCGACGCGGTGCGCGCCGACGAGCGCGAGCTGATCGCGCAGCCCGGTTATAACGAGCGCGTCTACGAGATCGTCCGGCGCGTCCCCGAAGGGCGCGTCATGACCTACGGGCAGATCGCAGACCTGCTCGGCGAGGGCTACACGCCGCGCACCGTCGGCTTCGTCATGCATGCCGCGCCCGAAGACGTGCCGTGGCAGCGCGTCATCAACGCGCAAGGGGCGTGCTCCACGCAGCGCCTCATGCTGCCGCACAACATCCAGCAGCGCCTGCTCGAAGCCGAGGGCGTCGCCTTCGACGCCAAGGGCCGCTGCGATCTCAAACGCTACCGCTGGTCGCCCGACGACGCGCCGGGCAGTGCGGAAGAGGACGCACAGGCCAGTCTCTTCTCTTGAGCAGAAAAGGTCGCGCGCCCGCGCAGTCTCGGCGGCGCGCGCGGCAAACTTAAACCCGGCGAACCCCGCTAACAAAACTTATGGACAACGCACCCCTTCAGCCACGCGCCCCTTACGCGGTGAGCGAGCCGCGCTACAGCGTCGCGCCGCAGATGGTGACGACCGCCTTCGAGTTGCCGGGCTACCGCGTGCGGCAGACCCTCGGCGTCGTGCGCGGCATCGTCGTCCGCTCGCGCAACCTGTTCGTCAACATCGGCGCGCTCGTCAACTCGATGGTCGGCGGCAACATCACCGCCTGGACGAATCTCTGCGAGACGACGCGCCGCGACGCCTTCGAGATCATGATCCAGCACGCCACCGAGATCGGCGCGAACGCCATCATCGGCGCGCGCTACGACGCGACCGAGGTCTCCAGCGGCGCGACCGAGGTGCTCTGCTACGGCACGGCCGTCGTCGTCGAGCCGCTCGACCCCGGCGACCTCTACCGCTCATGACCGGAGAGGCCCGCCCGGCGGCCGACGCCGCCCTCGCGCCCGCCGAGCTTGAGCGCCTGCGCGCGGCCTTCGCCGCGGTCGCCTACGCGCGCCTGCTCGGGTTCGAGTTGGACGAGGTCGTGCGCGGCGCGGCCGCGGTCGCGGTCGCGCTCAGGCCCGAGTTGACGCGCATGTCGGCCATCATGCACGGCGGCGCGCTCGCCTCGCTCGCCGACACGGCGACGGCCTTCGCCGTCCTCTCTCTGCTCGCGCCCGGCGAGCAGACCGTGACCGTCGATCTCACGCTCCACTTCCTGCGCCCCGTGACCGCGGGCCGCGTCGCCGCCCGCGCCCGCGTCTTGCGCGCCGGCCGCACGCTCGCCACCGTCCGCGCCGACCTGACCGACGAGACCGGCGCGCTCGTCGCCACCGCGCTCACCACCTACGCCATCCGCCGCGCGGCGGACAAATAACCACGCGTAAACCCCGGACACGCCGAGTGCCCGCGCCCCGGCAGCCTGCCCGTTTGGCGTTCGGGCGTGAAATCGCGCATCATGTGTGGGCAAGGTTCATAGAAGATAAAACCGCGTCGGCGTTTCGCGGCATTTTCCCGGCATGGACGAGCTACGCAAATTCGCCCGCTACTTCCGCCCGTACAAGACCTCTTTGGTCTTAGGCATCGTGTGCATCTTCGCGTCGGTCGTGGTCGGGCTGTTCATCCCCTGGCTGGTCGGGCGCGCGGTGGACAGCCTGCACACCGGTCTCTCCTGGGCGACGCTGACGCGCTACGCGCTGACCATCCTCGGCGTCAGCCTCGTCAGCGGGCTGTTCCTCTTCCTGCAACGGCGCATCCTGATCGGCATGTCGCGCCACGTCGAGTACGATCTGCGGCAGGACTTCTACGCGCACCTGCAACGCCTGCCGCTCGCCTTCTTCCAGGCGAACCGCACCGGCGACCTGATGGCGCGCGCGACCAACGATCTGTCGGCCGTCCGGCAACTGGCCGGGCCGATGATCATGTACACGCTGCAAACCGTGTTCGTCGTCGTGCTCATCCTGCCGCTGATGCTGCGGATCAGCGTGCGCCTGACGCTGCTGCTCTTCGTCACGATGCCGCTCGTCTCTTTGACCGTGAAATTCTTCGGGCAGCAAGTCCACACGCGCTTCGAGAACATACAGGAGTTCTTCGCGCACATCGCGGCGCGCGCGCAGGAGAATTTTACGGGCATCCGCGTCGTGCGCGCCTACGCGCAGGAGGACGCCGAGATCGCGGTCTTCAACGATCTCAACCGCAAGTACGCCGAGCGCAACCTCGCGCTCGCCCGCATAGACGCAGCCATGCGCCCGCTCATGCAGTTCTTGATCGGGCTGGGCTACGTCTTGATCCTCTACGTCGGCGGGCGCATGGCCATCAGCGGGCAGATGTCGGTCGGGCAGTTCACCGAGTTCAACCTGTACCTGACGCGCCTGATCTGGCCGCTCATCGCGCTCGGCTACGTCGTGAACCTCTACCAGCGCGGCACGGCCAGTTGGAAGCGCATGAACGCGATCTTCACGACGACGCCCGCGATTGCCGACGCGCCGGGCGCGCGCGCGCTGCCGCCCGTGCGCGGGCGCATAGAATTTCGCCACCTGACGTTCAACTACAGCGAACACATGCCGCCCGTCTTGCGCGACATCAACCTGGTGATCGAGGCGGGGCAGACCGTCGCGTTCGTCGGGCGCACGGGCGCGGGCAAGTCCACGTTGATGAACCTGCTGCCGCGTCTGCTCGACCCGCCGCCGGGCACGATCTTCGTGGACGGCGTGGACGTGCGCGCCTACCCGCTCGCGCAGTTGCGCGCCGCCACCGGCTACGTGCCGCAGGAGACGTTCCTGTTCAGCGAGACCCTGGCGGAGAACATCGCGTTCGGCGTCGAGCAGCCGGCGCGGGCGGACGTGGAGTGGGCGGCCGAGATCGCGGGTCTCGCCGACGACGTGCGCGAGTTCCCCGACGGCTACGAGACGCTGGTGGGCGAGCGCGGCATCACGCTCTCCGGCGGGCAGAAGCAGCGCACCGCGATTGCGCGCGCCGTCATGCGCCAGCCGCGCATACTGATTCTCGACGACGCGCTCTCGGCCGTGGACACCTACACGGAGGAGAAGATTTTGGGCCGGCTGCGCGGCGTCATGCGCGAGCGCACGAGCCTGCTCGTCTCGCACCGCGTCTCGACCGTGCGCGACGCCGACCTGATCTGCGTCCTCGACGAAGGCCGCATCGTCGAACAGGGCACGCACGATGAGTTGCTCGCCCGCGGCGGCGAATACGCCGACCTCCACGAGCGGCAACTGCTCGAAGAGGAACTGGCCGCGAGTTGAGCTGCAAGCGATGATGAACCCGCAACCAAAACCGGCGAACGTGACGGCGCGCACGCGCGGGCTGATGGTGCTCTGGGGCGCGCAGTTCGTCACCATCGCGATCTTAGTCGCGCTGACGCGCTTCATCCCAATCGCGCCCTCCGCGGGCGAAGACGCGCTGCGCTTCCAACTGCTCGACGTGCTGGGCGGCGCGACCTTCGCGCTCTCGTTCGTCGTCAAGTACCTGCTGCTGCGCCGCGCCGTCGCCACGCAGCGCCCCGACGCCGCGACCACAGCCTACGTGCTCGCCTTCGCGCTCTGCGAGCTGACGGCGCTGCTCGGCCTCGTCAACTATTTCCTGACGGGGCGGCCCATCGTGCTCCTGTTCGCGCTCGCCGCCTTCGGTCTCCTCTTCCACTTCCCCCGCCGCGCGCACCTCGAAGCCGCCGCGGCCGACACGAGCAAAGGGCTAGACAGCACCATGCGCTAACACGAACGACAACTAAACACGAACGACAACCAACAAACACGACGTTTTTAACTCGTCACTCGTCACTGCTTTTATGTCATCCGCGGTCAAACAGTTCCACGAAGAAGAGGCCATCGGCAAGACCTACGACTGGCAGATCGCGCGCCGGCTGCTGCGGTACCTGGGGCCTTACAAGCGCACGCTCGCGCCCGCGCTCGCGCTCACGCTCGTCCTGAACGCGCTCGGCGTGCTGACGCCGAAGTTCATCCAGTACGCGATTGACTGGGACATCCTGCCGGCGACGAGCGGGCAAAAGCCCTGGGCCGCGGCCGTCGCGCAGCTCGGCTACCTCGCGCTCGCCATGCTCGCCGTGCGCCTGCTCTTCTTCGTCTGCTCCTACTTCCAGGTCGTGCTGCTGAACTCCGTCGGGCAGCGCGTCATGTTCGACCTGCGCGCCCAACTCTACGAGAAGTTGCAGCGCCAGGAGGTGGCCTACTTCGACCGCCAGCCCGTCGGGCGCATCATGACGCGGCTCACGTCCGACGTGGACGCTTTGAACGAACTGTTCACCTCCGGCATCATAGACGTGCTCGGCGACGTGGTGATGATCTTCGTCATCATCGGCATCATGCTGACGATGGACTGGCAGTTGTCGCTCGTCACGCTCGTGACCGTGCCGCTCTTGGTCTGGGCGACGAGTTGGTTCCGCAAGGGCGCGCGCCGCGGCTACGACATGGTGCGCACGCGCCTCGCGCGCATCAACGCCTTCCTGCAAGAGCACCTCTCCGGCGCGCAGGTCGTGCAACTCTTCAACCGCGAGGGCAAGTCGCTCAGACAGTTCCACGATCTGAACGACGACTACCGCCGCGCCAACATAGATACGATCTTCTACTACGCGGTCTTCTTCCCGCTCGTCGATCTGATCGGCGCGGTCGGCATCGCCCTCGTCATCTGGTTCGGCGGCTACCGCGTGATCCGCACGACGGGCCAAGCGCAGGCGCTCACGCTCGGCGCGCTCGTCGCCTTCATCCAGTATTCGCAACAACTCTTCCAGCCGATCCGCGACATCTCGGACAAGTACAACGTCCTGCAAGCCGCGATGGTCGCGTCGCACCGCATCTTCCGCGCGCTCGATCTGCCGCTCGCCATCACGACGCCCGCCCGGCCGCGCAAGACCGGGCGCGCGCGCGGGCGCATCGAGTTTGAGAACGTGTGGTTCGCCTACAAGGGCGAGGACTGGGTCTTGAAGGACGTGTCGTTCGTGGTCGAGCCGGGGCAGTCGGTCGCGCTCGTCGGGCACACCGGCTCGGGCAAGACGACGATCACGAACCTGCTCATGCGCTTCTACGACGTGCAGCGCGGGCGGATACTTTTGGACGGCGTGGACGTGCGCGAGTGGGAGTTGAAATCGCTGCGCGAGAACTTCGCGGTCGTCTTGCAGGACGTGTTCCTGTTCAGCGGCACGGTCGCGGGCAACATCCGGCTGGGGCGCGCGGACATCCCCGCCGAGCGCGTCGCGTGGGCGGCGCGCGAAGTCCGCGCCGAAGAGTTCATCCGCCGGCTGCCCGGCGCTTACGAGTCGGAGGTGCGCGAGCGCGGCGCGGGTCTCTCGGTCGGGCAGAAGCAGTTGATCTCGTTCGCCCGCGCGCTCGCCTTCGACCCGGCGCTGCTCATCCTGGACGAAGCGACCTCTTCGATTGACACGGAGACCGAGCAGCTCATCCAACAGGCCATCGAGCGCGTCCTGCGCGACCGCACGTCCGTCCTGATCGCGCACCGGCTCTCGACCATCCAGCGCGCCGACCGCATCGTCGTCATGCACCACGGCGAGATACGCGAGCAGGGCACGCACCAGGAACTACTCGCCCGCCGCGGTCTCTACTGGCGGCTCTACCGCCTGCAATACGCCGACCGCCCACGCGACGAAGCCGTCCCAGACCTCCAACTCGACAACGAGACGCTGCAATACGGGGACTGAAGGCAAGAGGCAGGAGCCAGGAGTCAGAAGCCAGAAGTTAGCGCGGAGCGCGCAACTCTCTGCCGGGAGCGCGGGCATCCCTGCCCGCCAAGCGTGCGCCAGCACGCTAACGAAGTAACGGCGGCCTTCAACGTCGAAGGCCGCCGCTTCTTCTTGTTCGCGCCTTCGCGCTCATGGCGGGCAGGGATGCCCGCGCTCCCGGCGACGAGCCGCGCGGTTAAGACCTTCTGGCTTCTGACTCCTGGCTCCTGCCTTCTGCCTTTCATCCGTCGCCGAACGCAACCCGATCATAAACTTCAGACAACGGGAGGCGGCAGGCGATGGTGGGCAGTTCGAGCACGGCGTCGAGACCGCTGACGGCGGTCATCGGCCACTCGTCGCCGGGCTGGCGGCGGTAGTGCTCGACGCGCGGCTCGTGCTGGGCGACGAGCACGTAGTCCTGCAACGACTCGATCTCGGTGCGGTAGCGCAGGAACTTCTCGCCGCGGTCGTAAGCCTCGGTCGAAGGCGACAACACTTCGATGATGACCGTCGGGTTCAGCAGCACGTCGCGCTGCTTGTCGTGAAACTTCGGCTCGCCGCAGACGATCATCTGGTCGGGGTAGGCGTAGAGCCGCCCCGTGCCGGTGCGGACTTTCATGTTCGGCGAGAAGCCGCGGCACGGCGTTCCTCTGAGCTGCGGGCCGATGAGCGCGGCCAGGTTGAAGCAGATCGTGCTGTGCGCGAGGCTCTCGCCGGCCATCGCGTAGACGAGGCCGTCGAGGTACTCGTGCCTGAGTTCGGAGCCGCGTTCGAGCCACTGGTACTCTTCGGCGGGGAACGTCGGTAACGGCCGCGGCAGGCTCATCGTGTTCGTGCCTCCTCGCACGCGCACATTGTACACGCGGCGGCGCAAGCGCCCAACGGCTTGCCGCGGCGGCGTCCTGCTAAATACGCGCAACGACACGAAGCGGCCGGCACGAGACATCGTGCGCGGCCGCTTCGTGCAGCTTCGCGGTTCGTTCTTACTGCTTGGGCGCGGCGGCGGGCATCTGGAACAGGGCGTCGTCCACGGGCACGTTGTGTCTGATCTCTGTGAACTTGCGCGTGGAGCTGAAGAAGGTGTCGATGTTCGAGATGCGGATGGTGAACGGGACTTTGACGCCGTCCACGTCGCGGTAGTCCTCGAAGTCCACCTGCTCCGGGATGGGGTTCAAGACCGTCTCGGTCAGCGTCAGGCGGCGCAGCAGCAGCCCCGTCTCGGCGTCGAAGAAGAGCCGCTCGGTGACGCCGGGCTTGGGGTTGTAGACGAGGACGTTGGCGTTGCGCTCGTCCACGCGCCCGCGCCCGACGCGCGCGCCCTGCGGCGGCGTGGTCAGTTGCAGCAGGCTGTAGACAGCGCCCGTGCTCTTAAACGCCGCCAGGTCTTCGGGCGTGGCGGCGTGCGTCCCGCGCGGGTCTTTGCTCCAGCCGCTCGTGCCGCTGTAACTCTGCATGACCTGCCCCTGCGGCGTCGTCGCCATGACCACGAACTTGTCCGCGCCCTTGAGCGTGACCTCGATGGGATAGTTGCGGTTCTGCGACGCCTCGCGCGTGCCCTTGAGGACGCGCGTCTGCACCTTCGCCACCGCCTCGCGCCCGCCCACGGCCGCGACGTACTTGTCTATGACCTGCTCCGGCGTCAGGCGTGCGGGCCGCGCGCCGCCGCCCGGCCCCGCCGCGCCGGGCGCGCCCGGCGGCCCCTGGGGCGCGGCCGCGCCCGGTGCGTTACCACCCGCGGCCGGCGGGCCGCCCGGCGCGTTGCCGGCGGCGGGTCGGCCGCCGCCCGGCGGCCCCGCGGGCGGCTCGTGCCCGGAGGCGGTCAGGGGCAGTGCCGGCAGGTTCGACGGGGAGGTCGAGCCGTGGTGGCAGGTGTAGCAGGTGACGCCCGTGGGGCCCACGTCTATGCGGTTCGTCTTATTGATGCTCATGGTCATCTGCATCATGCGCCGCGCGATCCCTTTGTGTTCGTTGTTGTCGCTGGCCCAGTCCCACTCGTCGCGCCCGGTCTGCGGGTCTTTGGTCTGCACGTGGCAGAAGCCGCAGCGGACGCCGAGCGACGCGCTGATGAAGTTCATCAGCGGGAAGAGTTGCGCTTCGGGCAGCCCCTTCAAGACCTGTATGTTCTTGCGCGTCTGCTCGACGGGCGCGTCGGGCGCGGGCGGGGTTTGCGCGGCGGCGCGCGGGCCGTAGACGAGTTGCAGCGTGACGAGGGCGAGCGCCAGGCCGACGGCGAACAGTTTCAGAGCACGGGTAGTCCGTTGCATACGCGTGGACGAATCCTTTCTTCGGTTGGATCGAAACGGAGAGGAGAAACTATGTCGTATCGCCGCGTACTTTAACGCGAAACCCGCGTGCGCGCAAAGCGCACTGCTGCGCGCGCACGTTGCGATTTATCCCTTGGCAGACTTATCCAGTAGACGTTGACACCGGCGCGGTCGAAGTCGCACAACAGTTGCTGATGTAGTAAAGGCATATGCCAATACCGAATAAGTTGCCGAGCTTAAAGCCAAAAGTAGTTATCAAAGCCCTCGTGCGCGGTGGCTTCGTTATTCATCACACGACGGGCAGCCACTATATCTTGAAAAAGGGTAGCCGGCGCGTGACCGTCGCCTATCACGGGAAGGACTTGAAGCCGCGGACGCTCAGAAGTATTGTCGAGCAGGCGGGCTTGACCGTGGATGAGTTTTTAGACTTGCTTTGAGGCGGGGCGGATGAGGGAGACGCCGTTACGCGGCCTCTACGCTGATCGTCTCTGTGGTGACGGAGGTATCGAGGGGGAGCGGCTCGCCGTCCATGCGCAGGCTTTCCAGATAGCCCGAGATAGCATCACGCGCCATCGCGCGCGCCTCCTCGATGGTGTCGCCTTCCGTCACGAGGCCCGGTAACGCCGGGCACGTGACGACGTAGCCGCCCGTCTCGTCCGGCGTAATGACAATCGTGTAATTCAAGACCTCCATGCCGGACAGTATAGCGCACCGCGTCGGCGGCCCGCACAGTCTCATGCAGAGCCGCCGAGTTCATCCGGAACTTTTAAGGCGTCGGCGTGCTCGCGGGCACGGGCAGCGGTTGCACCGGCGCGGGCGCGCGCGGCTGCTCGACGCGCGACTTGAAGGGCATGAGCGCGTCCACGGATTTGTAGATTTGGAGGTACATCTGCGTCTCGCGCGGGATGAGCGTGCGCCAGCCCGCGCCCCCGCGCCGCGCGTAGGCGGCGAGCCGCGCCGGGTTCGAGTTATAACCAGCCGCCATCAACTCTTCCGGCGTGGCGAGACCGGCCGAGCGCGCCCCGCTCAGGTCTGGGTCGAGCGCGAGGTCGCTCCAAGTGTCCTGCATGTAGAGCAGCATCGCTTCGAGCGCGTTGCCGTGGTTGCGCATCCCGGCGACGAAGTCCGGGTTGAGACCGACGCCCGCGTGCCGCTGCCGGATCATCTGGTACGTCCAGGGGATCATCTGCACCATGCCGCCCGCGCCCGCGGTCGAGACCGAGTAGCGGTAGGTGTTCAACTCGTTCAGCGCGTAGAGCGCGTAAATCTCCTCGTAGAGCGCCACGCGCGCCTCGCGCCGGAAGCGGTCGTGATCGACGTGCTCGACCAGGCACAGGCGCTCGGCCACGTCCTGTATGAACGGCGTGATCGTCACGCCCTTGTCCTTCAGACGCCTCGCCGCCAGCTCGACCATCGTGTGGACGTAAGCCTGTCCGGCCTTGATCAACTCCGGCGAGAGCAGCGCCGGGTGCGCGGACGTGTAGTAGGCCAGTTCGGTCACGCGCCCGAACTTCTCAATCGGGTACTCGACCAGGAGCGGCGCGAGCTGTCGGCCCGCGGTGTCGGCGACGACGACGGCCGTGTTGACGTAGTTCGGGCGCACGACGCGGACGCGCAGCAGCGTGCCGCGCGAAGAGGTCAGCGTGGTCTCGAAGCCTTGCGTCAGGAAGGTCTGCTTGGGCAGCGTGAGCAGGTGGACTTGCCCGCTGTCCTGATCGAGCGCGGCGAGCGTGACGAACCCGGCCGCGCCGCTGCCGAATGAAGTCGGGCGCACGCGCGTCTTGAGCGCGCGCTCGGCCTCGGCGATGTGCGCGCGCACGCGCGCCGCCGGCAGCGGGCGCGCCGGCTGCAAGGGCGCGAGCGGGACGTAAGGCGTCGGCGCGACCGCCGGCCCGAGCGGCGGCACGCTCGCACTCGGCACGACCGCAGGCGGCGCGTCGGGCTGCGACGTGCCGGCCGGCCTCTGCGCGGCGGGCTGTTGCGGCACGACCGCGGGCCTGACCGTAGGCGCGGGCGTCTGCGCGACGGCGGGCGTGGCGGCCGTCTGCAGCGCGGCCGTCGTCACGGTGCGCGGGCGCGTGGCCTGCGCGGCGGGCGTCTGCGCGTGCGCGAGCGCCGGCACAAACACCAGCAGGAAGAATCCGACCCTTCTTGTCTTCATCACTAACGGCAACTTTCTTGTCCTGGACGGCACGACGACGCCGGGGGAGGCGTTTGCTACTCTAAGATTCGCGCGCGGCAGCGCGGGTTGTCAAACGTAAAAGGCAGCAGGCAGGAGCCAGGAGCCAGGAGCCAGAATGAAAGGCCGGCCTTTCATCTTCCGCGTTCTCTACCGCCTCCTTACCGGCTTCTGGCTTCTGACTCCTGCCTACTGTTCAGACTTCGCGCAGGCTGCCGGCGAGCGCGCCCGCGGCGGAGGCGGCGAGTTCGCGGAGTGCGCCGGTGTGTTGCAGCAGGCGGAAGCGGGCGGCGACGAGTTGGGCGGCGTTGAGACCGAGACCGGCGTCGAGCGGCCACAGTTCGTCGTTGAGCGCGCCCAGCGCGACGCGCTCGAAGGCCTGTTGCAGTTCGGGCGCGACCGTCTCCATGCCCTCGATGAAGAGCGCGTCCGGCGCTCCGGTGCGGCCGTGGGCGCGGCGGCGCGCGTGCTCGCGCAGGCGTTGGCGCGCTTCGTCCTGAATCTTGCCCGTGGCGATGATGACGAGGTGCGCGGCGTCGGTGCGCGCCTGCTCCTCGACGGAGCGGCGCGCGTCCGCGCCCGTCCAGTCGCCGTCGCGCAAGAGGAACAGGAACGTCTCGCCGCACAGGTGCGCCATCGCGCGCGACTCGCCTTCGCCCGAGACGGGGCGCGTCTCGATCTGCGCTTCGGGCACGCCCAGGCCGACGAGGATCGAGCGCAGGTGCGTCGTCAGCCAAGAGCCGTCTTGCAGCAGCGTCGTCGTCAGCGAAGTGGGCACGGTGATCTCGTCCGCCTTCTCGTCGGCGATGGACGCGCCGCACTCGCTACAGACGGCGTTGCTCGCGTTCAAGACGTGCAGGGCGTCGGCCGACGGCAGGCGGAAGAGCGAGCGCCCGTCCTTGCGGCAACTGACCAACACCTGGCGCTTGATGAGACCGACGCCCGCCAGGCGTTCGAGCAGCGACTCGGCCACGCCCTCTCTCTCCAACCCGACCACACCAGCGCCCGTGCGCCCCTCGCGCTGCGCTTCGACCAAGCGGCGCAGGATGTGGCGCGCTTCCGTGTTCTCCAACATGCCGGCGACGTGCAGCCAGTCGGCGACGACGGCGTTGCGCGTAGACTCTTGCGCGCCCTCGGCGGCGAAGCGCGCGAAGCCTTCGGGCGCGTCCGCGTCCGGCTCCTGCCATTGGACTTCGAGCAGCGCGCCGGCCGCCTTCAGGTTGCTGAAGCCGCGCGCCGCTTCGAGCGCGTCGAAGACGTTGCGGCAGAAGGCGTCGAGCTTGCCGCGCGGGTCGGGCGTGTCCGGCTCGTAGACGATGCCGGCGCGCAACTGAGCGGTCGGCGCACCGCCGTCGGCGAAGATGAGGAAGTGTACGAAGTCCTCGAAGCAGAAGAGGTCGCCGCGCACGTAAGGGGCTTCGCCCTCGGCGTCGGCCTGCGCGGCCACGGCGCGCTCCAACTCGCTGGTGCGCTCCGCGCCGAGCAGGGCCACTTCGTAGGCGTGCAGCCGGGCCGAGCGGACGAGCGGCATCAGGCCCTTCTCTTGTAGCTTTTCGAGCAGCGGCGTGCGGGTCGGCAGTTCTACGTCGTGCGCCAGCGTCTTGGTGGCAACGAGAAGCATCGCGGGGGTCACTCCCTTTCTTGGGCGCGCATCCTACCACGACCCGGCCCGCTTGGCTATACCGCGCGGCCGGGCGGCCCGCCGCAGTACCCGTCGAGTGCGCGGCGGCGTGGATCGGGCGCGCGCCGGGCTGGATCACCTTTACGGCAAAGTGGATCAGGCGGCCGGCGGAGTGGAGCACGTCAGCGGGCGAGTGGCTCATGTGGCCGACGCAGTGGAACACGTTGCCGGAAGAGTGGAGCACGCGGCCGCGGGCGTGGATCACGTCAGGGACGCAGTGGAACACGTTGGGGACGGAGTGGATCATGTTAGGGGACGAGTGGATCAGTGCAGGGACGGAGTGGATCACGCGCGGAGGAGAGTGGATCAAGGGGGAAAGGCTTGAAACGGCACGTTTTAGAGCCGGATCGTAGTTTGACCGCATTATACCCGTGTACCGCAGGGCTATTCCCGCGACTACGGGGTCAACTCAAGCGCGAAGACGCCCGAACGATGTCCAGACCACTTTGGATTGAAGTTGCGCTTTAACTGCAAGGGCTGAAAATTGAGCGGGTTGCCGGAAAATTGCTGAGGCATACACAGCAGCCGAGCAGACCTCAATAAACCGCCTGTTTGTCAGAATGACCGCAGCCATTTCTGCCAACCGGCGACGTAAGCCGCTGTTTACTTACCTCTAACAACTCTCTTTTACTGCCGCCGGCTGGACAGTTTCCGTCCAACTCGCCGCACCGGCCGGTGCTTTGTCACGAAACAGTCACATTGCCGCTTGGCCGGGCTGTAAGTGTTCTGTATTCTCTATTTGTCGCTGCCACAAGGCAGCACTCAATACTCACACCCAAGCAGTTCCCTTTTTTAAGTAGTAACGAGACTGGTTCGAGAAGGAGCATAGCCCCCGTACATGCCCGTTAACAGACTGTTCCCCCGTGCGCTCGGCGCTTGCTTCGCCCTCTGCCTGCTCGCCCTCAGCGCCCACGCCCAGACCGACACGCGCCCACGGCAGGTCGCCAAGAGTCTCGACGCCGACGGCGCGACCCGCCTGGAGAACGACATCTTCGTCGTCTCCGAGGCCCGCCCCGAGGCGGTGGACTTGTTCCAGCGGACGATGGCCGCGCCGCCGCTCCTGCGCTTCAACCAGACGATGCTCACGGCGATTGACGCGCGGCTGGGCGCGCCTTACGTCTACGGCGCGACGGGCCCGCGCGTGTTCGACTGTTCGGGATTCGTGTGGAGCGTGTTCCAGGCGGCGGGCGTGAATTTCGAGCGGGGCAGCGCGCGCCGCTTCTGGGTCGAATTCGAGCCGCCGCAGCCGGGCGAGGAGTACAAGTTCGGCACGCTGGTCTTCTTCAACAACCTGAAGCACGTCGGCATCGTGGCGGACGCCAACGGCTTCTACCACGCCTCTTCGAGCCACGGCGTAACCTACTCGACATTCAACGACTATTGGTCGGAGCGCATCGTCGGCTTCCGCCGCGTGCCGCTCCCCGCCCAAGTGCTAGGCGAATAACTCCCCCTCGTTCGCACCAGCAGAGACCGGCCGGCGCTTTCGTTCCCCCTCCGAAGCGTCGGCCGGTTCTTCATTTGGCGTGCTTGGCGATGTGCGGCCGGGTTAACACAGAGTACACAGAGAAGGACACAGAGGACACAGTTAAGAACTCTGTGTACTCTGTGTGCCCTCTGTGTACTCTGTGTTAATCTTTTCTCCGGCTACAGACATCTCCGAACTACTTAGCCGGCGATTCTTCCTACCTTGACTTTGAGTTAAAATAAGCCCGGCCGCCTCCCGAAGCTGCCGCCGATGTCCGAAACCACCATCGCACACTACCGGATCATGGAGTCGCTGGGCGCGGGCGGCATGGGCGCGGTCTACAAGGCTTACGACGAGAAGCTGCACCGCGTCGTCGCGCTCAAACTCCTGCCGCCCGAATACGTCGCGCACGAAGACCGCCGCCGCCGCTTCCTGCAAGAAGCCCGCGCCGCCTCCGCTCTGAACCACCCGCACATCCTCACCGTCTACGAGTTCGGCGAAGACGCGGGCCGCCCCTACATGGCGATGGAGTACGTCGAAGGCGAAACCCTCCGGCACAAGATCGCACACCACACGCTACAGATCGGCGACGCCTTGGAGATCGCGCTCCAGTTCGCCGAAGGGCTGGCGAAGGCGCACGAGGCCGGCATCATCCACCGCGACCTCAAGCCCGAAAACCTCATGATCCGCCGCGACGGCTACGCGAAGATTCTCGACTTCGGCCTGGCCAAACTCGCGCCGCGCCGCGTGCCCGCCGCCGCGCAAGACAGCGCGCAGAAGACCCTGCTGCGCGGCGTCCAGACGCAGTCCGGCACCATCATGGGCACGATCAGCTACATGTCGCCGGAGCAACTGCTCGGTCAGCGCGTCGATCCGCGCAGCGACATCTTCTCGTTCGGCGTCGTCCTGTGCGAGATGCTGACGGGCGCGTGCCCGTTCGCGTGCGACAACCAGATCGACACGATGCACGCCATCCTGCACGAAGAGCCGCGCCTGCGCGCCGCGCTCCAGACGCAACTCGCGCCCGACCTACAGCGCATCCTCACCAAAGCCCTCGACCGCACGCCGAAGCAACGCTACCAGACGGTCGCCGAATTGGCCGCGGAACTCAAAGCCTTCAAGCGCGCGCTTGAAGCGGGCCAGGCCGCGTCCACGCAGACAAGGACGCGGCTCGTCCTGAAGCCCACGACGGTCGTGCAGCGCGCCCGCGGCATCAACTACGAGCAGGAGTTGAACGAGACGCAGCTCAAGGCCGTGACGACGACCGAAGGCCCGCTCCTCATCGTCGCGGGCGCGGGCACGGGCAAGACGCGCACGCTCGTCTTCCGCGTCGCGCGGCTCGTCGAGACGGGCGTGCGGCCCGAGTCCGTCCTGCTGCTCACGTTCACGCGGCGCGCGGCGTCGAGTATGCTCGCGCGCGCGGCCGGGCTGGCCGACGCGCGCTGCCAGCGCGTCTCCGGCGGCACGTTCCACAGCCTCGGGCACAGCGTCCTGCGCCGCTTCCCGGAAGCGGCCGGCGTCGCGCGCAACTTCACCGTGCTCGATCCGAGCGATACGGAAGACCTCATTGACCTCCTGCGCCGGCAGATGCACCTGACGCGCGAGCGGCGCTTCCCGCGCAAGCGCACCATCTGCGCCATCTTCAGCATGATGGTCAACAAGGTCAGCCCGCTCGAAGAGGTGCTCAAGCTCTCCTACCCGCAGTTCGTGGACGAGCGCGCGGCCCTCGCCGAGTTGTACAAAGCCTTCGAGGAGTTCAAACGCGCGCGCCACCTGCTCACCTACGACGATCTGCTCGTGCGCCTGCGCGAGTCGTTGGAGGGCAGCGCCGAGTTGTGCCAACAACTCTCGGAGCAGTACCGCTACGTGATGGTGGACGAGTACCAGGACACCAACAAGCTACAGGCGCGGATCGTGCGGCTGCTCGCGGCGACGCACGACAACGTGGCGGTGGTGGGCGACGAGTGCCAATCAATCTTCTCGTTCCGCGGCGCGAGCCACCGGAACATGCTTGAGTTCCCAGCCCTCTTCCCCGCCGCCCAGGTCATCAAGCTCGAAGAGAACTTCCGCAGCACGCAGCCGATCCTCGACGTGGCGAACGCCATCATCGCCGAGGCGCAGGAAGGGTACGCCAAGCGCCTCTACGCGCGCGGGGAGGGCGGCGACCCGCCGCTGCTGATCAGCGCGCGCGACGAGAACGAGCAGTCGCGCTTCGTCGCCGAGCGCATCGCGGAGTTGCGCGACGAGGGCGTGCCGCTCAACGAGGTCGCCGTGCTCTTCCGCGCCAGCTCGCACTCGTTCGATCTTGAGATCGAGCTGGGCAAGCACGGGCTGCCGTTCCGCAAGTTCGGCGGCATCAAGTTCGCGGAGTCGGCGCACGTCAAGGACGCGCTCGCGTTCCTGCGCGTGGTCGTCAACCCGGCCGACACGCTCTCCTGGTTCCGCGCGCTCAAGCTGCTCGACCACGTCGGCGACGCGACCGTGAACCAGATACTCGACCACCTCGGCGTCGAGCGCAAAGAGTTCCGCGCCGCGCGCGCGAAGGAGGGACTCTTCCGCAAGCTGCACCGCTTCCCGGCCAAGGCCGGCTACAAAGATCAACTCGCGCGGGTCGCGCGCCTGCTCTGCTCACTCGTCGAACACAACCCGCCGGCCGCGCAGCTCGCCGCCGTCCTGCGCTTCTACCGTCCCATTCTCAAAGCCCGCTACGACGACCACCCGCGCCGCGCGCGCGACCTCGAACACCTGCACGCCATCGCCAAGCGTTACAAGACGGCCGCCGAGTTGTTGGCCGACGTGGCGCTCGACCCGTCGGACGCGGCCCGCTCGGACGAGCGCGCGCGCGGCAGCGGCTACGTGACGCTCTCGACCGTCCACTCGGCCAAAGGTTTGGAGTGGGACGCGCTGTTCGTCATCTGGATGACCGAGGGCTGGTTCCCTTCCTCGCGCTCCTACGACGAGTTCGAGGACTTGGAGGAGGAGCGCCGGCTGCTCTACGTCGCGGCGACGCGCGCCCGCCGCCACCTCTATTTCGTCTGTCCGCTCAACCCCTACCGCGGCGCGGACGGCGACGCCTTCCCCGCCGTCTCACGCTTCCTCGACGCCGTCCCCGACACGCTCCTCCCGCGCGCCTCCCTCTCCGCGGACGCCTGAAAGCTCACGCGTGCGGCGGTGCGTCGGTCGGGCGCTGCGCGCGCGCGGCGGCCAGGGCGCGCTCGTCCGTCAGGTCGAGGCGCAGCGGCGTCATCGAGACGTAGCCGTGCTCGATGGCCCAGCGATCCGAATGCTCCTCCGTCTCTTCAATCGGGACGACGGTGAACCAGAAGAGCCGCCGCCCCAACGGGTCTTCGGCGGGCACGACCTTGCCGTCGTAATGGCGCACAGACTGGTGCGCCCAGCACAGCCCGCGCGGCTCGCCGTCCGGGAAGTTGACGTTGACGAGTTGTAGCTCTTGCGCCGGCAACAGGAACTCCAGGACACGTTCGACCCACGGCCTGAGCAACTCGAAGTTCGGTTCGCCGCGCGTGACCGGCGCGCTCAGCGCGATGCCGCGCATCCCCAGCAGCACGGCCTGCTTGGCGGCGGCGAGCGTGCCCGAATGCCACATCGAGTTGCCGAGGTTCGGGCCGAGGTTGATGCCTGAGAGCACCACGTCCACCGTCTCCCAGTGGTACGCGCCGAGCGCGACGCAATCGGCCGGCGTGCCGTCAACGCGGTACGCCTCGACGCCGGGCACGTCGCGCAGCGGCGTCACCCGGTACGAGAGCGGGCGCGAGGCCGTGATGGAATGCCCGGCCGAGGATTTTTCCACGTCGGGCGCGACGACCCGCACGTCGCCGAAGCGCGTCGCCGCCGCCGCGAGCGCCGCGATGCCGGGGCTGTAGATGCCGTCGTCATTGGCAATCAGTATCCGCATCCGCCTCCACCTCCGGTAATCGGGATGTAACGCTTGCAGGTGCGCCGTCATGCTACCATGCGTCTTTCACGAAAACGTCCCTGCGGCGGCGCGCGAGATCATGCACGTAACACTCATCCACAACCCCGGCGCGGGCGACGACGCGCGCCACGACGCCGACGAACTGCGGACGCTCGTCCGCGCCGCCGGGCACGAAGTCGCGTACCACTCGTCTAAAAAGAAAGGCTGGAAGAAGGCGCTGGCGGACGCGCGTGAGTTGGTGGCGGTCGCGGGCGGCGACGGCACGGTGGGCAAGGTCGCCAAGCGGCTGGCCGGGCGCGGCGTGCCGCTGGCCGTCCTGCCGCTCGGCACGGCGAACAACATCGCGCGGACGCTCGGCTTGACCGGCCACACGGCCGAGCAGTTGATCGCCGGCTGGGCGCGGGCGCGGCGCGTGCCCTTCGACATCGGCGTCGCCGACGGCCCCTGGGGCGAGTGCCGCTTCATCGAGAGCGTCGGCGCGGGGCTGTTCGCCAGCCTGATGGCCAAGCTCGACGCCCGCGACAACCTCGCGCTCGCGCACGTCGCCGATCCCGAAGAGAGACTGCGCCACGTCGTGCGGCTGCTGCGTGAGCGTGTGCGCGACTGGCCCGCCAAGCCGCTGCGCGTCGAACTGGACGGCGCAGATTTATCGGGCGCGTACTTCCTGCTCGAAGTGCTGAACATCAGGCACGTCGGGCCGAACCTCATGCTCGCCCCCGCCGCCGATCCCGGCGACGCCCGGCTGGACGTGCTCCTGCTCGCGGACGGCGACCGGGCCGCACTGGACGCTTACCTGGCCGGGTGCTTGTCAGGCCGCGACGCCGTGCCGGTGCTGCCCGTCCGGCGCGTTCGGCGCGTCCGGTTCGAGTGGACTGGCTTCGGCCTGCACCTCGACGACGAGGCGTGGCCCGGCGCGGCCGACAGCTTCCCGCTGACCCCGGCGGAAATAGACCTGCGCCTCGACCCGCACGCGCTCGAACTCCTCGTGCCCGCCGACTAAAGCGGCCCACGGGCAGCATCGGCCGGGGGCGCGCCCTTCACGAGACGAAGCCGGCGCGGTGTCCGTCGTCGTCGCGCGCTTCCCAACAGACGATGATCTTCTCGACGGCGACGTAGCACGTCTGCCCTTCGTCGTCCCGCAGGTGCAGCACGCCGCCCTCGACCTTCAACACCTCGCCCCGCAAGCTCGACGCCCCGCCGCAATACACGTCCAGCCGCCGGCCCCTCATGCGCGTAAGTAGTTCCTGCATCGTCGCCCCTCCGAAGAGAAGAGTTCAAGGTTCAAGGTTCAAGGTTCAAAGTTAATTGCGCGTTGAACCTTGAACCTTGAACTTCTGCCCCTACTTCTCCGGTGTCCACTCCCAGACCTTCTCGTAGTCTTTGCGGTCGGCCTTCTTCTTCAAGTCCTGGCGGAACGTGATCTGGACGAGCGGGACGACCTGCTCGTCGGCCTGCTGGCGGCGCTCGAACTGGAGCAGGTCGTAGTAAGCGCAGCGGGCGCGGGCCGGGTACTCGCGGCAGACGGCGGGGCGCGCGTGGTAGACGGTGCAGCCGCGCGTGCGCGGGTCGAGGAAGCGGCACGCCTTGCCGAAGATGGGATCGGCCTTGCGCCGCAGGACGCGCTCGTCCTGCCAGAGCGTGGTGAAGCGCCGCTCGGCCGCCTCGTAAGTGAGCGCGAAGTGGCGGGCCAGGCGACTGATGTCGCGCTTCGTCACCTGCACGCGGTCGTAGATGGCGCAGCAGTAAGCCGGGCACTTCGCGCAGTCGTACAGCACCTTCGGCTGGTCGTCCGTGATCGTTTTCCCCATGAAGCCCTTTCGCAGATTTATGTTCAAGGTTCAAAGTTCAAGGTTCAAAGTTAATTGCGCGTTGAATCTTGAACCTTGAACTTTGAACCTTGAACTCCCAACACGTCTCACCTTCGTTCCGACTTCTCGTACTCGGTGAGCAGCAAGCTCATCAGTTCTTCGCGCCGGTCGTAGAGGCGCTTCAGCTCGCGCGGCGCGTGGCGGGCGAGCGCGTAGGAGGCGATGAGGGGGAGCGCGACGGTCGCGTCCACGTAGCAGACGACGGCGTCGGGCAGCCGGTCTGGATCGACCTTGCCCCAAGAGACCGCCTCGCCCGGCGTCGCGCCGGAGTTGTGCACGACGATGCCGTTGGCGACGAAGTTGCGGGTGCGTTTGACGGTCATGTCGTAGACGGGGGCCATGATGCCGGTCGGCTCGACGGAGATGACCTTGTGGTTGTCGGCGTAGCGCGCCCGAATCTCTTCCTTCGTGATGCCGTACATTTTGAGTCTGCGGTTGAGCGTGCGCCAATCAATTTGCAGAATCTCGCACGCCCTGTAGATGCGCCCGCCCGACTCGACGAGCGCCGCCCTGACACGTTCTTCGTCGATCTGGTGCTTGAAGCGCGGGTGCGCTCCGAGGCGGAACTTTTCGCACCACTCCTCGCGCTCACGCGCGGAGAGGTTTTGAAACCGTTCTAAGGTCTGCCGCCGCGTCCGGTCACGCCGCCGCGCCTGTTCGTCCGCCGGCAACTGCTCGAACCACTCACGCGCGCGCTGCCGCCGGTAGCCCCGCACGGCCGGAGCGGCGGCCAGCGCCTCGCGCCGCTTCTTCTCCCCGTACTCCGCCAGTTCTTCGGGCGACAAATTATCCCAAAACCGGCGCGACATCCGTTGGGCGCGTCCGGCCTTCATCCTGCGCCGCTGGCGTTCCCCGAATTGCCGCCGCTCTTCCGCGGTCTTGGCCTGCCACTCAAGCCGCCTGTGGTTGGCGACGTGGGTGCGGTAATGTTCGGGGGCCAGGTTGTCGAGATTATTGTTCAGGTGGTTGTGATCGAGGTGGTGGGCGACCTCGTGCGGCTCAAGTTTGCGCCCCAGCGCAAACTCCAACAGGTAGCGGTGCTCAGGGATGGTCTTGCCGACGCCCAGGCCGATCTGCCGGTAGCCGCCGACCGAGTAGGAGGTGTTAAAGGCCTTGAGGCCTTCGCCCGGCCGCAGGGCCTTCAGCGGCTTGTACGAGCCGTTGCTGAGCATGATCAGGTGGTCGGGCGTGGCCAGCAACTCGCCCTCTCGGTACTTCTCCTTCCGCGTGCCCATGTACCAGCCGAACCGCAGACGCCAGACCTCTTGCACGCCCGTGCGCCACACCTTTTCTACTTCCGAGAGGACGATCTTCTTCTGCTCGTGGTCGTAGGAATAAGCGTGGAAGCCGGACGCCCCGACCAAGCGCTCAATCGGCACGCCATCGGGGTACAGGCTTAAATCCCTCGGCACGTCTACGCATGTGCCTTCCGCGACGCACAGGCCGCCGGTGTCGGGCCGGGCGTCCGTGATTTGCAAAAAGTAGTCGTGCCCGCGCTCGTCTATGCCGAGCACTTCCTGGATTTGCGGCTCGGTCTGGAGCATGAAGTTCTTGGGGCTGCCGCCGCCGAGGATGAAGACGGCGGAGCGGCCGCCGTGCTTGCGGCCTTTATCGCCTTTGCCGTGGATCGCGCCGCGCTTGGCGGCGAGCACGATTGAGGCCGTCTCGTTCACGTCGAGCGACGGCTCGAAGGCCAGCTTGTTCCCTTGCAGCGCCTTGGCCGCGACGTTCATGCCGATGGATGAGTCGCCGGGGCTTGACGTGTAGAGCGGCACGCCGAACTCGTAGGCCGCGGCGATGAGCGACTTGTACTCCAGGCCCAGTTGCCGCTCGCGCTCGCGCACGTAACGGCCGCAGAGGTGGTGGAACTCGGCCGTGGACATGGGGCGTTGGAACTCCGCGCCCTCGATGATGCGGCGGAAGAAGGCGTCGGTGTCGAGCAGCACCGTGTAGTCGAAGAAGATGTCGTAGATGCGGACGACCTCTTCCTGGCGCAAGATGATGTCGGAGGTCTGCGTGTTGCCCTGGTGCAGCGCCAGCCCGATGCCGAAGTGCGTGTCGTGGTAGAGGTTCGCGCCCGTGGTGATGATCCAGTCCACGAAGCCGGCGCGCATGAGCGGGATGAGCGCCGAGATGCCTAAGCCGGCGGGCGTGAGCGCGCCCGTGATCGAGAGACCGACGGTCACGTCCGGCTCCAACATCTTCTGCGTGAACAACTGGCACGCTTCGCGCAGCCGCGCCGCGTTGTAGGCCAGGAACGTCTCGTCAATCAAGTCCGCGACCGTTTCCCCGCCCCGGATCGCCTTCGGATCAATCCGCCGCCCCGATAGGAATTTACTCTTCTTCTTTGGCATGAGTGCAACGATGAACGGGCTAGCGCGCCGCTGACGCATCTTACTCCGCTTCGGCCGCCTTGGCCTCTTCCGCCGCGCGGCGCAGGCGCAGGCGGTTGATCTTGCGCTCGTCTGATTCTAAGACCTCCACGTCCAGCCCGCGGAAGTTGACGCGCGTGCCGGCGCGCGGCACGTAGCCCAGCTCGCTGCTGACGAGACCTGAGATGGTCGTGAAGTCGTCGTCCTCGAACTCGAAGTCGAAGAGCCGCTCGATCTTGGCGACCTCGGTCGAGCCGAGCACGTCGTAGTAGCCGTCCGCCCCTTCGACGATCTCTATGACCTCGTCGGCCGGCGTGTCTTCGTCCTCGATCTCGCCGACGATCTCTTCGAGTATGTCTTCGAGCGTGACGAGGCCGGCGACGCCGCCGTACTCGTCTATGACCATCGCCAACTGCACGTGCCCCTTCTGCATCTCGGACAACAACTCGGCGACTGATTTCGTGGCCGGGACGAAGTAGGCGGGGCGCAGGAGCGGCTCAATCGGCTCCTGCTCGCGCCCGTCGCACCAGCACTGCAACAGGTCGCGGACGTAGACGAGGCCCTCGATCTTGTCGATCTGCTCGCGGTAGACGGGCAGGCGCGAGTATTTGGATTCGACGACCAGGTCGCGCGCCTCGCGCACGGTGGCGGTGATGGGCAGCGCGGCGATCTCCGTGCGCGGCGTCATCACTTCGCTGACGCGCGTGTCGCCGAACTCGATGACCGAGTGGATCAACTCGCCCTCGGCCTCCTCGATGATGCCCTCCTCCTCGGCCACGTCTATGAGCGCCTGTATGTCGTCGGCGGTCGTCTCCTCTTCCTCTTCTTCGCCCGCGCCGATCTCGGTCAACTGCCCGGCGTCGCGGCGCGGCCGGTCGAACGACTTGTGCCACGTAAAAGCTAACAGCGAGAGCGGGCGGTAGACGGGGCGCAGCAGCGGCAGCAGACGCAGGAGCGTCCCTTCGGGGCGGCGCGACGCGACGAGGCGCGGCAGCAGTTGCCGGAACAGGCCCGCCAGCAGCAGCCCCACGAGCACCGCCCCGCCGAGGAAGCGCGCGTGCGTGAACCAGCCGTTCTCCGTCAGCCACTCGTAGGTGAGCGAGGTGACGAGCACCGTCAGCCCGACCAGTAAGATTTGGATCGTGGCGGTGAGCGTGAACCGGAAGCGCGAGCGGTTTTCCAACACTTCGGCGAGGAACGTCGTCGCCACCGTCGGCCGCTCCTCCGACTCCCCGATCAGGCGGCGCAAGCCCACGTCGCTCAACTCCGCGAACGCCATGTCAATCATGGCCACGAACGTCAGCGCCACGAGCAACAGGCCGGTGATAACGATCTCAATCTGCATAAACGGTCGGGGACAAACTCAGAAGCCAGGAGCCAGAAGTCAGAAGTCAGAAGCCAGCTACCAGCAGCCAGAAATTCAGCATTCTGAAGCCAGAAGACAGAAGCCGGAAGCGAAAAGGCCGGCTCTTCATTCTGGCTTCTGACTCCTGTCTTCTCCCGCATTATATTCTAAGTCGGCGGCGCAAGCGCAGTTCGAGCGCGTTCATCTCGCCATCATCCGTCTCATGGTCATACCCGCACAGGTGCAACAGCCCGTGCAAGATCAACTGCGCCACCTCCTCGTCCAGCGTCAACCCGTGCGCCCCCGCCTGCCGCGCCGCCTGCTCCAACGAAATCACCACGTCCCCCAACGTCGCCCCCGCCCGCTTTTCAAACTCATCCTGCCCCGCCGGAAACGACAACACATCCGTCGTCCCCCCCTTCCCCCGCCAACGCCGGTTGAGTTCGCGCATCTTGCGGTCGGAGACGAAAGCGACTGTCACACCCGCCCCCTCCGCCGGCACAACCTTCAGTGCCCGCGCCGTAAACGCCCGCCAGCGTTCGCAATCCAACGGTAGCTTCCGCTGGCGGTTGATAACTTCAATCATTCAACTCGTCCGCCATCGGCGCGGCGTAGTTACCATTAATGCCGCGACAAGCCGGCTCCTGCCTGACGGATTCCCGGTGCAGCCCGACAACCCACCCGCACGCGCCATCAAGCACTCTGCCCGCCGCTGGCTTGCGCTGGCGGCAAATACAAGCTGTCCAGCATCGCCTTCTTTTCATCCGGCGACATGAAAGCCCACTCCAAACAGTCTTGGAGCAAGCCTGTAGCGTTGAAGTAATCAGCCAGGCGCTCTATCTCCGTCGAATTCCACTCTATCATCAGGGCGTGCAATCTGTCTGCGAAGTCTTCTCGATCCGTGGCAATCGTCGGATCTAACGAGAGCGAGAGAACGTCCAAGCCTTGCGCGAACTCATACAACTCCAACGTATGGGCCAAGTTACGGGCGCGCGCGAGGCACATATCGAGGTCGACGATGAGGTTCAGGTCGCGGGCTGGCGTGGCGGTGTGACCAAGGGGCGGGTCGCCCACCAGGTCACGGGCGATGGCGAGAGCGGTGTCCAGGTCGCGGGCCAGTGCGCGCACGAGGGCGACGACGTGGGCGCGGGCTTTATCGCGCGCGATGTTTTGATTTGGATCGTTAAGCCCGGCAGATTTTTTATTCACCCAGGCCAGCAATGCCCATAGCTTTTCCTTGCCCACGAGCAACTCGTCAACGCCGCGCCGAAAGGTCTGCATGAACTCGGTGGCATCTGGTAACAGGCTGGTCGTCAGCAGGAATACTTCATGCCAGCGCTTGTCCGCGCAATGTGCTTTGACCAGTTTCGTCAACGTGCCTTTGGCCGCGTTCGCGACAATGTATTTAGCTGTAAAGTATTCTTGAAAAGTCAGGTGCGAAAAGGAATACACCTGCCGCGCGCGCTCGACGAAGATGCCGTGTTGAACCTCAATCGCTTTCAGAATAGTTTCCCCATCAGCCGTTTGACTCATGTCGTGCGCCGGGACGTTCTTGATGTAATCCGCGATGAGTCCCTCCAGTACAGACTGCTGGATGAAATATTCGTTTCGTTCGAACGTCTCGGCCGCGATGCGGGCCAGCATATTCTCTTTATGGCCCAGCGACAGCCGGCGGTAAACTTCGCCGCGCTTGATCCTGCGGGACGCGTCCCACTTCTTCAACAGCGCGTCTAACGCTTCCTCATAGATTTCGACCCTGCGCTGCGGAAAGGTCAGCGTCTCGTTAAAGGCCAGACATAGCAACGTTAACAGCAGCGGCGTGCGGGCCAGGTCGCGCAGCCCCTTGTTGTCCGACCGGTCGAACTCCGCTAAAAATTTCTTGCAAGTCTCTTCGTCCTTTTCCCCCTCACTATTCCGAAACCAGTTGGCGACAAATGTTTGGATCTGCTGCTCCGTGAAGTCGGCGATCTCCACGTAGCTGAAACCGGGGAAGTAATAAACGCGGGCGGCGATGCGGCAGGTGATGAGGCATTGCGTGCGGCCGTACTTCTCGACGAAGTTGTTCATCGCGCGCGTCTGCTCGTCACGCTGACCACTCTCCTGGTTGACCTCGTCCAGCCCGTCGAACAGTACAATGGCGCTGCCCGATTTCAACAGTTCTTCGACGAAGTCTCCCGCCGCAGGGAAGTCACAGGTATCGAACCGCTCGGCGATGAAGGGCAACAGCCCAAGCCCGGAATCGGCCCACTGTTTGAGCGAGACGAAGATCGGCACTTTATCAATGACCGGCTTGTTTGGCTCGGCGGCCTGGATGGCAATGTATTTGAGGAAGGTGGTTTTGCCCGCGCCCGGCTTGCCCAGGATGAAAAGATTCTTTTTACTGTTCACCAGCTCAAGACCACCGACGCGTGGCGCTTCCGGCGGCGCGGCCGGATCGGCGGACTCCTGCTTTAACCGGTCAATGTCGAACCGCCGGAAAGCAGTGGGTCTGTCCAGCAGGTGGACTTCAGTGAAGATGTTGTCCAGCGGCACGGGTCTCGCCATGCCCATGATCTGCATCGTGCCGTATAGTTCTTTAACCTTCCTGCGGTACTTCCCCGCCGCGTTGCGCCACTTAAATTTCTTCCAGCGGTCTTTGAGAGCGCCCGCAGCCTTGTCCGTGAGGGACTTGCCGTACTTGTCCCAGACCCACGCACCGGCGGCGGTGAGGGCGGTTGTCGTTAGGGGGTCAACGGGCATGGCCTCGCTCCTGCGCGTTGCGGCGATAAAGTGGCGTGCGCCGGGGTGGTGTTAGAGGTTGCTCTTGCTGGCGTGCTCCTCGTAGGCCTTGATGATGAGTTGGACGAGGCGGTGGCGCACCACGTCCTTGTCGGTGAAGTAGATGAACTCGATGTCGCCGACGTTAGCCAGGACGCGCTCGGCTTCGATCAAGCCGCTGCGGCGGCCCTGCGGCAGATCGATCTGCGTCTTGTCGCCGGTGATGACGGCCTTCGAGCCGAAGCCGATGCGCGTCAGGAACATCTTCATCTGCTCGCTCGTCGTGTTCTGCGCTTCGTCGAGGATGACGAACGCATCTGAGAGCGTGCGTCCGCGCATGAAGGCCAGGGGCGCGACTTCGATGATGCGTTTCTCCAGGAGCTTGGTGACGCGCTCGGCGTCAATCAGATCGAAGAGGGCGTCGTAGAGCGGGCGCAGGTAGGGGTCAACCTTGTCCTGCAAGTCGCCGGGCAGGAAGCCCAGTTTCTCGCCCGCCTCCACCGCCGGCCGCGCCAGCACGATCCGGCTCACCTGCTTCTGCATCAACGCCTGCACCGCCATCGCCACCGCGAGGTAGGTGTTGTGGTTGACGAAGCCGTTGGCGACGAACGAGTGCGTGCCCGGCACGGTCAGATCGTAGACCTCCGCCCGCCCCGGCTCGACGGCCGCGACTTCCAGGAACAGTAGGCGGCGGTCGAGCAGGTCGCACAGGCGCGCGTGCGCCGCGTTACAGACGCCGCGCGCGGCGAGGACGCCGATCAACTCGTGCAGTTTGTGATAGCTGGGGCGGCGCTTTGCGCGGCGGTAGTCGTCAAACCGGTGGTGCTCCGCGCGCGTGAAGGTCGCCGCGCGCACGGCCGCGCTCAGCAGCGGGCCGACGTGCGGCACAACGTCAATGTTGGTGTTCGGCGTGCGCGCCTGCCGCCGCGCGCGTTTGCGTTCAAGCGCGAAGCCGATCAACTCGTGGAACCGCTCGGCCTCCGCGCCCGCGATGGTCAGCAGGTGCGACGTGTGCGCGCGGCCGCGGTAGCGCGTGCGCTTGACGGCCTTGGCCGCCACGACGCCGAAGTTCAGCAGGACGATCTGCACCTGCCGGAGCAGCAACTCGGAGACGGAGGACAGCGTGACCACGCCGTCGCGTTTCTCGACCATGCCGTCGGCGTCGAACAGGCCGCGCAGGTAAGCGGCGACGATTGGTTCGGGCGCGCGCAGGATCGCGGCGGGCACGCGCTTGGTCGCCGCCTTGCCGGTTGACAGCCCCAGGTGCGCGAGCAGTTGGTAGAGCTGCGCGCTGGCGATGATGTAGTCGTAAGGGCGCGCGCCGCCGTTGCGGAAGACGTGCAGCCCGAGGCGTGACGCCAACTCGTAGAACGCGCCGACGATGCTTTCGTCCGCCGACGAGAGGATGATGCGGTTGCGGAAGGTCAGGCAGCCGTCGCCCGTCAGCACGCCGAGCATGTAAGCCAGCGGCTCGTCCAGTTGCGTCAACTCGACCGGCTTCGACGTGTGGTCAAACGGCCCGCTAGGCCGGTAAATGAAGTTGACTGACGCGTCCGAGCCGAACAGGCGTTGCCCGCGTTGGAGGGCCAGCACGTTCCCCGCGCGCAACTCGTCCGCGCGTCGCCAGCAGAGCGTGCCGTCCGCGCCCAGCGTCAAAAGCGGGTGCTCCGGCGTCGCCTCGATCTGGAAGCCGAAGCGCGTCGTGACGCGGCGCGTCTCCGACGCGCCGCCGCGGTAGACGTGCGCCGCCGGCTCAACGCCGTCGAGGCCGTGGACGCGAAGCTCTATCGGCTCGTATTCGTCCGCGCGCAAGGAAGCGCCGAGCGCGCCGATCTCAAGCAGCCCGCGCGCCGTCAGCACCAGCGAGTCGCCGGCGATGCACTTGCCCGTACCCGCCGGCCCGATGCCGAAGACGATGTCGTGCTGCTGGATGGACTCGATGTAGCGGCGCTGGTTGGCGGACTTGGGCGCGACCTGTTTTTTGCCGGCGGGGTTGAAGCGCGCCTTGGTGAAGTAGTCGCGCAAGCTGTAGGCGCGGTCTTCGGCGATCTGGGCGAAGGCTTCGCGCAGCTCGCGGTCGGTGAAGGTCTTGCCCTCGCGGAACAGGGCGGCGAAGTCTTCGAGGATGCGCTCGACCGTGGCCACGTCCTCCGGGTCGCCGTCCACGTCCAGGTCTTGCCCGCGCGCGTTGACGCGCACGTCCAGGAGCGACTCCAGGTACTTGATGTTCTGGTCGTGGACGCCGAAGAGCGTCTCGATGCCTCTGGGCGGTAGTTCGATCTTCTTCAACTGCGGACAGCGTCTCCTTGTCGCGCGGGAGGTTCCGGGCCGCGGGGCGCGGCGGGTGCTCGCCGGAGAGAAAAGGGCGTCAACATGGGTCAGCCGAAACGCTACTACACGCCCGCCGTGGTGTCAACGAACAGGCGAAAAACGGGCGCGGCCGGGCCGAAAACAGGTGCGCCCGAAGGCCCTTGCGACCTGTAGTTTTCGCCGCGCGTCGCCGCCCACCTGCGACCCTGCTCGCGGCTTGACACGGTTAAACGCGCCCCCTATACTCTGCCCTTTGCGTGCGGGCCGAGGGCCGCGTCTGTGGGCGGCGCGCACCATTGACAGCAAGTTTTTGCCGGAGAGAGTTAATGCCGAACCATAAATCAGCCGAGAAGCGTATGCGCCAGAACGAGCGCCGCCGCCAGATCAACCGCAGCAACCGCACGCGTATGCGGACGCAGATCAAGAAGCTGCGGGCCGCGCTCGATGCCGGCGACGACAGCGCGCTTCAGCAACTCCTGTCGCAGACCGTCTCGATCCTCGACAAGTCCGTGCAGAAGGGCGTGCTGCACCGCAACGCCGCCGCGCGCTACAAGGCGCGGTTGACGGCCCGCGTCAACCAGGCGTCCGCGGCGCAGTAACGCCGCCGCAAGTTTAACAAGCTACTCCCAACCGCAGCGAGGCGGAGCGGCCCGAAAGGCCGCTCCGCCTCGCTGCTTTTGCTTTGGTCAAAGGGGCCGGGCGCGCCCTTTACATGCACGCGCCCGCGCGTTATGACGGAAAGGAGACTCAGGCGATGTCACAAGAACCGCTGCTGCCGGCGCGCTTCGAGCGGGCGGCGCAGCTCGAAACAATCGTGCGCGGGTTCGAGGCCTGCACCATCGCGCCCGCGGAGTTCAGCCACCGCGCGCACCTCGCGGTCGCGCTCTGGTACGTCGCGCACCTGCCCGACGCAGAAGCGGCCGCGCGGATGCGCGCGGGTCTGCACCGCTTCATCGCGCACCACCACGCGGGCGACAAGTACCACGAGACGATCACGCTCTTCTGGCTGAAGCTCGTGCGCCACTTCCTCGAACGAGCCGGCGCGGGGCAGACTCTACCCGCCGTCGCCAACGACTTGCTCGCCCGCTGCGGCGACGCCCAACTGCTCTACGCGCACTACAGCCGCGCCCTCATCCAGACGCCCGCCGCCAAGTCCGGCTGGGTCGAGCCGGACTTGCGCCCGCTCGCCTTCTGAGTTGGCTGCTAGCTCGCCAGTTCGCAGACGAGCAGTTCGAGTTGGAGGCGCGGGGTGGCTTGCGAGGTCTTGATGCTGAGGTCTGCGGCGGCGATGCGCGCGAGGCGGCGCGCGAGGTCAGACGCCTCCGTGCGGCGCGCGGTCGCCAGGAAATCTTCGCGCTTGCTGTACGGCATGTTGACGACGCGGAAGACTTCTTCGTTCGGTCGCCCCTGCGCCATCAACTCCTTCGCCAAGGCGAGCCGGTGGTAGTTGCTCGCGATCAAGCCCACGAGCATGACCGGCTCCGCGCCGTCCGCCAGCAGCTTGCGCAACGTTTCGAGCGCGCGCCGCCGGTCGCGCGCGATCAGATGATCGGTCAACTCGAAGTTCGACAACTCGCGCGAGCGCCCGACGAGCGCCTCGACCATGTCCATCGTGATGTAGCCGGCGGGCAGCGCGGCGGTCGCCAGCTTCTGCAACTCGTTCGTCAGACGCCGCACCGAGGGGCCGGCCAGCGCCACGATCTGCCGCAGCGTACGTTCGTCCGTCTCCGCCCCCAGCCGCTTCAACTGATCCTTCGCCCACGCGATCAGTTCCGCGTCCGTCGGCGCGGCGAACTCGACCGCGACGCACGCGTCCAGCAGCGTCTTGCTCAGCCTGCGCCGCTTGTCCAGATCGTCCGCGACGAAGATGACGACCGAAGTCTCCGCCGGGCGCGCGACGTAACGCAGCAGCGCGCCCTCGTCCGCCTCCTTCAAGCGCGCGAAGTCCGTGATGCGCACCACGCGCCGCTCGGCCATCATCGGCAACTGCTCGGCGGCGGCGAGCGCCTGCTGCACGTCCACACTCGCCAAGCTGTAGGTCGCCTCGTTGAACTCGCGCAGCGCCGCGCCTTTCAAAGCGGCTTCCGTGATCGCGCGCGCCGCCTGCTCGCGCCAGAACTCCTCCGGCCCGAACAACAAATAGAGCGGTGCGAGCTTCCCCTGCTTCAGTTGCCGCCGCAACTCTTCGCGCGTCGCCGTGCTCATCTCAAGGCTGCTTCTCTTCGTTGACGCCGAAGCCGTTGACGAGCGTGGAGACGAGGCTCTCGGCGAAGCTGCGCGCGATGCGCTGCACGGCCGGGTCTTCCTCGTTGAAGAAGGTGCGCGGGTCGTTGGCGAACTCGAACTCGCCGCGGAAGACGAAATTCTGGTTGTCGTAGAGCACGCGGTTCTGCACCTGGTCGCGCACCGTGACCGCGCCCACAATCGTCACCTCGAAGACGCGCGACCGCCCGCGCTCGTCCAGCAGCACGCCGGAGAACGAAAAACTCTTGATGACGCCGTCCACCACCGCGTCCGCGCCCGACCGCCCGCTCTGCACGCGCAACCCACGCCCGCGCCGTATGATCTCGTTCGACACGGCTTCCGTAAACCGCGACTCGATCTTGTAGCGCAACGCCTGGTTCTCGAACGGCGGCACGGCCAACGTGCGCACGTAATCCGGCAGCCCCGTCTTCGTCACAGGCTTGTAGCACTCCGTGAACCCCGTCGAGCACGCGAGCACCACGGCGAGCGCCGCCGCGCGCCAGATGCTACGCGCTGTCTTCATAGTTGCCATAAATCTCCGTCGGCTCAAAACTCGTCACGCCCCGTCACAGCCGCGGCACGATACGACCTGCGTCGTCGTCATGTCAAACTCGCCCGCCGGACGGCGTCCGCCACCCGCGCCGTCTCGACCGCCGCGCGTACGTCGTGGACGCGGACGATTGCCGCGCCGCGGAGGATGGCGGCGGTGACGGTGGCCATCGTGCCGTGGAGGCGCGCGTCCGCGGGCGCGTCGCCGAGCAGGCGGCCGATGAAGCCTTTGCGCGACGCGCCGACGAGCCAAGGCAGATCGGGGAACGCGTTGGTGAGGCGGTCGAAGCGCGCGAGCAGTTCGACGTTCTGCGCGAAGGTCTTGCCGAAGCCGATGCCGGGGTCGAGGACGATTGACGCGCGCGCGACGCCGCGCCGCTCGGCCATGCGCAGACTGCGGCGCAAGCCCGTCGCCACGTCGGCGAACACGTCGGGCGCGGGCGGGAGCCGCTGCATCGTCGCGGGCGTGCCGCGCGAGTGCATGAGGACTAACCCTGCGCCCGCGCGCGCCGCCTCGTCCGCGACGTGGAAGTCGAAGCGCAGACCCGAAACGTCGTTCACGATCTCAGCGCCCGCGGCGAGCGCGGCGCGCGCGACCTCTGACTTGGTCGTGTCCACAGAGACGACCGCGCCGGGCAGCGCCGCGAGCCGTTCGATGACCGGCACGACGCGGCGCAGTTCTTCGGCCGCCTCGGTCGGCGCGCTGCCCGGCCGCGTGGACTCGCCGCCCACGTCGAGTATGTCCGCGCCCTCGGCCAGCATCTCTTCCGCGTGCGCGACGGCGCGCGCGAGATCGAAGAACTGCCCGCCGTCGCTGAAGCTGTCGGGCGTCACGTTGAGCACGCCCATGACGAGCGTGCGCGCGCCGAGCGCGAGCGTGCGCCGCGCCAGTCGCCAGCCTGCGCCTTGTGTGTCCGTCTCCGGCATCGCGCGCTGAAGTCAACTGCCGAGCAGCCAGCCGAGCAGACCCGTGCGCCGGCGTTCGTAGGCGACGATGATCGAGCTGCAATCCGAGCGCGGATCGTAGCTCGACTCGA
Organism: Pyrinomonadaceae bacterium; assembly: GCA_036389395.1. GTDB lineage: Bacteria > Acidobacteriota > Blastocatellia > Pyrinomonadales > Pyrinomonadaceae > QHXQ01. The sequence continues at coordinate 51,235 of DASVPY010000003.1, forward strand.
CGCGCCCCCAAGGGTAAGCGTAAGGCGGCGGCGTGCCCAGGCAGGCTTCGAGCCAGCGGTCGTGCAGAAGCTTCTGCGCGTCCTCCCAGTCGGCCTGCGGCACGCGCGTCCGATCAAGCTCGTCCACCACGAAGTCGATCCACTTCAACGTCCCGCCGTGAAATTGCAGCGTGACGAACAGCTTCTCGCCGCGCTCGTTCGCGCCCTCGACGCGGAACGAGTGCCACGGGCCGTTTTTGATCAGACTCACTGCGGGCCGCGGCAACGGCAGCGCGCGGACGTGCCGCCGCCGCAACCGTGGGCCGAGCCTTATAGGCCCGGCCAAGATCAACTCGCCCGTCTCCCTGTCGAGCATAAAAGTAAGTGGCCGCCGCCGCGCTCCGTCCTGCGCCGCAGCGGGCGCAGCATAACACGCTTCCGGCGAGGCGGCTTCCTTGCGCGCGGCAGCGTGAACATTTAGCATAACGGCTCATGACCGCACCGCAAGAACATTCGTCGAACCGTTCAAGTGAACTCTTCGCCCGCGCCGTCGAGTTGATACCGGGCGGCGTCAACTCGCCCGTGCGCGCGTTCCGCGGCGTGGGCGGCACGCCCCGCTTCATCAGTTCGGCCAAGGGCGCGACGATGACCGACGCCGACGGGCGCACCTACGTTGATTACGTCGGCTCGTGGGGGCCGATGATCTTAGGCCACGCCGACGACGAAGTGCTCGCCGCGCTCGCCGCCGCCTTGACGCGCGGCACGAGCTACGGCGCGCCGACCGAGTTGGAGTTGGAAGTCGCCGAAGAGGTGATCGCTGCGGTGCCGTCCGTCGAGATGGTGCGGATGGTCAACTCCGGCACTGAGGCGACGATGTCGGCCATACGGCTCGCGCGCGGCGCGACGGGCCGCACGAAGCTCGTCAAGTTCGAGGGCTGCTACCACGGGCACGGCGACAGCCTGCTCGTCAAAGCCGGTTCGGGCGTGGCCACCTTGGGTCTGCCCGACAGCCCCGGCGTGCCCGCGGCCGTCGCCGCGGGGACGATCACCGTCGCCTTCAACGACGCGGCCGCGCTCGCACAGGTCTTCGCCGAACACGGCGCGGACGTGGCCGCCGTCATCATCGAGCCGGTCGTCGGCAACATGGGCTGCGTCCCGCCGCTGGATGGATACTTACAGAAGGTACGTGAGATAACCGCGAAGCACGGCGCGCTTCTCATCTTCGATGAGGTGATGACGGGCTTTCGCCTCGCGCGCGGCTGCGCACAGGAGCTTTATGGTGTGACGCCCGACATCACCACGCTCGGCAAGATCATCGGCGGCGGCCTCCCCGTCGGCGCTTACGGCGGAAGTAAAGAAATCATGCGCCACATCGCGCCCGCCGGAAACATCTACCAGGCCGGCACACTCTCCGGCAACCCGCTGGCGATGACGGCGGGACTCGCCACGCTCAAACGCCTGCGCGACCCTTCCGTTTACGAACAACTGGAACGCGCCGGGCGTCGTCTCTCCGACGGCCTGCGGCAAGTGGCGCGCGAGGCCAGAGTCGCGACCACCACCAACCGCGTCGGCTCTATGTGGACGACCTTTTTTGCCAAAAAAC
>DASVPY010000004.1:0-72778 GCA_036389395.1 Pyrinomonadaceae bacterium
CGGTTGCGCTCCTCGGAGAGCGACGGCGGGCGCCCGGCGCGCTCGGCTCGGCGCGCCGCCTTCTCGGCGTCGGGGTTCATCGTGTCGGTGCGGAAGAGGCGGACGCGCTCGACTGCGATGTCGACGTGGTCGGTCGTGTAGAACCAGCCGCGCCAGAACCAGTCGAGATCGACGCCGGAGGCGTCCTCCATCGTGCGGAAGAAGTCGGCGGGCATCGGCCGCTTGAAGCGCCAGCGCTGCGCGTACTGCTTGAAGGCGTAGTCGAACAGCTCGCGCCCCAGCACCGTCTCGCGCAGGATGTTCAAGGCGGTCGCCGGCTTGGAGTAGGCGTTGTTGCCGAACTGTAGGAGCGACTCCGAGTTGGTCATGATCGGCACCTGGTTGGCGCTCGCCATGTAGTCGGTGATGTTCTTCGGCTCGCCGCGCTTCGACGGGTAGTTCGGCTCCCACTCCTGCTCCGCGAGGTATTGCAGGAACGTGTTGAGGCCTTCGTCCATCCAAGTCCACTGCCGCTCGTCCGAGTTGACGGTCATCGGGAAGTAGTTGTGCCCGACCTCGTGGATGACGACCGAGATGAGACCGTACTTCGTGCTCGCGGGGTACGTGCCGTCGGGCAAGGGGCGCGGGCCGTTGAAGCAGATCATCGGGTACTCCATGCCGCCGACAGGCCCGTTGATCGACTGCGCGACCGGGTAGGGATAAGGGAACGAGTAGCGCGAGTAGACGTTCAGCGTGTGCATGATCGCGTGCGTCGAGTAGCGCGACCAGAGCGGCTCGCCCTCCTTCGGGTAGAAGGACATGGCGAGGACGCGGTTGCCCTCGACGTTGTGCCCCTGCGCGTCCCAGATGAACTTACGCGACGAGGCGAAGGCGAAATCCCTCACGTTCTCGGCGGCGAAGACCCAAGTCTTCTTGCCCGCGGGCTTGTGACCTTCGTTGGCGCGCGCCTCGTCGGGCGTGACGACGAAGACGGGTTGCTGAGCGGTGCGCGCCTGTTCGAGCCGCTGGCGCTGCGCCGCGGTCAAGACCTCCTGCGGGTTTTGCAGGACGCCGGTGGCGGCGACGACGTGATCGTCCGGCGCGGTGATCGCCACGCGGTAGTTGCCGAACTCAAGCGTGAACTCGCCACTGCCTAAGAACTGTTTGTGCTGCCAGCCCGACACGTCGTTGTAGGCGGCCAGGCGCGGGAACCACTGCGCGATCTCGTAGATGTAGTTGCCGTCCGCGGGGAAGAACTCGTAGCCGGTGCGCCCGCCGATGCGGCGCTGGTCGTTGATGTTGTAGTGCCAGTCCACGGAGAAGACGAAGCTCTGCCCCGGCGCGAGCGGCGCGGGCAGATCGACGCGCATCATCGTCTTGACGACGGTGTGGCGCAGCGGCGCGCCCTTCGCGTCGCGCACGGCCGTCACCCGCTCGCCGCCGTCGAAGTCGCGGCGCGCGAGCAGGTTGTCAATCGTCGTGAAGGGCACGCGGTCGCCGAACGTGGGCGTCAGGGTCGTGTAGCTGTCGGAGTCTTTGGCCCAGATGTTCTGGTCGAGTTGCAGCCAGAGGTATTGGAGCGTGTCGGGCGAGTTGTTGTGGTAGGTGATGGTCTCCGCGCCGTTGATGCGCTGCGCGGCGTCGTCCAGCTCGACCTTGATCTGGTAGTCGGCGCGCTGCTGCCAGTAGGCGCGGCCGGGCGCGCCCGAGGCGGCGCGCTGCTCGTTCGGCGTCGGCAGAATCTCTTCGAGCTGGCGGAACTTGTCGCTCGGGTCGGTCTTCGACTGCGCCCGCGCGCCCGGCGCGCAAGCTCCGAGCACGCACAGCAACACCGCGCCCAGACGACACGAGACGGTGAGACGACGCGCCGCGACGAGATGGCGCGGCATGGAGAGATGACGTAACACGGCCCGCACGTCCTTCCTCGAGATAGACGGTGACAAACTGTTAAGACAGTTGATGACAAACTTCTGCGCCCCCGCGGCTACTGCTTCTGCCCGTCGGGCGCGGCCTTACTATCGGCCGGCTGCTTCTCTTTGCTATCGGCGGACGGCTTCTTCTGCTCGCGCTCGGCCGCCTCGGCGTTCACGACCTGCGCCATCACCTTGTCCATCGGGTGCGGCTCGCCGTCGCCGTCGCCGTCCGTGTCCTCCGAGCAGATGCGTTTGTACTCCTCCTGCAACTCCTTCAACTGCTCGTCGGAGAGCGCGTCCAGATCGATCATCGTGTTGCGCGCGCCCTTCGTCGCCTTGATCAACTCGTCGAGCTTGAGGTGGATGGCCTTGGCGTCGCGGTTCTGCGTGTTCTGGACGAGGAAGACCATCAGGAACGTGATGATCGTCGTGCCGGTGTTGATGACGAGTTGCCACGTCTCCGAGTATTTGAAGGCGGGCCCCGTCGCCGCCCAGACGACGACGAGCAGCACCGCCATGATGAAGGCCCAGGACGTGCCGACCAGTTCCGACGTTTTGCTGCTGAACTTGCGGAAGAATTCGTTCATAGCGATCCGTTTAGCGCCCTTACCAGAGAGAATCAGCCGAGCGGGGGACGCAAGCGGGGGCGCTTACCTGGGCGGAGGAGTTGCTGTCGTTGTAGCGGTAAGGTGTGGCCCGTGTCAAGCAGTAGGGCGGATTCGTGGTTGAGTGTGACGTGCGGCCGGTCTCACACAGAGGGCACAGAGTTAGCACAGAGGGCACAGAGTTTTACTGTGGCCTCTGTGCTAACTCTGGGCCCTCTGTGTTGAACTAATCGCACGCTACAAGCCACCGTGAGATGCTCAGTGCTTGCGGCGGGGCGCGGGGCGCGCGGGCTTGGTTAGACGTTGACCGCGGGGGCGCGGCGCGACCGCTTTGGGCGGCGCGGGCGGCAGGGCGTAGTAGCCGCTCCGGTAGGTCAGCTTGAGCTTCTGCTTGCGCAAGTCCGGGTTGATTACGTCTATGCGGATGGCGCGGAACGTGGCGTCGTGCGTCTGGTTGGTCGGCGCGTAGGAGACGAGGTACTGCGTGCGCAGCTCCTGCTGAATCTGCGCGAAGGCGGCGCGCAACTCGATCTCGTCTTCGGGGAAGAAGGCGCGCCCGCCCGTGCGCTCGGCGATCTTCTTGAGCGCGCCCTTGTCGAAGTCCTCGTCGCCGATGCCGATGGAGTAGACGACGGTGTTGGCCTTGACGGCGGCCTCGACCGCGTCGTCGCGCTTGAGCTGGCTGGACGAGTCCGCGCCGTCCGAGAGCAGGATGATGGCGCGGCGCGTGCGCTCCGGCGTCTGCGCCAGCAACTCGCCCGACGTGGCCCAGATCGTGTCCCACAGCGCGGTCGAAGTGGCCGGGCGGCGGTCGCCGGCCGGCTGAGCGACGGGCGGCGCGGTCTGATCCGCGGGCGGCGTAGTCTGAGAAGTGGGCTGCGTGGTTTGAACTGTGGGCGGCGTGGTCTGTGGCGGCGTGCCGTCGGGGTCGTTGGTCACGTCGTCCGGGCCTTCGTCGAACGGCGGCGCGATCTGGAGCACGTCTATGGCGTGGCTAAGGCGCGCGAGGTTGTCGGTCAAGTCCTGCTCGACGGTGGCGTCGCGGGCGAAGGAGACGACGGCGACGCGGTCGCGGTCGGGGCGTACGATCTCGCGGACGAAGATGCGCGCGGCCGCCTTCTCGTCCGGCAGCGTGTGCAGTTGCGACAGGCTCACGTCCACGAGGACGGCGAGCGAGAGCGGCAGGTCGGTCTGGCGCTCGAAGGCGGCGAGCTGCTGCGGCACTTCGTCCTCGAAGACGCGCACGTCTTCGGGGCGCAGCGTCGTGACGAAGCGGCGCTCCTTGTCCACCGCGTTGAAGAGCAGGTTGACGAGGTTCGTCTCGACCCGCTCCATGTCTTCGTCCGCGGCGGGCGGCTGTTGCGCCCGCGGCGGCGGCGGCGTCTGCGGCGTTTGCGCGCGCGCGCGTCGCACGCCGCACGGCGCGAGCGCGAGCGCGCAGCACAAGCCGAGCGCCAACGCATCGCGCGTCAAACTGTCCCTGCCCTGTCGCACTCGAAGACTCCTAACGCACGGGGCGCGCGCTGCGTTGCGCGCCGCCGTGAACGCCGTGTGATGCGGCGACGCGCCGCGAGGGCTTGCCGCCGTCTGCACCCGTGCGTGTTCTATTTTGCTTGCGGGCGCGCCGCGCCCCGGCACGAGCATAGCCCGCCCGCGCGGCGGCCGCCAACTCGCTGCCGCGTAGCGCGGCCGGCCGCCGTCGTGTTCTGCCCGCCCGAACTCGTACCGCCTCATGCCGCACGACGTAATGTCCTCATGCTTGACACGTCCGTTTTTTGCGACGAACATGAGCGCACGCCGGGCACAAGCAGAGCGCAGTCACGCCGCGGTATGACGCACCATACGGCCTGCGGCAGACCTTAAGGGACGGCACGCCCGGCCACCCTCGCCGGCGCGGGCGCGCGGCCCGGCCTTTAGACCACAGGGCAAGCGCCTCGCTACGCGCGGCGAGCGCCTTACCTGCACGCCAGTTCTAAGACCACCCCGACTCTACGGCCGCCCGCCGCGGTCGCCCCGTGAACAGCCTCGTAGGCGGAGGACGCCCCCTGTCCTTCTGTACTCTTACCTCGGACAAAGGAGACACAGGCTTATGTCAGGAGTAAGCTCTTCGCCACTTTCCGACGCGCAGGCGGATCAGGTACTCGCCGCCGTGCGCCAACGCCTACAACTTACGCTCACCTCGACCGCGCACGTGCAGCCGGGGCAGCCCATCACGGCGGCGGTGCTCCCGGCCGCGCCGGAGCTTGACGTGTCCGATCTGGCCAACGGCGTCTTGAACCTCGCCTGGGCCGCCAAGGACGTGCTCTTCAAAGAGGTGACGCCGGTCGAAGTGCCGACCCCGGCGGACTTGACCACCGCGACCAGCAGCCTCGACGGCGACGAGGTGCTCAAGACGCTCGAAGCGACGGCGGGCAACGTCGTCAAGCAGCCGTTCCCGCTGCCGCCCCTCGGCGGCACGGTCGTGCCGCAGACGCCGGGCGCGGCCGCGCAACTCTTCGGCACGTTCGGGCCGCCGCAGTTGAAGGTCGGCGTGCGGGTCAGGTGGATCGTGCGCGACGCGGCGGGGAACGAGTTGGGCGAGGGCCGCGACTTCCTCGCCACACAGGGCTTAACCACCCCGAGCGTCTCGGTGCTGCTCCCGCCCCTCTTGCGCGAGCTGCGGCTCGACACGCTCGCCAACCCCGAGCCGGGCGGCTCGGTCGTCTGCCTCTCGGCGGAGGTGACGCTGAGCCTCGGCGTCAGGACGCTCGTCTTCACGCTGGGGCCCGTGCCGGTGTTGCAACTGCCGCTGCTCATCCCGACGGTGGTGGTGCTCTTCTCCGAGCCGAATTTCGGGCTGACTTACGACAGCGCCGCGCTCGTCTTCGTGCCCAAACATTCGCCCTTCGCCAGCGCCGAGCCGCTCTTCAAGACGCTGAAGAAGCTTGAGGCGGTCGTCTCGGCCCTGCGCGGCTTGGGCGGTCTGGCCGCCTTCTTCCTCGGCTTAGACGAACTGCTCGGTACCGTGCCCGACCAGCCGCGTCTGCGCTTCGCCGCCGCCGACGGGATTGCCAAGCTGGGCGACATTAAGATCAAACGGCGGCCCTGGTGGAATCCGCTCGCGGACGATCCGAATTTTGACGACAAGGTCTTCTCGCTCCTCGTCTTCGGGCTGCCCGGCACGAAGGTGCAGTTCTTCAACGACACCAACTTCAAGATGGCCCCGGCGACCACGCAGGGCAACTTCGACATCGAGTTGAAGAGCACCGTGCCCGACATAGATTTCTTCGCGGCCGTGCGCACGCTCGACACAGACGACGACGTGGCCCCGGAGACGTTCCCGCCCAACCGCGTGCCCCGCTTCCAGGGCGATCCGAGCGGCGACGACCGCTGGCACACAGACATGTCCTCGGTGCGCTTCCACTCCGACTGGCTAGGAGAGGTGGCCCGAGACGTGAAGAATCCGCCGCCCGTCCCGCCGCTCAGGTGCAGCCGCATAGTCCCGCCGTCGGTTAAGTCGCCGGCAAAACGGCAGAGCCGTAAACGCGCCCCACGCCCCCGGTCGCGGCGGGCGTGAGCCTTTAACGCCGAGCTTGCAAAGCGGCCGCCGTGACTGCGCGGCGGCCGCTTTGACTTGTCCGCCGCGAATGTGAGATAGATGCTCCGAACCAACCGAACATGCAGACGCGAGAGGTGCGGCGCATAACAGATGAGCCTGATTGAAGCAGTCCACGCGCGCGAGATACTGGACTCGCGCGGCAACCCGACGGTCGAGGCCGAGGTCACACTCATTGACGGCGAGACGGGCCGCGCCGCCGTCCCTTCGGGCGCGTCCACGGGCGAGCACGAGGCGGTCGAGCTGCGCGACGGCGACAAGCGCCGCTACGCCGGCAAGGGCGTGACCAAGGCCGTCGAGCACGTCAACGAGTTGATTGCCGCCGAGGTCGTCGGTCTCGACGCGCTCGATCAGGCGGAGGTGGACGCCGCGCTCGTCGCGCTCGACGGCACGCCGACCAAGGCGAAGCTCGGCGCGAACGCCCTGCTCGCCGTCTCCTTGGCGACGGCGCGCGCCGCGGCCGCTTATCTGGACTTGCCGCTCTACCGCTACCTCGGCGGCGCGAACGCGCGCACGCTGCCCGTCCCGATGATGAACATCGTCAACGGCGGCGCGCACGCCGACAACAACGTGGACTTCCAGGAGTTCATGATCATGCCCGTCGGGGCGGAAGATTTTGCAACGGCGTTGCGTATGGGCGCGGAGATTTTCCACGCGCTCAAGAGTGTGCTCAAGAAACGCGGCTACGCCACTTCGGTCGGCGACGAGGGCGGGTTTGCGCCGAACCTGCGCTCGAACGAAGAAGCCGTCGAGACGATCCTCGAAGCCGTCGCCGCCGCCGGCTACGACGCGGGCGCGAACGTCATGCTCGCGCTCGACCCGGCGGCGAGCGAGTTCTTCGACGGCCGCCAATACGTCTTCAAGAAGTCCGACCGGCGCAAGCTCACGAGCGACGAGATGGTCGCCTACTGGCAGTCTTGGGTCGAGCAGTACCCGATCATCTCGATTGAGGACGGCATGGCGGAGAACGACTGGGCGGGCTGGAAGACTCTGACCGACGCCGTGGGCGCGCGCGTGCAACTCGTCGGCGACGATCTGTTCGTGACGAACACGGAGTTCCTGCGGCGCGGCATCGCGGAGGGCGTCGCCAACTCGATCCTGATCAAAGTCAACCAGATCGGCACGCTGACCGAGACGCTGGACTGCATCGAGCTGGCGCGCACGCACCGCCGCACCGCCGTCATCTCGCACCGCTCCGGCGAGACCGAAGACACCTTCATCGCCGACCTCGCGGTGGCCACCAACGCCGGGCAGATCAAGACCGGCTCCTTGTCGCGCACCGACCGCATCGCCAAGTACAACCAACTCCTCCGCATCGAAGAAGACCTCCGCACCGCCGCCCGCTTCCCCGGTCGCGCCGCCTTCTACCAACTCGCGCAAGCCCCCACCAAAGGCGCAGCCAAGGGCGGCAACAAGAACGGCGCGAAGAAAGCCCGCGCCGCGAAGAAATAGGCGTGTGAGTTCAAAGTTCAAGGTTCAACGTTCAAAGTTAACTTCGTCTCGAACCTTGAACCTTGAACTTTGAACCTTGAACTTATTTCGGGAGATCAACCTTGCCAGAGCAAACGGGGCCGCTCGCGCTGATCATTTTGGACGGGTTCGGGTATCGCGCGGAGCGTGAGGGGAACGCGGTCGCGCTGGCGCAGATGCCGTATTACGACGAGTTGTTGGAGCGTTACCCGCACACTTTGATCGAGGCGTCGGGCGAGTGCGTGGGATTGCCGGCGGGCGTGATGGGCAACTCGAACGTGGGCCACCTGTGCATGGGCGCGGGGCGCGTCGTGCGCACGGACATCGAGCGCATCAACCACGAGATCAAGACGGGCGAGTTTCAACACAACCTCGTGCTCAACGCCGCCATCGAGAGCGCGCACAAGCACGACCGCGCGCTGCACGTCCTGGGCCTCGTCTCGGACGGCCTCGTCCACTCGTCGCAGGAGCACGCCTACGCGCTGCTGCGCATGGCCGCCGAGCGCGGGCTGCGGCGCGTCTACGTCCACTGCTTCCTGGACGGGCGCGACACGCCGCCCGCGTCCGCCGAACGCTACGTCGCGGCGATGCAGGCGCAGTGCGCAGAGATCGGCGCGGGCGCGGTCGCCAGCCTTTGCGGGCGCTACTACGCGATGGATCGCGACAAGCGTTGGGAGCGCACGGAGCGCGCCTACCGTCTGCTCGTCCACGGCGAGGGCGAGCGGACGACCGATCCGGTCGCGGCCATCCGCGCTTCTTACGAGCGCGGCGTGACGGACGAGTTCGTCGAGCCGGTCGTCGTGACGAACGCCGACGGCACGCCCGTCGCCACGATTGCGGCCGGCGACTCCGTCATCTTCTTCAACTTCCGCGCCGACCGCGCGCGCCAGATCACTTCCGCTCTGGCCGTGCCCGGCTTCGACGCCTTCGCGGTCGCCAACCGGCCGCACACGCACTACGTCTGCTTCGCCGTCTACGACAAGACCTACCCGCTGCCCGTCGCCTTCCCGCCGTCGCAGCCGCGCCACGTCGTCGGCGAGGTCTTCGGCGCGCTGGGCGTGCGCAACTACCGCATGGCGGAGACAGAGAAGTACGCGCACGTCACCTACTTCTTCAACGGCGGACAGGAGGTCGAGTTCCCGCACGAGAAGCGCCTGCTCGTGCCCTCGCCCAAGGTGGCGACTTATGATCTGCTGCCCGAGATGTCCGCCTTCAAACTCACCGACAAAATCCTGCGCGCCGTGGACGAAAACGAAACCGACGCCTTCATCATCAACTTCGCCAACCCCGACATGGTCGGCCACACGGGGAATCTGGGAAAGACCATCGAAGCCGTCCAATACATAGACACCTGCCTCGGCTGGATCACTAAAGGCTTGCGCCGCGCCCGCGGGCGCTGCCTCATCACCGCCGACCACGGCAACTGCGAACAGATGATTGACATGAAAACCGGCCAACCCCACACCGCCCACACCACCAACCCCGTCCCCTTCTTGTTGATTGACGAAGCCTCCCGCGGCGCGAAACTCCGCGCCGGCGGCGCACTCGAAGACGTAGCCCCCACCATGCTCGCCCTGCTCGGTATAGATCAACCCGCCGACATGACGGGCCGCGACCTCCGCGAGAGCTAAGAGCCAGGAGATGTGCCGAACAAAGCGGGCGCGTTAACGATTAACGCGGCCGCTTCTGCCTAGCCCTTCCCTGCCCCGCGCGTTCGATCCGGGCCGTGGCCCGTTCGATTGCCCCGTTGATGAGTTGCAGCGGCTCGTCTTCCGGCTTCAGATGCCCCGTCAGCGACAACAGATACAGCCTGAGCGCCGCCTTGTGCGCCGCGGTGTGCAGGTACGCCGACTCGATGTTAGCTAAAATTGCGGCGCGCGCCTCCCGTGCCCCTTCGGGGCCGCTATCAATGGCCTCTTTGAGAACGAACAGCGTGCGTGCTACGTGGTCGGCCGTATTAGGATCGTGGATGGCGTCCCATGTTTGTTCATCAATGAGCAAATCCGGACAATCTTCCATTGCCTCACCTTACGCGGCACGCGCCGCCCAGGGAACGCCACCCCGAACCTGCAAGCGTGACGACGGCAGGCCGATTTTGCTATCTTGCCGCCGCGCTCTTTACGATCACAGGCAACGGCCACATGCGTAGCTCACCCTTCACACCTGAGTGATGAGCACCGCCGTCCAGCAGCAAAAGCTCAGGCTCACGGCGACCCGAAGACGCATTCGCATTTTACCTATATTTCTAGGGAGGCGCAAGGCTGCTGATGTGCGTGTCAGCCTATCAGGAGGGAACTTCTGATGGGGCGCAGGGCGCGGCTGAAGCCGGCACGACTAGCCGCAAAGCTTGTGCAGATCAGGACGGCGCTCGGTCTGTCTCAGAGCGAGATGTACCGGCAACTTGGGTTAGAAGATTTGATTGACGCCAAAAGAATCTCAGAGTATGAGCTAGGCAACAACGAGCCACCATTGCCAGTCGTCTTGCAATACGCTCGCGTGGCCGGCGTCCACATGGAAGCCCTCGTTGACGACGAACTAGACCTGCCCGACAAACTGCCGGGCACAGTCGAACACAACGCGATCAAACGCCAATACGCCCGACCCCGCAAAGCCAGGCGCTAAGTAATTCAAGTCACACATAGCCGTACCGCCGCCCCATCAACCGTCCGCCCCAACCGCCGCGCGCCACCCGCCGGCCCGAACAGAGAGCCAAGGCCCATGCCGGACGAACGCGCCGCCGACCAAATCCCGCCCGGCTTCAAACTCCGGCACACGCTCCGGGGCCATAAAGCCAACATCAATCGCATCGCGTGGTCGCCGGACGGGCGCATGCTCGCATCCACCTCGCTTGATCGCAGCGTCAAGGTCTGGGACGCCCAGACCGGCGCGTTGCTGCGCGTATTGGGACCTGGCTTGACCGTTTTCTGGGACGTAACCTGGTCGCCGGACTGGTGCACACTGGAGGCGGCAAGTTCTCAGGGTGTGACGCGTTGGGACGTTGATACCTGGGTGGAGACTCGGACTTCCTCGCACTATATCGGCACGGTCTACGCCATCGCTTGGTCGCCGGACGGCAGTAAGATAGCCGCCGGCTCGCAGGACGGGGCCATCACCCTCTGGCATACTTCTCCGCTCCGGCTGTTCAAGAGGCTGACGGACAGCCCCTTTCAAATTTTAACGCTGGCGTGGTCGCCGGACGGGAAACAACTCTTCTCGACCTCCGGCGCGCTCCTTAGCTGTTGGGACACGAGTACGTGGGAACTCGAATCGCGCGTCCCGCGCCACCGCAAATCGATCTACGCCTTAGCCTGGTCGCCCGACGGGCAGCAGTTGGTCACAGGCTCCGACGACGCGACCATTCGGGTCTCTACGCTGACGCGGGAACTGACAACGGAATTTCTGCCGCAACCGATACCGGACTTTGTTCTGGAAGGCCACATGGACAAGATTTCGTGGGTCGGCTTTTCGCCGGACGGGCGGCTGCTCGCGTCCAAGTCAATGGACAACACCGTGCGGCTCTGGCGCTGCGACACTTGGGCGAACGTGGCCATCCTGCCGGAGTCCGCCGGCGAGCCGCGCCGGCAAGGCTTGGCCTTCCACCCCACAGACCCCACGCTCCTCGCCACGCTCGGCGAAGAGGACACGGTCATACGCATCTGGGAGCTGGATGTCGGTCTCCTGCTCGGCGCGGGCGCAGGCGGCGTCAGCTACACCAACGCCAAGGTCGTGCTCGTGGGCGAGACAGGCGTAGGGAAAACCGGCTTGGGCTTGCGCTTAGCCGAAGGCAAGTGGCAGGCGACGGAGTCAACGCACGGGATGAACGTGTGGCCGTTGCACAGCGAGCCGGAGCGCGAGGTCATGTTGTGGGACTTCGCCGGGCAGGACGAGTACAAGCTGGTGCACCAACTTTTTTTGAACGAGACGAACGTCGCGCTGCTGCTCTACGACCCGACCAAGTCGCAGGACACGTTCGAGGGGATCGAGTTCTGGGAGAAGGCGCTCAGGAACGTCATCGCGGGCGACGTGCAGAAGTTTCTGGTCGCGGCGCGCGTGGACGTGGGCGGCGTGCGGCTGACGGCCGAAGACATAGACGCCTACTGCCGGGCGCACGGTTTCGTCTCGCACCTCGCCACGAGCGCGCAGACGGGCGAGGGCTGCGACGATCTGCGCGCGGCGATCCTGGCGGCGATCCCGTGGGACAAGTTGCCGCGCACGAGCAGCCCCGAAGTCTTCAAGCGCATCAAGGACTTTCTCGCCGACGTGCGGCAGGGCAACCGCCTGCTCGTGCGCGAGACCGACCTGCGCGCGGAGTTCGACCGCGAAACAGAGGCGGGCGCGCGGCCGACCGAAGCCGAGTTTCGGACGGTCATCGGGCACGTCGAGACGGCGGGCCTCATCAAGCGGCTCTCGTTCGGCGACTTCCTGCTGCTCAAGCCGGAGTTGCTGAACGCCTACGCGGCGAGCATCGTGGACGCGGCGCGGCGGCACACGCATGGCCTGGGCGCGGTGCGCAAGGCGGACGTGCTCGAAGGGCGTGTCAGGCTGAAGGACGAGGGCGGGCTGCAAGTCGCGGACAAGGTTTTCCTGCTGCACGCGACCGTCGAGTTGTCCCTGCGGCTGGGGCTGGCGCTGGAGCAGGACGGCAACCTCGTCTTCCCGTCGAAGTTCAACCGGCGTATGCCGCCGCTTCGGGAAGACCCGGTGATTGAGGTCGAGTTCGCTTTCGAGGGGCCGGTCGAGAACCTCTATACGACGCTAGTCGTGAAGCTTTACTACGGCGGCGTCTTCAAGCTCAAACAGCTTTGGAAGAACGCCGCCGAGTTCCTCGACGGGCACGGGCGCGTCTGCGGCTTCCAGTTGCAGCACGAGGGCGAGGGGCGGGGCACGCTGAAGGTCTTCAATGCCGAAGGTGTGAGCGACAACGACAAGGCATTGTTCCTGAAGATCGTCGCCGACCACTTTAAGGAGAAGGGCATCGAGGTCGAGCGACAGCGGATTTATCGTTGCCCGCGGCCGGAGTGCCGCGAAGTGGTGCGCGACCCCGCCGCCGTGCGCCGCGCCGTCGAGCGGCAGAAGGAACAGATTTTCTGTCAGGACTGCGGCGGGCCGATCCCTCTGATTGACGCACTCGAAACGCTGTACCGCGACGACCGTAAGTTCCGGTCGCAGCTCATAGAGATGGAGACGCGCGCCGAGGCCAGCATGGAACAGGGCGGTGAGCTAGTCTCAGCCTCGGCGGAGTTGCGCACCGAGAATTTCAAAACCTGGGCCGGCGGCACGGACATCGCCAACGTCGCCATCGTGTTCACGGACGTGCTGGATAGCACCAGGCTGAACGTAAAGTTCCGCGACGAAGGTTGGCAGCACGTGCGTAAGGCGCACTTCGCGCGGGCCGAAGAACTCGTCCGGCGCGGCCAAGGTTACTTGATCAAGAACAAAGGTGATGGCGTCATGGCGGCCTTTCGCGACGCCAGTGCCGCCCTCGACTTCGCCTTAGCGTTGTATCGGGACACCGGACACGAACAGGTACACATCCGCGTCGGCATTCACATCGGGCCGGTGGAGGTAAGCGCCGAAGACGCCTTCGGGCAACAGGTGAATATGGCCGCGCGGGTTGAAGCGAAGGCTCAAGACGGCGGCATCTGGGTGAGTGCCAAGGTCAAAGAGGACATAGACACGTTAGGGGCCGCGCGGCACAAAAACCTTAAGTGGGACGAGCACGCGGGGCAGGAGTTGAAAGGCTTTCCCGGTCAGTTTACGCTCTGGTCTGTGCGTGAGGCGTAGGCTCGGCGGCGGTTGCGTGTAGCGTGCGGCCGGGTTAACACAGAGTACACAGAGTTAGCACAGAGGACACAGAAGGGAAGCGGTCTCGGACTTGAGATAAATCCGAGATCAGTTCTTCTCTGTGTCCTCTGTGGCTTCTCTGTGTACTCTGTGTTAAAAACAGCGCGCGTGACCGCGAGCTAGAGGGACTGAAGGCCGCCGCGGTTGCGCCGAGTCAGAGGAACAGGCCGCGCCGTCGCGGCTGAACTCACGTCGCGCCGTCGAAGCTTAACTTATGCCGAACCGTTCGCTCATCAGGGCCGTTCTCGTCGCCCTCTTAATTATCGTCGCGCTCGTGCTGCTGGTGCGCTTCGTCGCGCGGCGCAAGGGGCCGCCCGGCGGCGGCGAGGTCGTCGTGACCCCGACGCCGACACCGATCCGCCCCGCGCCGATCAGTCCGCACGTCGCGCTCGGCAACCCCAGCGACGCGACCGGCGCCGCCGGCAACCGCAACAACTACCTGCTCGTCAAGCCGCAGTACGTGCTCTCTTATAACGACGCGGCGGGCGGGCCGAACTGGGTGAGCTGGCGCTTGCAGGCCGCGGACATCGGCAGCGTCGAGCGGCAGAACAACTTCCACCCGGAGCGCGCGCTGCCCGCCGGCTTCAAGCGCGTCACGCCCGACGACTACACCGGCTCCGGCTACGACCGCGGCCACCTCTGCCCTTCCAAGGATCGGAGCAGCACGGAGGCCGACAACTCCGAGACCTTCAGCATGGCGAACATGCTGCCGCAGGCGGGTGACCTGAACCGGCAGGTCTGGGAGCAACTCGAATCCTACAGCCGCGCGCTCGTGCGCCAGGGCAACGAGCTTTACATCGTCGCGGGCGGCTACGGCTCGGCCAAGACCATCGGGCGCGCGAACAAAGTCAACGTGCCGACCAACTGTTGGAAGGTCGTGCTCGTCCTGCCGCCGGGGCAAACCGATCCGGCGCAGGCGGACGCGTCCGCGCGCGTCATCGCCGTGGACATGCCCAACGTCGCCGGCATCGCCCTAGACCCTTGGACGAAGTACCTCACGACCGCCCAGGACATCGAGCAGAAGACGGGCTATCACTTCTTCTCCGACCTGCCCGCGGACGTGGCCGCCGCGCTCAAGACGAAGCGAGACGCGGGCCGGCCCTGATTAAGGATAACCACGAAGACGCGAAGGCACGAAGATCAAACTGCCTGTCCTCTTCGTGCCTTCGTGTTGAATTTCGTCCGGCGTTCTTGTTATGAGCCAGCACAATTTCACGCCGGGTCTCGCGCTGAGCGAAGCCTACTACCGGGAGGCGGTGCGCCCCGTCCTCGCCGCGCGCTTCCCCGCCCTGCCGCACGCCGCCGCGCATCTCGGCTGGGGTTCCGAGGTGCTCGGCTTCGACGACGCGATCTCGACCGATCACTACTGGGGCCCGCGCTGCTACGTCTTCCTCACAGAACCCGACCGCGCGCGCCTCGGCGCAGAGATCGGCCGCGTGCTCGGCGACGAACTGCCCTTCACCTTCCGCGGCTACCCGACCAACTTCGGCGGCCAACGCGAGGGCGACGTGTGGCGCATGGAGCCGCGCAACGAACGCCCCGTCCAACACCTCGTCCACGTCGAGAGCGTCGAAAACTTCTTCGGCTGGTACCTGGGCGGCAACCCGCTCGGCGAACTCACGCACGCCGACTGGCTGACCTTCGCCGAACACAAGCTGCTCGGCGTCACCGCGGGCGCGATCTTCCAGGACGAGCCGGGCGAACTCACGGAAGCGCGCCGCCGCCTCGGCTACTACCCGCGCGACGTGTGGCTCTGCCTGCTCGCGGCGCAGTGGCTCAAGCTCGCGGAGGAGGAGGCGTTCGTCGGGCGCGCGGGCGCGCGCGGCGACGAACTCGGCTCGGCCGTCATCGCGGCGCGCCAGGTGCGTCTCGTCATGCGCCTCTGCTTCCTGCTGGAGCGCCGCTACGCGCCTTACGCGAAGTGGCTCGGCGCGGCGTTCGCGCGGCTTGAGTGCGCGGCGGAGCTGAGTCCGCTGCTCCGGAAAGTGCTAAGCTCCGAGACGTGGCGCGAGCGCGAGACGCACCTGGCGGCCGCCTACGAGGCGTGCGCGCGCCGCCACAACGCGCTCGGCGTCACGCCGCCGCTCGCGCCCGAGCCGCGCGACTACTACGGCCGCCCGTTCCGCGTCCTGCACGCCGAACGCTTCGCCGCGGCGACGCACGCCGCCATCGCCGACGAGCGCCTGCGCGCGCCGCAGTTCGAGAAAGGCTCGACCAACCAGTGGGTGGACTCCGACAACCGCGTCTCCAACGTCCACTTCGCCCGGCGCGCAAAAGTTATGTACGAGTAAGCAGGTCTCTATTTGATTAGCCTCTGTGTCCTCTGTGTGCTCTCTGTGTCTCTGTGTTGAACTTACCGTCCCCCACATTCAACACAGATTGATTCAGTCTTCAAGCTGAGGACAAACTTTATATGATCAACGGCAGCCGTCCGGTCGTATTGCTGCATGATGAGTTTTGATCCGCGCAACATACTGGTCATAGACTTCGGGCAGTTGGGCGACGTGGTGTTGAGCCTGCCGGCGCTGCACGCCGTGCGCGGGCGCTTCCCCGCGGCGCGCATCACGGTCGCGGTGGGCAAGCCGGGCAAGCAGGTCGTAGAACTCGCGGGCGTCGCGGACGACGTGCTGGTCGTGGATCGCGTCGCGTTGCGCGACGGGTTCGTGCCCGCCTCGCTCTGGCAGATCGCGCGCATCGTCCGCGACGTGCGCGCGCGCCGCTTCGACTTCGTCATAGACCTGCACAGCCTGTCGGAGACGAACCTGCTCGGCTACCTGTCGGGCGCGCCCGCGCGCCTCTACGCGCGCCGCCCCACGCGCTCGCTCGACTTCCTCGCCAACTTCCGCCCCGCCCCGCCCGTCGAAGACACGACCAAGCACGCCGTTGATCGCTACCTCGACGTGCTCGCGCCGCTCAAGGTCGGCGCGGTCGCGCGCGCGCCGCGCCTGCCCGTGCGCGCCGACGCGCAGGCGGCGGTCGAACAACTCTTCCGCAAGGAGAAGCTCAAGGTTGACGCGCCGCTCGTCGGCCTCTTCCCCGGCGCGGGTCATCCGAGCCGGCAGTGGCCGCTCGAACGCTTCGTGGAACTCGCGCGCCGGCTCGAACAGAACGACGGCGTGCGCGTCGTCGTCTTCCTCGGCCCGGAAGAGCACGCGCGCCTGCGCGAGTTGCGCGCCGCCTTCCCGCGCGCGACCACCTTCCTGCACCAGCTCAACGTCCCGCAGCTCGCCGCCGCGCTCGCGCGCCTGAGCGTCTTCGTCTCGAACGACACAGGGCCGATGCACATTGCGACGGCCGTCGGCACGCCCGTCGTCGTCCTGCTCGGCCACCCGACCAACAAGGCCTACATGCCGCTCGAAGCCCGCCACCGCGTCATCCACGGCCACACCATCGAAGCCATCTCCGTGGACGACGCCTACGCCGAGACGCGCACCGCCCTCGTCTCCGAGCGCACCGCCTCACTCTTCGCCAGCTAACCGCGCAGATGCGTCATCAACCAACCCGCACGCGCCCGTTCGTCGCCACGCCGCTCTGCCTGCTCGTCGTCGCGCTCACATTTACACAGTGCGTCGCGCCAACGACGACGGAAACGTCGGGCGCGACGACAACCGCGCAGACCGGCGGGGCGCAGGCGCGCGCGCCCGTCACGCAGAGACCAAACGGCGCACAGGCGCGCGGCGCGGACGCGGAGTTGGCGCGGCGCATTGACCGCGAGCTTGACGAGGGCGCGACGGCGGGCGCGCGCTTCGGCGTGCTCGTCGTCTCCCTGCGCGACGGGCGCACGCTCTACGCGCGCGACGCCGAACGCCTGTTCCTCCCCGCCTCAAGCCTCAAGCTCTACACGACGGCCGCGGCGCTCGACCTGCTCGGCCCCGACTACCGCTGGCGCACCTCCGTCTACGCCGCCGCGCCGCCCGACGCCCGCGGCACGATCAGCGACGATCTCATCCTCTACGGCCGCGGCGCGCCCGACCTCGCCGCCCGCGTCGACCGCGACGCCCCCGTCAACCACCTCAAGCAGTTGGCCGACGCGCTCTACGCGCGCGGCGTGCGGCGCGTGCGCGGGCGCGTCGTCGGCGACGAGAGCGCCCTACGCGGCGAGCCGCTCGGCGACGGCTGGCTCTGGTCGGACGTGCAGTGGTACTACGGCGCTGAAGTCTCGGCGCTCACCATAGACGACAACGAGATCACGGTCGCCGTCCTGCCCGCCGCGCGCGCGGGCGAGCCGGCCCAAGTCCGCCTCACGCCCGAAACCGACTACGTCCGCGTGACGAACGACGCCGAGACCGGCGCGCGCGGCGTGCGCCCCACGCTCGGCGTCACGCGCGGCCTCTCCGACAACGAGGTGCGCGTCTGGGGCGCGCTGCCCGTCGGTCACGCGGGCGTGCGCGCGCGCCTCGCCGTCCACCGCCCCGCCTTGTGGGCGGCGCAACAGTTCAAGCGCGAGTTGCAGGCGCGCGGCATCGTGGTTGATGGCGACGCGACGGCGCGCGACGCACGCGCGCCGAGCGCCGAACGGTTCGACCCGGCGCGCGCCACCGAGTTGGCCGCCGTCACGAGCGCCACGCTCGGCGACATCGCGCACGCGACCAACAAGCACAGCATCAACCTCAACGCCGAACTGATCCTGCGCACGCTCGGGCGCGAGCGCGGCGCGGCGGACGCGCCCGACCCCGCGCGCGCCGAGTTGCGCGGCGACGACGAGGCCGGCGCGGCCGTCATCCGCCGTTGGCTGCGCGAGCGCGCCGGGGCGGAGATCGAACGGCTCGCGCTGCACGACGGCAGCGGGCTGTCGCGCCTCGACCTCGTCACGCCCGCCGCCACCGTCCGCCTCCTCGTCCGCATGAGCCAGAGCCAGGCGGCCTCAGTCTTCCGCGCCTCGCTCCCGCTGGCCGGGCGCGACGGCACGCTCGCGGGGCGACTGCGCGGCGCACGCACCGCCGGGCACATCGCCGCCAAGACCGGCACGATCACCTACGTCCAGGCCCTCGCCGGCTACGCCGACGCGGCCGACGGCGAGCCGCTCGCCTTCGCCCTCTACTGCAACGAAGAGACGACGGAGGCGCGCGGCGAACGCACGCTGGACGCCGTCGCCGCCCTCCTCGCCCAGTACCCCGACCTGCCGTAGCTGGTCGAGAGTAACGCGCGGCCGGTCTCAAACAGAGGACACAGAGAAAAGCCACAGAGTACACAGAGTTCTTTACTGTGCCCTCTGTGCCTCCTCTGTGTACTCTGTGTGAGACCGGCCGGCCGTTAAAATCACCCGCAAAAGCCCGCTAACCACCTACTTGAAAATAATTAGCAGTGGGTTTATGGCTTTGGATGTTGACTATAGACAAACATAGTTTAATATGTGATACTGATTGCGCCGCCCTCTGTCGGCGGCAGCCGGGTTAAAGACGCGACCTTTTGGGCGGAGGCGCGGCGTTAGCCGGAACTCGCTCGCCCCGCCCGCAAACGCCCCAACAACAACACAGACCGCCCCGTGCGCGCGCCCGCGGCCGACATGATCGTTGCAGCCCTCCCACGCGGCCGCCCCAAGTCCTTCACGCGCGCCCCGCCTCGGCTCGCGCCCGCCCGGCCCGAACGCACGCTCGCAACTGTCGCCACGGAGTGACAACTTTTATGCTGACACGAACCAGAGTCCCGCTGCTGCTCCTCCTCTGCCTGACCGCCACCTGCCTGGCCGCCCACGCGCAGACGCCCTCGGCCCTGCGCCTCCTGCTCCTGCGCGCCGCCGCCCCGGACGCGACCGAGACGGATCGCGCCCGCGACGGGCTGAGCGGCCCCGTCCGCCGCGTCCGCACAGAGACGGCCAAGCTGCTCGTCCGCAACGGCCAGGTGGCGGAAGGGCCGCGCGTGCTGCTGGAGACCGCGACCTACGACATGAAGGGCGCGAAGATCGACAACGCCTACTACCTCGCCACGGGCGGCGCGCTGACCGGCAAAGAGGTCTACAAGTACGACGACCGCGGCAACATCGTCGAGATGACGCTCTACAACGCCGACGGCTCGGTGCTGAGCAAAGAGGTCTACCAGTACGAGTTCGACGCGATGGGCAACTGGACGAAGATGATGACCTCCGTCGCCGTGGTCGAGAACGGCAAGCTCAACTTCGAGCCGACCGAAGTGACCTACCGCTCGATCAGCTACTTCCTCGACGAGAACGTCGCCAAGGCGATGCAAGCGCCGACCGCGCCGACCGCGGCCGCCGCCAACGCCGGCTCGCAGCCGCAACCCGTCGCCGTCGTCAAGACGAACGCGCCCGCGCCCGGCCAAGCGTCGGCGTCTGGTCAAGCGTCGGCGCAGCGCCAGGGCACGCACGCGGCGGCGCTGCCGAAGGTCGCGCCGGCCGCGGCCGGCAACGTCACTCTGAGCGCGCCGACGAACGTCGCCGGCACGGGCGCGACGGGCGCGGGCGCGGTCGTCAAAGTTGAAGACGGCCCGCCGCCGCCTGCGGCCAACACGCGCGGCGTGCCGGTCAAGCCGGTGTCGGGCGGCGTGCTGAACGGGCGCGCCATCGCCATGCCCGCGCCCGATTATCCTGAGACCGCGCGGCGCGTGCGCGCCAGCGGCCTCGTCGCGGTCGAAGTCGTCATAGACGTGACGGGCCGGGTCATCTCCGCCAAGGCCACTTCGGGGCACGCGTCTCTGCGCGTGGCGGCCGAGGGCGCGGCCATGAAGGCGCGCTTCTCGCCCACGCTCCTCTCCGGTCAGCCCGTCAAGGTCACGGGCGTCATCAACTACAACTTCAACCTCTAGTCGCGCGCGCCGCCCCGCGGCCCGAACCTTAAGAGAAAACATCCCATGGCTCTCACCGGACAACTGAACGATCTCTCTCTGAGCGAGCTGATCGAGTTCTTCTGCAACCAGCGCAAGACGGGCCGGCTCAAGGTGGACTACGCGCTCGCGCCCGGCGTCTTCTTCATCAAGGAAGGCGAGCTGGTGGACGCCAAGATCGGCGCGCTCAACGGGGCCGAGGCGATCTACTTCGCGCTCACGCTCCCCTCGGCCGGCTTCGACTTCAGCGCGCAGATACAGTCCTCGCGCCGCACGATCCACGAGCCTTGGACGCGCGTCGTGCTCGAAGGCTTGCGCCGCATAGACGAAGGCCTGCCGCCGAGCGAGCAAGACCCGTTCGTCGGCAGCGACGAATTGGACGAAGCCGTCGGCGAGTACCTCAGCTTCATCGAGATGTCGGCCGAGAAGCGGGACGAAGCGAAGAAAGACGAGGCGGCGAAGAACGAGACCGCGCGGCGCGACGAGGCGACGAAGAGAGACGAGACCGCGCCATCGAAAGACGCGGCGCGCGCCGAGAAAGAGACGGCCGGCGCACGCGCCGACGCGGGCCAGCCCGCCGGGTCTGGGCGCGAAGCGCCCGCGCCGTTCGCCATGATGGTCGAGACGACGGGCGCGGCCGGCGCGGGTCGGCGCAAGCTCGTCCTGGCCGGGGTCGGCGCGGCAATCGTGCTCGCCTGCGTCGTCGCCTCCGTGCCGCTCGCGCGCCGCTTCGCGCGCGGCAACGCCACGCCCGCGCCCGTCGCCGCGCAACCCGGCGAAAGTAGCGCGCCCGCGCCCGCGCCGGCCGCGCCCGAAGCGTCTGCGCCCGCGCCCGAAGCCGTCCCGACGGAAGACGCCGTGGTCGCCGCGCGCCGCGAAGCACGCGAGCGCGAGTTGCGCCTCGAGCGCGAGCGCCAGCGCAAGCTCGAAGAGGCCCGCCGCGCCGAGCAGCAGCAAGCGCTCGTCGCCCCGACGCCCGCGGCAGCGGGGCCGAAGACCGTCCGCGTCAGCGTCTCCTACGACGAGAACGGGCGCGTCACCGCCGCCTCCGCCGTCGGCTCCAGCCCCGGCGCGGAGGCCTACGCCTCGACGGCCGTCCGCATCGCCCGCGGTCGCCGCTTCCCCGCCGGTCAGGCCGGCTCCGCCGTCGTCACGATCCCGATCAATTAACCGGCGACAAACCCCGTTCAGGACCGGCGCTGAGTTTCACACTCAGCGCCGGTCTTTTCGTGCTATCCGCCGGACACGCTCGGCACGAAGCCTCAACAAAAGGTTAGGCGACCAGCCGTTATCTAAATATAATTAAGCTGGCGATATCCACTTCGTCCCCCCCAGACTTAGAAAGGACAAGCTATGGCGCGAATCTTCCTCTCCTATCGGCGCGAGGACAGTGCCGCCGTCGCGGGCCGAATTCACGACCGGCTAAGAACCCATTTCGGGCACGAGTCGGTCTTTATGGACATTGACACGATCCCGCTCGGGGCGGACTTCAGAAAATATCTCAACGATGCGGTCAGCCGTTGCGACGTACTCCTGGCCTTGATCGGCGAGCAGTGGGCGGGGCCCCGTCAGGCCGACAGGCGCAGGCTGGACGATCCCACGGACTTCGTGCGCATCGAGCTTGAAGCGGCCTTAGCGCGCGACATACCTGTCATTCCCGTCCTGATCGGGCGGACGGTTATGCCGAGGAGCGATGAACTCCCGGAGGCTTTAGCACCGCTCGTTTACAGGAACGCCATCCAGTTAGACGTGGGCCGTGATTTTCATACCCACATGGATCGCCTGATTCACGCCCTGGAGCAACTCATGGCGACTCAGCGCGCGCCCGCCGCGCCGCCCAGACCTGAGCCAAGTGCGGCGGCGGCACGTCGGCCTGAACCGGCGGCCCCTGCCGAGAGTGCCGCCATGGCCTCCACCGAAGCCGCCCGCGCGCTCATTCATGAATACCTGGAACAGGTGGCCATCAGCATGGGGGCGGGGATGGGCGGCGCGTGGATCGACGCGCCGAACTTATACAGCGTGTGGCGGAAGCTGAATCAGAAACTCGGCCAGCAGGAGCTTATCGCGGCCCTCTGCGACATCATCGAGGAGGCGCAGAAATACGAGACCTATTGGACGGCCATCAACTTCCTGCACTTTGCCTCCCGGCAGGTGGAGGATGCGCAGGTATTGACCCGCGTCCTGATCGTGGTGTGCGATCACGTCCCTAAGGGGGGACACGTCCAGACCGCTGCCCTGGCTTTAATCCAGACGCTGGATTTACCCAAAGAGACGATCTGGGAAGCCCTCCTGACGGCCATGCAGATGACGAAGCCCGCGGCTGCGGAGCCGATCTTGGAGGCCGTTTTAAAGTTCGTCCCGCCCGACGGCGTGCGCCGCACCGGGAACGCAGTCATTCAGGTCTTGCGGTTGCTCACCCCCGACGCGTACCAGAGCACAAAGCTGGTCGCGGCCGTCGAGTTTCTGGAATATCGCGAGGCGGCTCAAGCCCTGAGCGAAATCATGATGCGCACCACGCCGGAGGCGGCGTCGAAAATAGCCGGGCTGTTGGTTCAGTGGAATTACGGCGGGGCCGCTTCGGCCATACGCAGATACGTGGACGCCAACCACGCGACGGTCAGCCATCTTTACTTCATCGACACTCTGAGATTCCTGCACAAGGTTGAGGGCCCGTCCTCCTGTCCGTACATCGCGCGCATACTTTACGACTGTCACCCTTACGTGCAGCAGAACTTGGAAGGCCGCTTGGGCGATCTTACGAACGAGCCTGTGATCATTGACGCGGTCAAGAAGATTCACGCGCGCACTCGCGACCCTGAGGTCAAGAAGCGCTTGGGCGCGTTCATCGATAAGCTTGGTTGAGTAAGAAAGGGCCGGCGCGGCGCGGGCTTTCGCCGCCGTTTAAGCCGGCGTGGCGAGGCCTGTGAAGGCCAGCAGCAGGAGCAGGGCGCGGCCCAGGCCGACTTCGCGGCCGCGTGGGTCGTACCATTCGTCGAGCGTGTGGGAGTTGCCCGAAGTGCCGCCCGCGCCGATGGTGACGGCGGGCAGACCGCGGGCGATGGCGACGTTCGAGTCGGTCGAGGAGCAGTCGAGGTGGGCTTCGTGGCCGCAGGCGCGCGTGGCGGCGAGGGCGAGTTGGACGAGCGGGTCGTCGGGCGGGGTCTGACCGCCGGGGCGGTCGCCGATCAGTTGGATGTCTAAGGCGAGCGGGGGCGCGTCCGGACGGCGCGCGGCGTTCTCGTCCGCCGCCGCCTCGCGCACGGCGCGGCGGAAGAAGGCGTCGAGCCGGCGCAACTCTTCGGCCGACTCGGAGCGCAGGTCAACGTCGCACGACGCCTCCCGCGCGATCACGTTGACGCCCGTGCCGCCCGCGACGCGCCCGACGTTGAACGTGGTGCGCGGGCGCGCGGGCGCGGGGTACGCGACGAGCCGCGCCACCGCGCGGCCCAGCGCGTGGACTGGGTTGGCGACGCCGAAGTCGCCCCAGGAGTGGCCGCCCGCGCCCGTGAAGCGCACGCGGTAGCGGCGCGAGCCGAGCGCCGTGTTCGTGATGCGCTCGACGCCGGGGCCGTCCAGACTGATGAAGGCGTCAACCTCGCGCGCCCAGCGCCCGCGCGTGAGCAGGTGGCGCGCGCCGCGCAGGTTCCCCTCGCCCTCCTCGCCGACCGTACCGACGAACAGGAGCGACCCGTTCGTCTCGACGCGCTGCTCTTCGAGCGCGCGCACGAGCGCGACGAGGCCAGTCAAGCCGCAGCCGTCGTCGGCGATGCCGGGCGCGAGCAGGTGCGCGCCCTTGCGCCGGACGGTGAAGTTCGTGCCTTCGGGGAAGACCGTGTCGAGGTGCGCGCTGACGACGAGCAGCGGCTTGAGCGTCTGCCCGCGCCGGAGCGCGACGCAGTTGCCCTCCTCGTCGAGTTCGACCTCCGTCAGCCCGCACTGCCTGAAGCGCGCCGCGAGATATTCGGCGCGCGCCGCTTCGCCGAACGGCGGCGCGGGGATGGCGCAGATGGCCGCCTGCTCTTCCGTGATCTCCGCGGCGCGCTCCGCGAAGAAGCGCGCGGCGCGCTCGAAGCGCGCGTCGGCGAGGAGCGCGCGCATGACCTCTGCGGGCGCGACCGTGGCGGCCTGTGTGGACATAGACAGACTTCAGACGAACGCCGTCACAAAACTTCAGACGAGCGCCATCACTTCCTCTTCGCTCAGGACGCCGTGCGCGCTCTTGGCGTGGTCGTAGATGCGTGCGACGCGCTCGTCGGTCGCTGCGAGACCGCGCGATTCGAGCCAGTAGACGACGTTCGACTTGCCCGACATCGGCCCGACCTCGATCTGCTGGCGCAAGCCGAAGAGGCCCGCGGGCACGCCCGAATAGATCAGATCGGCCAGCTCCGTGTCGCCCTTGCGGTAGCTCTTGATGACGGCCGCGGCGTGGACGCCCGTCGCGGTGCGGAAGGCGTCGCGCCCGAAGACCGGGTAGTTGAGCGGGATCGTCCAGCCGCACGAGCGCGCCGCCGTCTCGCAGTAGTCGCGCAAGCGCGTCAGGTCGTTGTCGATCCAGCCCATCAGTTTCAGGTTCACCAGCAGTTGATCCATCGGCGTGTTGCCGACGCGCTCGCCGACGCCCAAGGCCGAGCCGTGGACTTGATCCGCGCCGCCCTCGATGGCCGCAATCGAGTTGATGACGCCCAGGCCCCTGTCCTGATGCCCGTGCCAGTCGAGCCTGATGCCGCCGCCCTGCTCTTCGATGATCGACTTGACGAAGCGGACGACGGCGCGCGCGCCGTCCGGCGTGGCGTGCCCGACCGTGTCGCAGACGCAGACCGCCTTCGCGCCCGCGCGGATCGCGGTCGTGTAGAGCGCGCGGAGCGTGTCGGGCGCGGCGCGCGTCGTGTCCTCGGTCACGTACATGACGGGCAGGCCCTGGCGGACGGCGAAGCTGACGGCCTCTTCGGTCAGGCGCAGGAGCTTGTCCATCGTCCAGTCTTCGGCGTAGAAGCGGATGGGCGACGAGCCGATGAAGGTGCAGGCCTCGATGGCGATGCCGGCGCGCTGCGAAATCTCGGCGATGGGCCGGATGTCGTTCTCGTGCGTGCGCGCGGCGCAGTTCGGCCGAATCCGCAACTTCTGTTCGGCGATCTCGCGCGCGAGCCGTTCGACGCCCGCGGCGTGCGTGCCGCCCGCGCCGGGCAGACCGATGTCGGCGGTGTCAATCCGCAAGTCGTTCATCAGGTGCAGCAGCTCAAGCTTGCGCTCGACGGGCGGCTCGCTGACGGAGGGCGACTGCAAGCCGTCGCGCAAGGTCTCGTCGTCGAAGCTGACGCGGCGGCCCGGCGCGTCGTGCGCGGGCGCGACCCGGTTCCAATCGTAAATCAACTCACTCGCAGGCACGGCTCAAAACCTCCACGGCGCGGCGAACTCTCGGACAGGTGGGTCTGGGGTTACGCATTCACGATTACAACAAGCAAGACATACAGTGTCAAGCAAGGCGCAGGCGTTTGCCTTTTGCCCGCGCGGTCTGCTATAGCCTTCGGGCGCGTCCTGCCGTTTGCGCCCGCGAGTCGCCGGGTCTGCCTGAAGCCGCGCACGCCCGGATTGAGCGCCCGAGAGAACCTAAGCTGACAGGATTTTGTTGATGGAAGAGTTTATCGCCCAGGGCAACGACGAACACTTGAGCATGCTGACGCGCACGACGCCGGGCTGGATCGAGGTCATCGCCGGCTCGATGTTTTCGGGCAAGTCCGAGGAGCTGATCCGCCGGCTGCGCCGCGCCCGGATCGCGCGCCAGAAGGTGCAGGTCTTCAAGCCCACGATTGACACGCGCTTCTCGCACGAGCACATCGTCTCGCACTCGGAGATGCGCCACGAGTCGGCGGTCGTCGCCACGGCCGACGAACTCCTCGCGCGCGTCGAGCCGCACACGGACGTGGTCGGGATCGACGAGGGGCAGTTCTTCGACGCGCGCCTGGTGGAAGTGGCCAACGAACTGGCGCACCGCGGCGTGCGCGTCATCATCGCGGGGCTGGATCAGGACTACACGGGCCGGCCCTTCGAGCCGATGCCGCAACTTTTGGCCGTGGCCGAGTACATCACCAAGACGCACGCCATCTGCGTCCGCTGCGGCCAGCCCGCCAACTACTCGCAGCGCATCGTGGACGTGGAAGGTCAGGTCGTCGTCGGCGCGTCCGACGCCTACGAGGCCCGCTGCCGCCGCTGCTTCGTCCCCCACGCCGACGCCCCCACCCGTTACGTCACCGAAGAGACCAACTAGTAACGTCTGCGGTTGCATCTCGCGCGGCCGTTTTCAACACGAAGACACGAAGAATGATCAACTGGTCTTCTACGTGTCTTCGTGTCTTCGTGGTTGATCTGATCTCGCCGGACACGCAACTCACATTCTTTCTCGTCCGCCGCGCAAGAAGCGGACGCGCGCGCGTTCAACGTCCAGAACCCCAGGGTGAGATTCAAGCTGGACGAGAGGAGTGAAGCAAGATGAAAGCGTTAATGCTCGCGGCGATCCGCGGGATCGTCATGGCGGCCGTGTGTCTCCCGCTCGCGCCGTCCGCCACAGCCCAGACCCGCCGGCCGCAACCCGCGGCCCCGCCCGCCGGGGCCAGCAAGATCACCGGCCCCTACACCTACCAGAACCTCGCCGTCTTCCTGATCCACGGCGCTGACCGCCTGCCTGGCCAGAATTTCCTGACGCTCTCCGAGGCCCTCAAGCAGCGCAAGGTCATCGTCTACGAGACGCGCAGCGTCAACGAGCTGGCCATCGAGAACGTGTCGGGCGAGGACGTGTACGTCCAGTCGGGCGACATCGTCAAGGGCGGGCAGCAGGATCGGATGCTCGGCGTGGACATGGTCGTGCCGCCGCACTCGGGGCGCATCCCCGTCGAGGCCTTCTGCGTCGAGCACGGCCGCTGGACGAAGCGCGGCGCTGAGACCGCGACCCGCTTCGAGTCTTCGACCGAGCGCGTGGCGACGCGCGAGTTGAAGCTCGCCGCCAACCAGACGCGCTCGCAGGGCGAGGTCTGGCAGAAGGTCGAGGAGGCGCAGAACAAGCTGAGCGCCAACGTCGGCGCGCGCGTCAACGCGCCCGCCTCCGAGTCGAGCTTCCAGCTCGCGCTCGAAAACCGCAAGGTGCAGGAGACGGCCGCCAACTACGTCCGCGCCCTGACGCACATCGCCGACGAGCAGGCGGACGTGGTCGGCTACGCCTTCGCCATCAACGGCCAGATCAACAGCGCCGACGTGTACGCCTCGCACGCGCTCTTCCGCAAGCTCTGGCCTTCGCTCCTCAAGGCCAGCGCCATCGAGGCCATCGCCGAGCTGCAACGCGACCAGCGCTACGCGCCCGTCACGGCCGGCAACGTCTCGGACTTCCTCGCCCGCGCCGAGCACGGGCGCACCTCCGACCAGCGCAACGTCACGCGCAACGTCCAACTCGTCACGCGCGAGACGGACGAGCACGTCCTGATCGAGACCAAGGACAGCTCGCGCCGCGCCACCTGGCTGCACCGCAGCTACATCAACAAGAAGTAGCTGTCCGTCCGTTGTCCTAAAAACTGTCCGTTGGCCGTTGGCCGTTGTTCTTCTCACGCGGGTTGTAGGGTTGCGACGAACGCTGCAACCAGCAGCAGAAGAACAACGGACGACGGACAACGGACAGTTTTTATGCTATCCTGCCGCCGTTAATTCCCCTGCAACCGAAGCGCCCGTGCCCCTCGCGGATTTCAACGTCTGACGGAGGAGAAGACTTCTTATGCGTCCTTTCGGCAAACTGACCGGCGGCGCGCTCGCGCTCGCGCTCGTCGGCGCGGCCGCCGCCTGCCAGCAGGGCGCGGTCAAGGTCGAGACCAACTCGAACGCGACCGCGAACGTGAACCTGCCGGCCGCGAACACGAACGCCAGCCCGGCGGCCAACGCCAACACCGCGACCACCGCCGCCGTGCTCGCCGCGCGCGAGCCAGACCGCTACCGCGCCACCGTCAACTTCACCGTCGAGGCCGAGGGCAAGCAGCCCGCGCAACTGCCGCCGCTCCAGGTGGCGCGCGACGGCGACAACCGCCGCTACTCGATCAACCTGCCCGCCGTCGGCGAAGTCGTCTTCCTCGACCGCGCCGACAAGCGCTACCTCGTCCTCAACGGTCGCCGCCAGTACGTCGAGTTGAATAAAGAGACGACCGGCTTCGACCTGCGCAGCCTGACGCCCGGCCAGATGGTCGCGCAGATGCAGCGGCTGCAAGGCGTCGAGCTGGTCGGCGACGACACGTTGAACGGCCGCCCCGTGGTCAAGTACCGCTACGCGACGACCGCGAAGACGACGACGCAGGCCGGCGAAGTCCACACGGATAATTTCATCTACGTGGACAAGGACACGGGGCTGCCGCTGAAGGTCGAGGGCTACGGACAGACGACGGGCAGCGTGCAGGGCGTCAACCGCGGCCGGCTCATCGCCGAGATGCGCGATCTTTCGACCGACGTGGACGCCGCGCAGTTCGACCTGCCCGCCGGCTACGCGCAGATCACGCAGGAGCAGATTAAGCAGCAGATGGCCGTGCTCGCCGGCATCTTCCAGGTCGTGATGAACACCCTCAACGCGCAGGCCAACGCGCCGGCCGCCGGGGCTTCGCCGCCGCCGCCGCCGCCCGCCGCGTCGCCCGCCGCGTCGCCGCGCAGCACGCCGTACTGACGTTCGGAGACGAAGACGATGCGCTACCTGCTTCTGTTCGTGCTCGGTCTGATCGTCGGCGGTATCGCCACGTTCTACTTCTTCGTCGGCGCGCCGCGCATCAAGCAGGCGCAGACCGGCGCAGCCTTGCGCGCGCCCGAAACGGCGGGCGATCCGCCGGGCACGGCCATCCTGACGCTCGATGAGCAGTTCTTCGCCACGCTGCTCGACTCGGTCTTCCGCGATCTGAACGCGCCCGCGTTCCGCCTCGGCGCGCTCGACCGTGAGCGCGCGCGCGATCCCGCGACGGGCGCGCGCTACGTGACGACGCAAGGGGCTTGCGCCAACCAGGTCGTCGTCGCGCGCGAGGGCGCGGGCACGCGCACGGGCGTCGAGCTGCGCAACGACCGCATCGCCGCGCCCATCGTCTTCAGCGGCAGCTACAACGTGATGGGCAACTGCATGAACTTCAACGGCGCGGCCCGCGCCAACGTCGAGCTGCGCTTTAGGCCCGAGGACGCGACGCTCTCGGCGCAGATCAACGTCGTCGGCGTGAACATAGACAACCTGCCGCCGATGATCCGGCCGTTCGCCGAGCCGGTCGTGACCGGCTTCGTGCAGAACGCGATCAACGAGCGCGGCAACCCCGTCACCATCCTGCGCGGCCAGCCGCTCGTCTTGAACGTCCCCGTGCAGGCGGCGGGCGGCACGCTGCGCGCGCAGGCGAAGGACGTGCGCGCCGACGTGAAAGACGGCGCGCTGCGACTCCACATCACCTACGACTTCAGCGGCGCGCGCGGCGCGGACACGCCGCCACCCGCGCCGACGCCCCAAGGTTGAACGCCGCGAGGTTGAAGGCCGCAAGGTTGAACGCCGCGAGATCGAGCACCGCCGCGCCGCGCGCGCGCACGCGCCGCTGGCGTTACGGCGCGCTGGCGGCGCTGGCGCTGGCCGCGCTCGCCCTCGCGCCGCAACTCCACCTCTGGGCCGCGCGCGGGCGCGACTGGCGCGGCTCCTACGTCTCGTTCGACTTCGACGAGGTCGCCTACTCCGCCTACCTCAACGCGCTCATCTCGGGCCGGCCGCGCCGCAACGATCCGTTCACCGGCCGCGCCGACACGCCCGCAGCGCCGCTGCCCGAATCACTCTTCTCGATCCAGTTCGTGCCCGCTTACGCCCTGGCGCTGCCGGCCCGCGCGTTGGGTCTGACGGCGGCGGAAGTCTTCATCATCCTGCGCCCGCTGGCGGCCGCCGCGGCCGCGCTCGCGCTCTTCTGGCTCCTGCTCGGCCTGACCGGCGACGCGCCGCTCGCGGCCGCCGCCGCGCTCGTAGTGCTCTGCCTCGGCGCGCTCGCGGAAGGGCCGCACGCGACGTGGCATCTGTTGACGTTGCGCTCGCTCACCAACTCGCTGCCCTTCCTGCGCCGCTACGTGGTCGCGTGCGCGACGCCGCTCTTCTTCGTCTTCGCCGCGCTCGTCCTCGCCGCGCTCCGCGCGCAGACGACGCGCGCGCGGCTGCCGCGAGCCGGCGGCGCGGGTCTCGTCTTCGCGCTGCTCGTCTTCACGTACTTCTACGCCTGGACGGCGGCCGCGGCGTGGCTCTGCGTGCTCGCGTCGCTGTGGCTCGCGGCGCGGCGCGACGAGTGGCGGCGGGCGCTGCCGGTGTTCGCGCTCGCGTGCGCGTGCGGCGCGGCGGCGCTCGCGCCTTACGCCCTGCTGCTCGCGCGCCGTGCGCCCGGCACAGACGCGGCCCAACTGCTGACGCACACGCGTATGCCGCTCGTCTCCACGCCGCTGTTCGTCGGTCTCGCCGCGCTGCTCGCGCTCGCGTGGGCGGCGCGGCGCGGGCGCATCTCTGCGCGCGAGCCGGCGGTGCTCTGCGCCGCGTCGTTCGCGCTGCTGCCCCTGGTGCTCTACAACCAACAGGTCGTCACGGGCTTGTTGTTACAGCCCGTTCATTACGGCCGTTACGTCGGCAACTACGCCGCCCTGCTGGCGTGCGTGCTCGCGGCCACACTCGTCTGGCGCGGACGCACGGCGCGCCCCGTGCCGCCGCGCCTGCTCGCGTGCGCGGCCGTTTGCGTCCTCGCTTGGAGCGCGCTTGAGACGGCGGCCAAGGTGCGCCGCCTGGCCGCGCACAACCTGCGCCGCGACGAGACGTGGCTCGTCGCCCGACGACTCGCCAACTGCGCGCCGCCCGACGCGCCGGCCGCGACAGCGGCCGCGCCGGCCGACGCGCCGGTCGTCATGGCGAGCGACCTCGCGCTCGCGGGCCTGCTCTCGAACGTCACGACGCGGGCCGTGCTCTGGGCGCAGCACATGGCCTACTCCCCCGGCGCGACGGCGGAGGAAGAGCGCACGCGCCTCTACCGACAGCTCTACTACACGGGCGTGGACGAGCCTGCGTTCGCCGCCCTCGCCGCGCAAGAAAGTTTCCTGCGCCTCGCCCTCTTCGGCTGGGAGCGTATGAACGCAGTCCCTTACGCGCCCCCCCTCACCGCCGCCGACGTGCAGACAGAGACGCGCCGCTACGCCGCCTTCGTCAACACCTTCGACCGCGCGCGCGCCCTCACCCCCATGCTCGCCTGCGTCGTCGTCCCCGCCGCCGCGCCCCCCGATCTGACCAACCTCGACCGCTGGTACACCCGCGACCCCGGCGCGCGCCTCGGCGATTTCGTCGTCTACCGCGTGCGCCCGCGCCCGTGATGAATTGAGCTTGAGTGCGCGGTGAGGACAGATTTAACACAGAGGTCACACAGAGGTTCTTACTGTGCCCTCTGTGCCCTTCTCTGTGTCCTCTGTGTTAACCCGGCCGCGCGCCACCTCTCGACTTCAAACTGAACAAATAAAGATTGTGCGCGCCCGCGCCCCGCGCTAATATCCGCTGACTTGAAGAACCGCTGACCTGCGCCGGCTGCCAGAGTCCCTAGAGCAGTTGAGTCGAACCGTCTAAACATGAGCGCGGAAGTGTTACAGCCGACGGCGGCCAAGCTCGAACGCGGGCTGGGGCTGCTCGACGCGGCGATGATCGTGGTCGGCTCGATGATCGGGTCGGGCATCTTCATCACGTCCGCCGAATCCGCCCGGCTGGTGGGTGCGCCGGGGTGGCTGCTCGTGGCGTGGGCGCTCGCCGGGGTGTTGACGATCACGGGCGCGCTGTGCTGCGCGGAGTTGGCGGCGATGATGCCGCGCGCGGGCGGGCAGTACGTGTTTCTGCGCGAGGCGTACGGGCCGGTGTGGGGCTTCCTGTTCGGCTGGGCGCTGCTCGTGGTCGTGCAGACGGGGACGATTGCGGCGGTGGCGGTCGCCTTCGCCAACTTCCTCGGCGTGCTCGTGCCCTGGGTGTCGGGCGCGAACTACATCGTCGCGCCGCGCGCGCTGGGGCGCTACGCCGTCAGCCTCTCGACGCAGCAACTCGTCGCCGTCCTGATGATCCTGCTGCTCACCTTCACGAACACGCTCGGCCTGCGCATGGGGCGGCTCATCCAGAACACGTTCACGGCGACGAAGACGGCGGCGCTCGCGGCGCTCGTCGTCCTGGGGCTGGCGCTCGGTCTCAACCACGCGAGCGCCGCGTTCACGAGCGACTGGTGGAACCCCTGGGCGAACGGCTGGCGACCCGACGCGGCGCAGGCGGGCTTGGGCCTCGCGGGCGGCCTCGCGCTCGCGCTCCTGCTGGGGCGGGCGATGACGGGGCCGCTCTTCGCGCAGTCGGCTTGGAACAACGTGACGTTCACGGCCGGCGAGGTGCGCGATCCCGGTCGCAACCTGCCGCGCGCGCTCCTCGCGGGCTGCGCGGCGGTCGTCGCGCTTTACCTGCTGGCGAACCTCGCCTACGTCGTGACGCTGCCGCTCGCCGGCATCCAGACCGCGCCGCAGAACCGCGTCGCCACCGCGGCCATGCAGACGATCTTCGGCGGTGCGGGCGCGACCGCGATGGCCGCGGCTATCGTCGTCTCGACCTTCGGCTGCAACAACGGGCTGATCCTGGCGGGCGCGCGCGTCTACTACGCGATGGCGCGCGACCGCCTCTTCTTCGCCCGCGTCGGCACGACCAACGCGCGCCACGTGCCCGCGGTCGCGCTCGTCATCCAAGGGGTCTGGGCCGCGCTCCTGACGCTGCCGCGCACCGTCACGACCGACGCGCGCACGGGCGCGCCCGTCTACGGCAACGTCTACACGCAACTGCTCGAATACATCGTCTCGGCCGATCTGATCTTCTACGCGCTCATGGTCGGCGCAGTCATCGTCCTGCGCCGCAAACAGCCCGCCGCCCCGCGCCCCTACCGCACGCTCGGCTACCCCTTCGTCCCCGTCCTCTACATCGCCCTCGCCGCCCTGCTCGTCGCCGATCTCGCGTATCTCGCGCCAGCCACCTCCGGCCTCGGCTACCTCCTCGTCCTCACCGGCATCCCCGTCTATCTGTTCTGGCGCTGGAAGGTAGGGGTGCGGGAGGAAGGATGAGGGATGAAGAAGGAGTCAGGAGTCAGAAGCCGGAAGGCCGAACAGAAGGCGGAAGATGAAAGGCCGGCTTTCATTCCGGCTCCTGACTCCTGACTCCTGACTTCTTCATCCTTCAGCCCTCAGCCCTCAGCCCTCACTTCACCCACTCGTCCGCCACCACCGACTCGACCTTGACGGGCACGCGCTTGACGTACTCCTCACCCGCCGCGCACATCGCGTCTTCGACCGCCTTGACGATCTCTTCGCTTTGCGCCGCGTCCGCCTCGACGACGATCTCGTCGTGGACGACGTTGACGATGGCCGCGCTCGTCGCGCGCAGCCTGTCGTGCAGCAGCCGCAACGCGCGCTTGATGATGTCGGCGGACGCGCCCTGGATAGGCATATTCTTGCCGTTGCGTTGGGCGAGGGAGACGGCCTGGCGGTCTTGGGGGTCGAAGTTGAAGCGGGCGAGGCGGCCGGAGAGGGTGCGGGCGGCACGCTCGCGGACGGCGCGCTGGGCCGCCCCGCGCAGCCACGCGTCGAGGCCGCGGTAGGTCTGGAAGTAGCGGCTCATGATGGCCTCGGCCTCGGTGAGCGGCAAGCCGGTCATGAGCGAGAAGCGCTGCGCGCCGATGCCGTAGACGACGCCGAAGTTGAGCCGCTTGGCGAAGTCGCGCTGCTCCTTCGTCACCTGTTCGAGCGGGACGTTGAAGACCTGCGCGGCCGTCACGCGGTGCAGATCAGCGCCCGAGTTGAACGCCGTGATGAAGCCCGCGTCCTCCGACACGTGCGCCAGGATGCGCAGTTCGATCTGCGAGTAATCGGCCGTGATCAGTTTCCGCCCTTCAGG
This sequence comes from Pyrinomonadaceae bacterium, assembly GCA_036389395.1. GTDB lineage: Bacteria > Acidobacteriota > Blastocatellia > Pyrinomonadales > Pyrinomonadaceae > QHXQ01. Next base: position 34,144 of record DASVPY010000004.1, read on the forward strand.
CGCGCGGAAGCAACGCCGGTACTCGTACTCGTGCGGTATCTGCTGCACGTTGGGGTTGGTGCAGGCGAATCTGCCGGTCGGCGCGCCGATCTGGTGGAAGTTGGCGTGGATGCGGCCTGTCGCGGGGTTGATCTCGTTGAGGATGTTTTCGCCGTAGCTGGTCAGCGACTTCTGCACGGTGCGGTATTCGAGCAGCTTGGCGACGACCGGGTACTCTTTGGCGAGCGGTTGCAGCTTCCAGTTGCGCGTCGAGTCGGGGACGGGCACGCCGAGCCGTTTGAGGGCGGCGGTCAGTTGCGTGTGCGAGTCGAGGTTGATGTCGGCGCGGGCCTCGGCGAAGAGCAGCCCTTGCGGCGCGCCCTCGGAGAGCATGACTTGCAGCTCGCGCGCGAGTTCGGCGCGGCGACGCTCGACCGTGACCAGTTGCTCGCGCCAGCGGTGCGCGTCGAGGAAGAGGCCGGCCAGCTCCAGCCCGGCGACCGCCGGCACGCACTCGAATTCGAGCTGCGCGACGGGGACGAGCGCGTCGCGCTTGAGCCGCTCGATCAGGCGCTCGCGCAACGGGAGCAGCACGGCGGCGTCGCGCGCCGCGTATTCGAGCTGCGCCGCCGACAGCTCGCCGCCCCAGTCGCTCAGCCGCTCGGCCTTGTCGAGCGTCTCGTCCAGGTAGCGCGCCGCGACCGCGTCCAGCCCGTGCCGGTCTTCGGTCTCACCCGCCGAGACGAGTTGACTGGCCAAGAGCGTGTCGAAGATGCCGCCCAGCTCGACGCCGAGGTGTTGCTTGGCCCATTTCAAATCGAATTTCGTGTTGTGCGCCGTCTTGACGGGGCGCGGCGCGGCGAGCAGTTCGCGCAGCGGGGCGAGCGCCTCGCTCGTGCGCTGGTCGCCGTCGAAGCGATCCAGATCGACGACGAAGACGCGCCCGTCCGGCGCGGCCAACTGCACGAGGCGCAGTCGCCCGCCGTAAGGATCGAGGGATGTCGTTTCCGTGTCGAAGCCGATGGCGGCGTGCGGTCGTAGTTCATCAACCGCGGCGCGCAGCGCGTCGGGCGTGGTGACGAGTTGGTAGGTGGCTGAGATCATTATTTAAGAAGCCGCGCCTTAGTTAAGAAGCTGCGCCTTACGTCTGTGCCGGTTGCAGGCGCGCGCCCGCGCGGACGGTCGCGCCGAGCAGGAGCGCGGCGAGCGCGCCGAGCAGGGCGCTCAGGATGAAGGCGGCGCGCGGCCCGCGCCACAGCCAGAGCGCGCCCATCAGCAGCGACGCCGGCCAGACCGTGCTGCTGAAGGCGAGATTGTACAGCCCGAACGCCGTGCCGCGCTGCTCCGGGCGCACCAGGTCGGCCACCAAAGCCTTCTCCACGCCCTCGCACAACCCGAAGTAGACGCCGTAGACGAGGAAGAGCGCCCACGCCGCGCCCGCCGTCGTGACGAACGCGAAGCCCGCGTAGACGGCCGCGTAGAGCAGCCAGCCCGCGATGATCAGTTTCTTGCGCCCGAGGCGATCCGAGAGGTCGCCGCCGACAAGCGAGCTTAAGACCTTCGAGCCGTGCAGCGCGGCCCACAACAGCGGCAGCGTCGCGGCGCTGATGCCGGCGTCGCGCGCGCGCAGGAGCAGGAAGGCGTCCGACGAGTTCGACAGCGTGAAGAGCGCGACGAGCAGGAGGAAGCGTTTGAAGTTGCCGTCGAAGCCGCGCAGCGTGAAGCGCGCGGGCGCGGGCTGCGCGCCGTCGGCCGCGCGCCCGGCGTGCGTCTCGCGCACGAAGAAGACGACGACCAGCATCGCCGCCAGCGCCGGCACGGCGGCCCACAGGAAGACGCGCCGGAACTCGGCTTGCGTGGGCGCGTCGGGGTTGGCCGCCAGCCACGCGAGCAGGGCGAAGCCGAGGAGCGGGCCGATGATCGCGCCGCCGTGATCCATCGCGCGGTGGAAGCCGAAGGCGAGGCCGCGCTGCGCGGGCCGCGCGGCGTCGGCGATCATGGCGTCGCGCGGCGCGCTGCGGATGCCCTTGCCGATCCGATCCGCGAGGCGCACGGCGAACGCCTGCGGCCACGTCTGCGCGAACGCGAGCAGCGGGCGCGCGCAACTCGCCAGCCCGTAGCCGAAGACGACCGGGTACTTGCGCCGCCCCGCGCGGTCGCTCCAGTAGCCGGCGAACAGTTTCAGGAAGCTGGCGACCGACTCGGCCCCGCCCTCGACCAGCCCGATGACCGCGGGCGTCGCGCCGAGCGCGCCCGCGAGGAAGAGCGGCAGCAGCGGGTAGATGATCTCGCTCGACGCGTCGTTGAGCAGGCTCACCAGACTGATGGCGAAGACGTTGCGCGGCAGCGTGCGGTAGCGCGCCCACAAGCCCCGCGGCCGCTCGTCGAGCGGGCGCGCGGGCGCGCGGGCGTCGAAGCGGTCGGCGGCGTCGGTGTCCGGCTCGGCCATTAAGGACAGCAGTCAGGAGCCAGAAGTCAGGAGTCAGAAGCAGGAAGCCGGAACGCGGATGATGAAAGGCCAGCTATTCATTCTGGCTTCTGACTCCTGGCTTCTCGGCTTCCGGCTTCTTGTAGCTCGCGCGCACGACCGTCTTGATGTTGCCGCGGACGTGGAAGTCGCCTTCCAGCTCGACGGCGAGCGGGTCGCAGGCGCGGACGAAGTCTTCGAGGATGACGTTGACGACGTGCTCGTGGAAAATCTTCACGTCGCGGAACGAGTTGATGTAGAGCTTCAGGCTCTTCAACTCGACGCAGCGCTCGTTGGGCACGTAAGAGAGCTTGAGGAGGGCGAAGTCGGGGAAGTCGGAGAACGGGCAGATGGCGGTGAACTCCGGCATCTCGAAGCTGACGGTGATCTCGCGCCCGACGTACTCGTAGGGGAACGTGTCGAGCGGGTACAGGTTCATCTCCGCGCGCGGCGTCGGGCGGATGTCGAGGCCCTGCCGGTTGACCGGCGGCGGCGCTTCGGTGACAGCCATAAAACTTGCTCCTCTTGGTGACGCCTCGATCTTAACCGAGCCGCGCGCGACGCAGCAACCGGCAGGCGCGCTCGATTAGCTCGCGTTGCCTGCGACGGGCGCTCAGATCAACACAGAGGACACAGAGGAAGCACAGAGGACACAGTTTTTCTCTGTGCCCTCTGTGCTAACTCTGTGCCCTCTGTGTGAACCCGGCCGGCCGCTACAGGCGACCGCGCCGACGCCGAAGCGCACGCGCTCAGCGCCGGTTACCCCTGACCGGGCACAAGCCCCGCCAGCACCATGAATAAGCCGACGAGCGCGCACAGCGCGACCCACATGGCCCCCTTACTCATCACGTCTCTTCCTTGTTCCCTGCTTGCCCGTGCGCGGCCGCGCCGCACTTAATTTAAGGACTGCTCAAGCGCCGCGGCCCGACGCGCGTTCGAGCGCGCGGATGCGGTCGTGCGCCTCTCTGACCTGCGCGGCCTGGCGCGCGACGATCTCGCGCACGTCCTGCGGCAGCCCCGCTGTGAGCGCCGACTCGTAGGCGCTGACGGCCGCGTCTTCGCCGCGCTCGCACTCGCTGATGATCGCGCCCTCGTCCGCGCCCGCGAGCGCCGCCTTGAGATTCATCCACCCGCGGTGCAGCGCGCCGACGGTCGAAGCGGTCGTCTCCGGGTCGCCGCCGAGGCGGCGCACCTCCGCTTGCAACTCGCCCGCGAACTGCGCCCGCTGCTGCGCGTAGGTCAGGAAGAGCGTCTTCAGTTCGCCGTTCTTCACGCCCTCGGCCGCCTGGCGAAAGCCCTCCTGCCCGTCCTTGCACGTCTCGATCAGCTCGTTCAGCGTCGAAAGCACCTGCCCGTGATCACTCATGTAAAACTCCTTGAAGCTGTGAACCGTTAGCGACGCGCCGCTAGGCGCGCCCCCACTGCGGCGGCGCGGCGCTGCGCGCGCCGCGGTCGAAGAGCTTGACCAGCACCAGCCCCGCGATGAAGCCGCCGATGTGCGCGCCGTAAGCCACGCCGCCCTCGGCCGTGCCCACGCCCAACATCCCCAGCCCGCTCACGAGCTGGAACACGAACCAGATGCCGAGCGCGACGTAGGCCGGCACGGTCGTCAGGAAGTTGAACAGGATGACGCGCACGCGCCGGTGCGGGAACAGCAGGATGTAGCCGCCCAGCACGCCGGAGATCGCGCCCGACGCACCCAGGCTCGGCACGTAAGGGTTCTGCCCGAACGCCACGGTCGAGGCGACGTGCGCGAGCGACGCGATCACGCCGCACGCGAGATAAAAGATCAGGTAACGCGCCCGCCCCATGCGATCCTCCAGGTTGTCGCCGAAAATCCAGAGGAAGAGCATGTTGCCGAAGATGTGCGCCAGCGAGCCGTGCATGAACATGGACGTGAGCAGCGTCAAATACACACTGCCCGGCGTCGGCTGCAAGTTAATCGTCGCGGCGCGGCCGTTCTCGTCGAGCACGGGCCGGCCCAGGGCGTCCGTGAACGGCACGGGCTTGTCCACGTCGCGCCCGGTCACGATCTCCTGCGGCACGGCCGACCACGCGTAGGTGAAGCGGTCGTTCGTGCCGAGGCCCTGGAAGAGCACGAAGACCAGGACGTTGACCGCGATGAGCACGTAGTTGACGAGCGGGAACGTGGTGCGATCCGAGTTGTCGTCGCCGATTGGGAACATCTCTCGCCTGCCTCCTCAGCTACAGCCGCCGACCCGGCGGCCAGCATTTAAGCCGGCCAAGTTGCGGCGCGTGTCGCGGCCCTCTCACGCTTGCGTCACAAAAGCGCGAAGCCCGCCGCGGCCGGGGCGCGGCGGGCTTTGCCGGTAGAGCCGCGCCACATGGGAGCGGCGGCGGTCACGCGCCGGCTCAGGTCTGCCCTTCGGCCACCGCCTCGGCGAAGGCCGGCTCGCCGTGCGCGAGGTCGTAGGCCACCTCTTCGGGCGTGCCGAAGACGCGCGCGCGCGCGTCGTCGAACTCGCCCTCCCAGCGCGCCACGACGCACGTCGCCAGGCAGTTGCCGATCACGTTGACGCAGGTGCGGCCCATGTCCATCAACTCGTCCACGCCGAAGATGACGGCGACGCCCAGCGCGCCGTAGCCGGGCACGAACGTGTTGAGCGTCGCCAGCAGGATGACGAGCGACGCGCGCGGCACGGCCGCGACGCCCTTGGACGTGAGCATCAGCGTCAACATCATCACGATCTGCTGCCCGAACGTCATCTGGAAGCCGGAGGTCGTGCCCGCCGCCTGCGCGACGAAGATCGAGGCCATCGCCAGGTACAAAGTCGTCCCGTCGAGGTTGAAGCTGTAGCCCGTCGGCATCACGAAGCCGACGATGCGCGGCGGCACGCCGAGGCGCTCCATCACCTCCATCGCCTTCGGCAACGCGGACTCGCTGCTCGTCGTGGCGAACGCAATCGTCGCCGGCTCGCGCACCGCCTTCAGGAATTTCAGGATCGGCACGCGCGCGATCAGTGCGACCGCGCCGAAGACGAAGACGACGAGGATGACGAGCGCGAGGTAGAGCGAGCCGATCAGCTTGCCGAGGTTGACGAGCACGCCGAGACCCTGCGTGCCGACCGTGTGCGCCATCGCCGCGCCGACGCCGATGGGCGCGAACAGCATCACGTAGCTCGTGAACCGGAACATGATCTGCGACAGGCTCTCGCACGCGCGCAGGACGGGCCGGCCCTTCTCGCCGATGGCCGAGACCGCCATCGCGAACAGCACCGAGAAGGCCACGATCTGCAACACGTCGCCTTTCACCATCGCGTCCACGACGGACGAAGGGAAGAGGTGGACGAGCGTCTCGACCAGCGTCTTCGGGTGGTTCTGCCCGACCTGGTTGGCGACCTCCGTGCTCGACGCGACGAGTTGCACGCCGACGCCCGGCCGCGTCAGGTTCACCACGCCCAGGCCGATGAAGAGCGCGATGGTCGTGACGATCTCGAAGTAGAGCAGCGCCTTCGCGCCCATGCGCCCGACCTTCTTCAAGTCGCCGCCGCCCGCGATGCCGACGACGAGGGTGGAGAAGACGAGCGGCGCGATGATCGACTTGATCAGGTTCAGGAAGATGTCGCGCAGGAAGAAGACGCGGTTGCCCCAATCGGGCCGGACGTAGCCGAGCAGGCCGCCCAGCACCAGCCCGATCATGATCCAGGTGGTCAGCGACAGTCGCCACCAGGGCTTGCGCCGCGCCGCCGCGAGGCGGGCCTCGACCGCGCCGTTACCGAGTTCGTTGTTCGTTTGAGGAGTCATGTGCGTTCGTTAAGATGACGGGCGCGTCAGCGCCCCCAGCGCAGCTTGCCGCGCAGGACTTCAAAGTAGTTCCGACTGGTCGGCTGCACGAGGTTGAACGTCGTGCGACTCTTCGTGATGCGGACGCGGTCGTCCTGCTCCATCGGGTAGCCGACCTGCCCGTCGAGCGTGAGCGCGACCTCCTCCTTGCCCGTGAGCAGCACGAGTTCGACCGTCGCGTCGTCCGGCACGACGAGCGGCCGGTTCGAGAGCGTGTGCGGGCAGATGGGCGTGATCACGACCGCGCCCATCGAGGGGTAGATGATCGGCCCGCCCGCCGAGAGGTTGTAGGCGGTCGAACCCGTGGGCGTCGAGACGATCAGCCCGTCGGCGCGGAAGCGGTTGACGAACTGCCCGTCGAGCCACGTCTCGATCTCGATGATGCGCGCGAGCGCCGACTTGCTGATGACCACGTCGTTGAGGACGCGGTTGCGCAGGAGCGCCTCGTCGCCGCGCCGCAACTCGGCCGCCAGCATCAGCCGGCGGTCGATCCCGTACTGCCCCGTCAGCACGGCCTCGACCGCCGGGATCAACTCCTCGATGCGGACTTCGGTCAGGTAGCCGAGGCTGCCGTAGTTGACGCCGATGACCGGCACGTCGCGGTTGTCGAGCAGGCGCGCGGCGGCGATCATCGTGCCGTCGCCGCCCAGCACGACGATCAGGTCGGAGGCGGCGGCCAGTTCCTCGTACTCGAAGACCTCCAGCTCGCAGCCGGCCTCGCGCTCGATCTCGGCGCGCTCGACGCGCGGCCCGGCCGCCACGCGGATGCCGCGCCCGTTGAGGTGGCGCAGCAGCTCGCAGATGGACTTGGCCGCCTCCGGCAGATGCGGCTTGACGAGCACGCCGACGCGGCGTATCGGTGCTGGCTCCGGCGTTAACACGAACGACTTGTCCCGCCGTTGGCGTACAGGGGCGACGAAAGAGTTTTGTACGTGGAGAACGGGCGGATGATACCCGCGCCTCTTTCCGAGTGTCAACGCGAACCTTCGGCCGGCGGCGCGCTGTGACGCCGCGACAACTGCCACAGGGCCGCGCGCGGCGCGGCGGGGGTCGCGCTAAGCTGTGTGCGGGTCGGGCGTCAGGCCGGCGGTAACGCGTCGGCGCGGCGGACGCGGCCCGGAGGGAGTGACGATGAAGCTGATCGTGTTGATGACTTTGGCCCCGCCGTGCGCGCTGCTGGCGCTGTTCGCGCTGACGCAGTTGTTCGGCGACGTGTCGGAGCCGAGCGTCTGGCTCGCGCTGTTCGGCGCGATGGCGCTGACGGGGCTGCTGGTGCTGCTGTACCTGTTGTGCCGGCTGTTGGGCGGGGCGACGCTGGCGGGCTACGAGAAGGCTGCGGCGGCGCTCGCGGCGTTCGACCTGTTCGCGCCGCTCGCGCTCCTCGCGCTGGTCATCTACTCGCTGCGCCACATGAAGCTGATCATGCTGTGAGACGCAGAGAGCGCGCGGCTTCAGCGGACGGCGTAGAGCGTGCCGTCCCAGCCGCCGAAGTAGACGAGACCGGCGGCGACGGCGGGCGCGGAGGTGACGATGGCGTTGGTGGGGAACGTCCAGCGCGGCGCGCCGGTCTGCGCGTCGAGCGCGACGAGACCCTTGGCCGTGCCGAAGTGTACGAGCGCGCCCGCGGGCGTCGGCGCGGACGTGACGCCCTGCTCCGAGACGTAGCGCCACAACTCGCGCCCGCTGCCCGCGTCGAACGCGTAGAGCGTGCCGCCGATGCCGCCGCAGTAGACCGCGCCGCCCGCCGCGGCCGGCGAGAACGGCAGGCCGCCTTCGACCTGCGCGCGCCAACGCTCGCCGCCCCGCTCCGCGTCGAGCGCGTAGAGCGAGCCGCGCAGGGTCGTGCAGTAGAGCGTGCCAGCCACGACGACGGGCGCGGCGACCACCGCGCCATCTGTCTTGACAGACCACAGTTCGTGGCCGTCCGCCGCGTCGAGGGCTTGGAGGCCGGCGGCGCTGCCGACGTAGAGGCGCGGGCCGGCGGCCACGGGCGCGGTCGGCGTGCCGCGCTTCGCGCTCGCGCGCCAACGCTCCTTGCCCGTCGCGGTCTCGACGGCGTAGACGAAGCCGTCCGTGCTGGCGACGACGACCAGCTCGCCCGCGACGACCGGCGACGCACTCACCGCGTACTGCGTCTTAAACTTCCACCTGACCTGCCCGCTCGCCGCCGTCAACGCGTAGAGCTTATTGTCCTGGCTGCCGAAGTAGAGCGCGTCGCCGGCCGCCACCGGCGCGCTGATGACGCGCCCGCCCGTCTTGACGCGCCACAACTCGCGCCCGCTCGTCGCGTCCGCCGCGTAGACGCTGTAGTCGTAACTGCCGACGTAGACGACGCCCGCGCTCACTAACGGCGTCGCGTACACGCTCCCGTGCGTCCGCATCTGCCACGCGACCGTGCCCAAGGGCGGCGACGGCGTGACGCCCTCGGCCCGCGCGCCCGGCTGCGCCGCACTCGCCGCCTGCTCCTGCGCCCGCGCGCCGACAACGCTCGCGCCCAGGGCCAGCGTAGAGAGCACGATGAGGTGCGCAATACACCACAGAGGCACAGAGTACACAGAGGTAGCACGGAGGCCTGAGTGGCATTCGAGCCTCCGTGCATCCTCTGTGCGCTCTGTGCCTCTGTGGTGAATGGCTACCATGATCTGCAACTCAAACTGCACCACTACCGCGTTCCCACTCCGCCCGGTCTGCGAGTGGGTTTACTGCGCGGGCGGCTTGGGCGCGGCCTGCTGCGCCGTCTCGTCCTTGGGCATGTAGTAGCCTTTGCGGGCGGTGATGTTGAGCTTGCGGGTCTTGCCTTTAGCGTCGGCGGCGTTGACGCGGACTTCGAGCGGGTGCATCTGCCCGTCGTCGCGTTCGCCCTCGGCGAGCGTGAAGCCGAGGCTGTAGCGCGCCGTCAGGTTGCCGATGATCTTCGCCAGCCCCGTCGCGTAGTCCGACGGGCGGTGGACTTTGACGACCTCGCCGCCCGTCTGCTTGGCGAAGTGCTGCGCGCTGCCCGCGATGCTCAAGCCGACCCAGTTGCCGAGCGGCTTGAGCACCGGCATGGCCAGTTTGAAGCCGGTCTTCATGTCCACGACGAGCGCGCTGAAGATGGTGTTGGAGCGCAGCAGGCGGGTGGCGATGAAGTCGCGCTGCGCGTAGAACATGGGCGCGATGCCGTCGGTGACGTAGACGATGGCGGCTTGCGAGTTGGGCCGCTCGCGGGCGATGGCGCGGTCGATCTCCCAGGTGGCGGCGGCCAGGTCTGAGTCGTCCATGTCCACCTCGACCGAGCCGCTCTTGTTCTTGCGCTCGATGCGGATTCGCCCGTCAGCGCCGACGATGCGGCGCACGACCGTCCCGTCCTTCTCGGTGAACTCGTCAATGACCTCGCCGTCCGCGTCGGCGGCGTCCTTGCCCGCGCCTTTGCCCGCGTCCTTGCCCGCGTCGCGGCCGGCGTCGCGCCCTTGATCGTCGGGCGACTTCTGCGGCGCGGCGGGCTGCGCCTTGGCGGCGTCGGCCTGCGCCTGCGCGACGGTGCGCTTGATCTCTTCGGCGCTGGGCGGCTTGCCGTTGGAATCGGACGACGCGGCGGCCGGCTGCGCGCCCGACGCGTTCGTCTGCTTCACGTCTGCGCCGGCCTCTGCGGTCTGCGAGACGGGGACGTTGCCGTCCTCCGGCCCGGCCGCGCCCTGGCCCTCGCCGACGAGCGTCGGCACGACGGCCATGGCGGCGGTGACCTGCGCGCGGTTGCGCGTGAAGCGCACGAGCCACTCGCGCTTGCCTTCGACGCCGCCCGGATCGAGCACGACGACGGCGACCTCGTCGGTCGGCGGCAGCTTGGCCAGCTCGTCCGCCATGGCGGCGAGGATTTCGGTGCGGCGCAGGAAGCGCCCCGCGCCGAGCCGTTCCAGGTCGAAGACGAGGACGAGCGCCAGGGGCTTGCGCCCCGCGTCGCCCTCGCGCGAGAAGTAGGTCACGGGGCGCGGCTGGCCGTCGGCGAGCACCTCGAAGTTTTCCAGCTTCAGATCGTTGACGAGCTGCTTGGTCTTCTTGTCCTTCACCAAGGCGTCGAGCGAGACGACGCGCGTGCGGACGCGCACGACCGAGTCCTCCGCCACCGCCTCCTGCGCCCGCGCCGCGCCGCCCGCGCCGCACAGCACCAACGCACCGACTAAACCGATCAGGCCACGCCTGAGTTTCATGATGGCCTCTCCTGAATTAAAGAGTGAGTTCAAAGTTCAAGGTTCAAGGTTCGGGTTCGGGGTTGAAAGGTTCGTGTTCAAGGTTCAAGGTTCGGGCATCTGTCCGAGAGTCCCGTTAGGGACGAAATGTTTACATGTCGCTCCTACGGGGCTTGCTTCTCATGTTATGCCGGCGGGCTACAAACATCTCGCGCCTACGGCGCTTCGGACATGAACCTTGAACCTTGAACTTTGAACTTTGAACCTTGAACTTTGAACCTACTCGTTATCCTCGCGGGCGGCGGTGCTCGCGTCGTCGGCGATCTCTTTCGTGCCGGCTTCGGGGTCGCGCAGGAGCTTGGCGAACTCGTCGCGGTCGAGGTTGACCTGCAAGACCGTGCCGTCGCGGTGCGCGAGCACGACGATGAGCACCTTGAACTTGTCGCCGTCCGGCTTGGCGAACGTGTAGGTCAAGCCCTCGTCGCGCGCGCGCACCGCCAAGAGCGGCGTCCAGTCGGGCGCGAGCGTCCGGTTGAGCAAACGGTGGAACTCGCCGAAGCCGTCGCGCGCCGTGAAGTCTTCGTCCTCGAAGACGGCGAGCTTGAAGTCGCCGTAGCGCATCACGCGGCGCACGTCCGAGGAGAGCACCTTGGCCGCTTTCATCCCCAGCGTGGCGAGCGTGGGCACGCCCTTGTGCTTGGCGTGGTAGTAGGACTCGACGAGCTTGACGACCGCGTGGTACTCGGCCTCCGCGTTGGCGGCGGCGCGCGCGGCCGGCGCGCAGACCGCGAGGGCGAGCGCGAGCGGCAGGAGGTGGCGGCGTACTTGGCGCATGACTTTTTCGCCTCCCCCCGGTTAAGGCTTCTTCGCCGCGGCGGGCGCGGGCGTCTGCGCCGGCTTGTGGTCGGCGGCCTTCTCCTCCTCGATGCCGAATTCGGGGATGCCGAACTGGCCTTCGAGCTTCGACAGCTTCTCGATGTCGATGATGCCGACGATGTTGACGGCGGTGAGCCGCTTCGGCTCGACGGCGATGACGGCGAGGCCTTCGACGCGCGCCCCTTGCGGCGCGGTCATCATGTAGACCTCGATCTTGCGCCCCTTGCTCTTGTTGACGACGTTGACGAAGCGCACCCAGTCGGCCCCGCGCAGTTGCGCGCGCAGGGGCGCGAGGTCGGCGTCTGTGTACTCGCCGTCGGCGTTGAACTCGAAGTCTTTGACGTAGATGCCCTTCAGCCCGGCGACGATCTGGGCCACCTGCTTCATGTCCACGTCTTCGCTCTTGGCGTTGGCGAGTAGCTTGACGGGCACGAGGCGCAGGAGGCGCTCGTCTATGTTCACGTCCACGACCTGGTTGGCCTTGGCGGCCAGCGCGTCGAGACTCTCGATCTGTAGTTGCGCCGGGTAGCGCGTCTGGGCGCGCGCCGCGGCGGTCGCGCCGCAGACGACGAGCGCCAGCGCGCAGAGGCGGCGGAATGTTTGGTTGCGGGTCTTCATGATGCCGTGTACTCCGTTTATGACTGCCTGTCGGCTCGGATGTAAGAACTGTTCGGTCGAGTGATTCGGGCTACTTGTTGTCGTCGCGCCGGGGCGCGCTCATCTCCTGCACGAGCCTTTGCGCGTCGTTGAGCCGCGTGCTGGCGATGCGCAGGGCGAGCAGCACTTGCTCGGTGGCGGCGCGCTGCTCCGGCGGGAGCGAGGCCAGCAGGGCTTCTTCGGTCGGCGCGTTGCGCGCGACCTGCTCGCGCGGCGCGACTGCCGGCGCGCGTCGCTGTGTGCCGGCGCGTGGAGAGACGCGCGCGGGGCGGCGATAGTTAACACGCTCGACGTGCGGCGCGACCGCGACGTTCGGCGGGGCGGCGACGTTCGGCGTCGTGGCGACGGCGGGCGCTGTCTGTCCGTCTTGCGCGTGCGTCTCCGTCTGCTGGGCGACTTCGCGGTGCGTGTCGCGTTGCTGGAAGCGCACGACGAGCCAAGCGCCCGCGAGCAGCGTCAGGAGGAGCGAGGCGGCGACGGCCCACCGTTGCCATTGCCCGGACTGCCGCGCCCGAAAGGAGCCGCGCGCCGTGCGCGCCACTATGTCTTCGGGCAGTTCCAGCGGGCGCGGCTCGTAGCGGAGTGCGCCGAGCAGTTCTTCCAACTGCTGCACGTCCGTCTCCGGCTCGCCCGTCTTGTCCCACAAGTAGTCCGTCATAACTTCTTAATGCTCCTTCCCGCCCCCTTGCAGACGCTCGCGCAGCAGCTTCATGCCGCGGTGTATGTTGACGCGCACCGACGCAGGCGCGAGGCCCGTCCGCTCGGCGATCTCCGGCCCCGTCATCCCTTCGACCAGGCGCAAGACGAGCGGCTCGCGGTAGGCTTCGGGCAGCTCGCAGATGATGGCGAGCACCTCGTTGGCTTCGGCGCGGGGCGCGGGGAGGGCGGCGAGCGTGTCGGGCAACTCGTCGGTCTCGCGGCGGCGGCGGTGGAAGTCCATGGCGCGATTGCGCGCGATCATGGCGAGCCAGGGGCCGAAGCGGGCGGCGTCGCGCAGCGAGTCGAGCTTGCGCAGCGCGAGGAGGAACACGTCCTGGACGAGATCGTCCACCTCGCCGTAGGGGACGCGGGCGAGCAACAGCCCGTGTACCATGCGTGCGTAGAGCGTGTAGAGCTGCCCGAACGCGGCGTGGTCGCCGCCGCGCACGGCTTCGACCAGCGCGGCTTCGACGGGAGTCTCGGTCATAGGCGCTGCGACGTGTGCCGGACGCTGCCCCGAAAAGCTCAGCAGGTCGCCTGTCGCCTCAACTTTATACATGCGGGATAGAAACCTCTTCGGGTCGTCGGCGGAGAGTGCCAACGTGCGCGTTCGGCGACGCCCGTGTCCGCCTCTAAAGACGCCCGCGGGCGGCGAGCGTTAACCACGCGCGCAAAAATTTTGCCCGGGCGGGCGGGCGGCGGGCGCGCGCTATTACGCAACGGCGCGGCGCGAGATGCAAGCGCCCCGCGGGCGGCGGGCCGGAAAAAGCCGTGCGGGCGGCCCGTCGGTCCGCGGGCCGCCCGCACGGCTCGGGCGTCATCCCCGGCGCGGTTTACGGCAGCGCCTCGATGATGACGAAGAAGCGGAAGATGCCGCCCTGTTCGACGCCGTAGCGCACCGCCACGTCGAGCCGGCCGCCGGGCGGGAGCGGGTTGTTCAGGCTGATCCCGCCGCTGGGCGCGAGGCTGGTGTTGAGGCCGCCGCAGCGCGGCTGATCCTGGTCGGGCGGCGTCTCGCGCATCATCCCGCGGACGAGCACCGACGCGCCGCGCGAGGGGACGAAGACCATCTCGTCGGGCATGTTGCGCACGCGCAGTTGGGCGTAGCCGCTGGGGGCGTTGTTGATGGTCGTGATGTCAATGAGGCGCAGGCGCACCTGCGTGACGTAGCCGCCCGTGTTGTTGACGAACGTGCGCCGCAGGACGACCGAGCCTTGCGCCGCGCACGGCTCGACGTTGAAATCGCGCACGCGGTTCGGCGGCCCCGAGCCGGCGTTCGGATCGAGGTTCAGGAAGTAGACCACGTTGAGGCGGGCGCGGGCCGTGTAGGGGCTGGCGGCGTTCTCCGGCCCCGGCGCGCCGAGCGTGGCCACGGGGTTGTCGCCGACGGGCTGCTGCGGCGTGGTCGAGACCAGCACGAAGTCGGCGGCGTTGTCGTTGGTGTCGCGCGGCACGCCCGACCCGGCCTTCACGCGCACGAAGCTGTACTCGGTCGTGCCGCCGCCCGGCAGCAGCCCCGGCCCCTCGCTGAGCGTGGGGCAGAAGAGGCCCGTGTTGCCGAAGCCGACGGCGTCGAGGCGCGTGTTGAAGTTGACGGCCAGGGGGTCGGCGACCGTGAACAGGCCGAAGTTGCGGCCGTTCTCGATCTGCCCCGCGTAAGAGAAGTCGGGGGTTGTCGGCCCGCCGTTGCCGGACGGGTAGGCGCTGAGCGAGTAGTCGGAGCCGGCGAGCAGGAGGTGGCGGCTGGCGCGCAGGATCGTGCCGTTCGGGATGGTGGCCATGATGGCCACGTCGGCGCAGTCATCGGTCGTCGCCTTGACGAGCGACCAGCCGGCCGAGCCGTCCGAGGACGCGACCGTGATGTCGGCGGTCGTGGTGTTGTAGAGTTCGAAGAACTCGTCGTTCGGCCCGTTCGGGCCGGAGGTGCGGAACTCGCTGATGATGACGCTGCCGGCCGCCACGGCCGGCGCGGCCGGCAGCTTGGCGGAGGGGCGCACCTTCTGCGCGTAGGCCTGGCCGCCGCTGGCGGCGGCGAGGTTGAGAGCACTGCTGACGAGTGCGGCGACGACGAGCCGCCGCGTGAGAGTCCGGTAGTTCATTTGGCTGTCTCCTTAGTTGTTCACTCCGCAGGAGTGAGGTCAAGAGTAAGGTTAAGGGGCGACTAAGGTTTCGACCGACGCTAGAGATGACGCCAAATATTCTGTCCGCCTGAGAATGGGCTTAAGCTAACACCCGCCCCCGGCGCTGTCAATAATTTCGCCCCGTGCCGCGCCCGCCGGTTAGGCGCGGGCGTTGACAGCCGCGGCGGGCGGCAGAAACACAGAGGGCACAGAGCTACTGCTCTGTGCCCTCCGTATGCGCCCCGCGTCCTCCGTGCCAGGCCGCGCCCGCCCTGCGCCCGACTGCGTGCCGCCCTAGACGGCGTGATAGATCTGCGTCGCGGCGACCAGAACAGACTCTTCGGCCAGCGCCTCGCCCGCCGCCTGTTTCAGTTCGTCGGCGTAGCGGGCGACGCTCTCAAAGTTGGTGGATAGGGCAAGCGGCAGGTCTGTGTAGATCAGGTTGATGCGATCCGGCGTCTTCGCGCCCGCGTGCGAGAGGTAACTGCCATCTAACCCACGCATAATCGTGCAGCCGCCGAAGGCGTAGGTGAACTCGTCCTCGAACGACAGCAGCAGATTGCGATAGGCGGCCGCCGGCAGGTCAGGGACGTACACCTCGACCCTTACCCGTTCGAGCAGTGGCAAGGAATTGCTCCTTCCGCCGGGAGAACTCGCGCATCCGCTTCAGGGCTTCCTGCTCCGACACGGCGGCGCGCGCCGGGCGCTCGACCTTTATCTCTTTCGCGGCTTTAAGTTTCTTCATGCTCCCTCAGCGAGCCATATTAGCTGCGGGGTTCAAGAGGCTTTAGCTGGTGGCTGGCGCGGCGCGGGCGCACCGCGCAACATCCCTTCCGTACTTAAATCTTCGTCCACGTCGGCCCAGTGTATGCCGTAGCCGCCGCCGCTGATCCGCCAGTTCCGCCTCTGTTCTTCCGTGGCCTGCAACAGACGCGGATACCACACCAGCGGCACGCTGATCCGCCTCCCGTCCATAAGCTGAACGGTCAACATATCCTCCGTAAATTCTACGTCCGCGACCCGCTCACCAGCCGCCAACGCCAAAATACCCATGCCACGCCTCCAACAACTGCCCTTGATGCAATCATACTTTCCCCGGCGCGTGCGCCGCCAACGCCTGCACTAATCGCCGCCCGACAATAATATTCAACGATGAGCGCGGGCGACAAGGTTAATCAGAAGGAGGGGGTTCAGTTTGAGTCTGAGCAGGCGGCACGGGGTTAGTTCACCACAGAGTACACAGAGTCTTTACCGTGTCCTCTGTGCCTACTCTGTGCCCTCTGTGTTAACCCGGCCGCACGCCACACTCAACCTTAAAGCAGCTCACTACCGGGCATTGACATTCGCGGCCGGCGGTAATATCGTGCGCGCCCGTAAGACTAACGAACCGGGGCAGGCGCAAACGCAACGCGAAGGCTGCCGCCGTCTCACCACGGTTGAAGCTCACGACCACCCTTAGTAACCCGCGCCGCCGTTAGGCGCACGCGGTTCCGGCCGCGAACCGCCGCGCGCCCTACGGGCCGGCGCAAAGACAGGAGACCTCAACATCCCTGATAATCGCATCAGCGCCACACTCTCGGCCGCCGACCGCCAGGCGGTGCTCGACGCCATCCAGACCATCCGGCAAAAGCTCCCCTTCCTGCTCAACGTGACGCCCGAAGAGCGCCGCACCCTCCCCCGCATGGGCGACAAGAGCCGCGCCTTCGTCACACAGGCGCTCGCCGTCGCAGAGCAGAACGAGGAGATGCTGCCGCGTTCGTTCGACGTGCGCGAGATGCGCAAGGACGTGGAACTCGCGCAGGCGCTCGAACCCGTCCAGACGGCGCTCGCGCAACTGTTGGAACTGGTCGAAGACACCGCCCTCGCCGTCGGCAGCGAAGCCTACACGGCGGGTCTGGTCGTCTACCAGTCGGCGAAACAGAGCGACAAGAGCGCGGCGCTCGACAGCGCGCTCGACGAACTCGGGCGACGCTTCGCGCGCAAGGCCGGCGGCAAGCAGACGAAGGCCGGCGGCGACCAGTCCGCCTAAACTTACGCGCGGAAACCCGTGCGCCGCAGGCGCATCGGGAAGGTAGCCAGGGGCGCGCGAGCGCGAGCGAGCGCCGCCCCTGGTCAAGCGAACAAACAACACGGCCGCGCCCTGTAGGGGCGCGCGGACGCGCCGCTGCCCGCCCCCGCGCCCCTACAGGGCGCGCAAACTATTCGGACACTAACCCAGGGGCGGCGCGCGCCGCCGCGCGCCGCCCCTGGCTACCTCCCGCGCGCGCCTACGGCGCTCTCACCCCGCCGGCCAGCCCCCAGATGCCAAGATTGAACCTACCTTCCGTGCGGGCCTACGGCGCTCTCAACCCCTCCGCCCGCCCTCAGACCGCGACAATTCGCGCTCGTAACGCCGACTTTCTCCCTTCTTGCCCGGACTTTCGCCCTTTTTTCGACAACCTTCTCG
The DNA here is from genome assembly GCA_036389395.1 of Pyrinomonadaceae bacterium. GTDB lineage: Bacteria > Acidobacteriota > Blastocatellia > Pyrinomonadales > Pyrinomonadaceae > QHXQ01. Next base: position 51,358 of record DASVPY010000004.1, read on the forward strand.
CTTTCAGCGCGGCCCTCCTCCCTTTTTTCGACACGCCCCGCCCCAAATTAGCCCGCCAGCCTCGCAAAAAGTGAGAACGTTCTCGCAAAAAGCGAGAAACTTCCCGCTTTTTGCGAGAAACTTTCGGCTCAAAGCGAGAACGTTTTAACCGACAAGCCCGAACCTTCTCACTTTTTCGCCAAACCTCCCCGCTTTTTTCTCGAACCTTCTCGCTTTATCGCCCAACCGCCGCCCTTTTTCCACGACCCGCCGCCCTTTCACCCCGAAAACTCTCATTTTCCGCCGCCCGCGCCCCGCTTTCGCCTATGCCCGTGCCCGACACAAGCGCGCCGCTGCCCCGCGCCCGGCGCACCCTAAAGCGCGCTCTGAGCCGAGGGCACCCTATGAGTCCTGTTTTTGCGGCGCAGAAAAGGCAGCTCAATGAAGTAATAGGAGGCACCGGCCAGGACGAAGGACAGGGCGAGCCGGAGTGGGATTAGTTGCCATTCATGCCAGCCCGGTGGCCAGCCGAGGAGATACACGGCGGGCAAGTGCCAGAGGTACAGAGAGTACGAGAGGCGGCCGACCCACACTAGCCACGGACGGCAGAGCCAGGCGGGCGGGCGTACCGTGGCGGTTGAGATCACTACCGCAGAGGCCAGGGCGGCCATCGTCTCCCCGCCCCATTTGAGCATCACTGCACCCGGCAGATACTCCCCGAAGAGCACGATTCCCGTCAGCAAGGCCGCGCAACAGACGGCCAGCCTTGTGCCGGCCGGTCTGTATCCCCGGCGGTGCAATAGGCCGAGGGCGCAGCCTATTAGCAGGGCGTCGCCTCTAGTGTCGAGACCGTTATAAACCCGCGCGAAAGAATCGGGGCCATGCCAGAGCACGGCCCGGTTGATGATAATCAGGCCGATCAAGCCCAGGAGGACATAAAGCAGGCTCCGGGTGGTGAGCTTTTTGCCTAATAGAACGAGCAGGGGCGGCCAGAGCAGATAGAATTGCTCCTCAATAGCCAGTGACCAGCAGTGCCCCAGCCAGGCATGACCGATGCCGTAGCTGCGCGCCCAATTAGCGGCGTAGCACAACGTATAAAGAACAAAGCGGTAGGTCTCTGCCCGCGCTGTCGGGTCTTGCCAGAAGCAGGCGCAGAGCGCAGAGACGGCTAACAGGGCGAACAGCGCGGGGAAGAGTCTGAGGGCGCGTCGCAGATAGAACCCGCTAAGACTGATCCGTCCTTGAGTGGCTTGCTCTTTAAGGAGGGTGGAGGTTATGAGATAGCCGCTCAGCACAAAGAAGACGGTTACCCCCAAGCCGCCACCACGCATGAAGGGTAAGCCAGTGTGCAGCCCAAGCACAGCTAAGATTGAGAGGCCGCGTATGCCATCCAGTTCTGGTCGGTAGTGAGGTTTAATTGAGGCCACGCAATTACAAGTGTGAGACAGCAGGGCCCGTTAATAACGTGGGCCCCGGAAGCAAACGCCAGTGCTTAAATTGTGAGTGCTCGGGCGGGAGGCAGTCTATACGCAGCGGCGGGCGGGGGTCAAGCCGAACGGAGTAAGGAAGTAGCGGCCTAAATCGCCCAAGCCTCCGTGCCCCCTCTGTGCGCTCGGTGCCTCCGTGGTGAATCTGGTTGAAGGGGCATTCACCACCGAGCCACGGAGCGCACAGAGGGGGCACGGAGGCTTGGCAGGTTGTTCGGGCCGTACTAACGATTGGCACACTGCGCCGTCGCCCTTTATGCTGGGCGCATGAGCACAGCATTGAGGGAGACGTTGAACGCGGGGTTGGTGGGGTTGGGGGTGTTGGCGGCGGCGTTCGGGTTGAAGGGGTTTTTGCTGTCGAGCCGGTTCATTGACGGCGGGGTGACGGGCGTGTCGATGCTGGCGGCGGACGTGACCGGGTGGCCGCTGGCGGTCTTCATCCCGCTCATCAACCTGCCGTTCGTCGCGCTCGGCTACAGGCAGATCGGCGCGCGCTTCGCCGTCCGCAGCGCGCTCGCCATCGCCGCGCTCGCCGCCTGCCTCGCCTTCGTCCGCTTCCCCGACGTGACGCCCGACCGCCTGCTGACGGCCGTCTTCGGCGGCTTCTTCATCGGCGCTGGCATCGGGCTGGCGATCCGCGGCGGCGCGGTGTTGGACGGGACGGAGATCGCCGCGCTGCTCGTCAGCCGTCATAGTCACCTGCTCAAAGTCGGCGACGTGATCCTCGGCCTCAACGTCTTCATCTTCGCCGCGGCCGCCTTCCTGCTCGGCGTCGAGCCGGCGCTCTACTCGATGCTGACCTACTTCGCCGCGTCGAAGACCGTGGACTTCCTGCTGCACGGCATAGAGGAGTACACGGCGCTCGTCATCGTCTCGGAGCGCAGCGAGGAGATCAGGCGGAAGCTGGTGGGCGAGCTGGCGCGCGGCGTGACGGTCTACCGCGGGCGCGGGGGCTTGAGCGGCGCGGAGCAGGACATACTCTTCTGCGTCGTCACGCGCCTTGAGATCGGCAGCGTCAAACGCGCCGCCAGAGAGATAGACGAGGGTGCCTTCATCGTCGTCCACCCGCTCGCCGACGCGGAGGGCGGGGTGGTGAAACGCATCGGGGCGTTGCATTAGCAGTGGGCAGTGGTCGGTGGTCAGTGGGCAGTGGTCAGAAGCTTTTACGCTTTGACGACGAAGAGGTGGCTGTGGGTGAGGCGCAGCTCGGCGAACTTTGAAGCGCGGGGCGGTGCGGAGCCGAACTGCGGGTGGGTGATGTCGGCCATGCCGAGTTCGTCCACCAACTCTTTCACGAAGCCCACCATGCCGTAGTCGTGGCTGTGATACTGGAGCTTGAGCACCGACGCCTTGCCCCAGGACAGCGCGCCCCTGACCAGCGGCAGACGCCCCACGCCGCTCTGCCGCAGCCGCCCCAGCACGCGCGTCAGCCGGTAGAGCCGCCGGCTCAACTCCTTACTGCCGGGCCTATACTTCACGCCGTCCACAAACTCGTCCCAGTAGCCCGTGCCCCAGTCCTCTATGACGTAGACGCCGCCGCGCTTCAGGTGTCGGTCGAACAAGTGCCAGAAGCTCGCGCGCGCGAGCACGCCGATGTGCGCGCAGTCGTCAATGATGATGTCGAAGCCTTCGGGCGCGTTCTCGCGCGCCAGGCGGTCGAGCAGTTCGGTGTCCTGCTGCGCGCCCTGGTAGACGCGCACGCGGCCCGTGGTATCTGCGAGCGCGACCGGCTCGATGTCCAGCCCGACGATGCGGCCGCGCGCGAAGTAGTCGCGCCAGAGCAGGAGCGAGCCGCCCGTCTTGACGCCGAGTTCGAGCAGACGCACGTCCTGCCCGCGCAGAGGGCCGAAGTAGTGCTCGTAGTTGCGCAGGTAGTGGGCGTGGCCGGCCTTGTCCGTGTCGAACCGGCGGGCGATGTCGGCGAGGTCATGCTGCATGATCGTTTCGCGGGGCTAACCTGTGACCGCTATCCGCGCACCACCGGCAGACTGCGCCGCCGGGCGGCGCGGGGCGTGGGCGGGCGGCGCGTGCGCCAGTGGGCGGCGAGGCGCGCGAGTTCCGCGCCGTCCGCGTCCGGGTCTACGAGCGTGAGCCAGAGGGGCAGCGGGAGCCAGGCCCACGCGTGGCCGTAAGTCTGCTCGTTCAGTTGTTCGACGCGGCGCTCGGCGTGCCACTGCAAGCTTACGGGCGGCACGTCCTGCCAGTCGTCGTAGCAGGCGTGCTGGACGCAGGGCGCGGGCTTGGCGCGCGCGTGTACGAGGCAGCCCGTGCCGGGCACGAAGAGCGGGCAGGCGAAGGTCTGCGCGAAGGTGTCGCCCGCGGCGCGCAGTTGGTAGCGCGCGACGGCGGCGCGGGCGCGGGCGTAGACGGCGCGGCGCGCGGCGGCGTCCAGGCGCGGCGTGCGCGCGAGGGTCGCGCGGACGGCGACGGCTTCGAGGCGCGTGATGTGGACGTTGACGAAGTGCGCGTCGGTGCAGCAGACGCCGGGCGTCGGGCACGCGCGGCAGTCGCGCGCCGCCGGCTCGTAAGTGAGCTTGACGTGGCGCTGGTACGCGCGCTTCACGCGCTGAAGCCGCGCGAGCGCGGCCGCTTCGGAGAGGGCTTTCATCTTCGAGTGTTGAGTGTAGCGTGCGGCCGGGTTAACACAGAGGACACAGAGTTCACAGTTTTCTTCTGTGTCATCTGTGTTACCTCTGTGTCCTCTGTGTTGATCTGCCCGACTCATTAGCTTCAACTGAATTTCAAACACTCAACTCACTTTTCATACAACGCCAGAAACTCCCGGTTCCCGTCCGCGCCCGTGATGGGCGACTCGATCACGCCGCGCACGGTCAACCCCAAGCCTGCGGCCGCGCGGTTCACCTCCGCGACGACGCGCGCCTGCTGCGCCTCGTCGCGCACGACGCCGCCCTTCCCAACCTCGCCTCGCCCGACCTCGAACTGCGGCTTGACGAGCAGCACCAGACGCCCCTCCGCGCCCAGCAGCGTTACGACCGCCGGCAGCACCTTCGCCGCCGAGATGAACGACACGTCCATCACGACGAGATCGAACGGCGCGGCGAAATCCCCCAGCGTCAGATAGCGCGCGTTGACGCCCTCGCGCACCTCCACGCGCGCGTCCGTGCGCAGACGGTAGTCGAGCTGATTGTGCCCCACGTCCAACGCCACCACGCGCCGCGCGCCGTGCTGCAACAGGCAGTCTGTGAACCCGCCGGTCGAAGCGCCCACGTCGAGGCAGACGAAGCCTTGCACGTCTAAGCCGAACGCGCGCAACGCCGCTTCGAGCTTCAGCCCGCCGCGCCCGACGTAGCGCGCCGCCGGGTCTTCGCTGCCGCGCACGCGGATCGCCGCGTCGGGCGCGAACGTCTCCGAAGACTTCTCGACGCGCTGCTCGCCGACCAGCACCGCGCCCGCCATCACCAACGCCTGCGCGCGCGTGCGCGTCGGCGCGAGGCCGCGCTCGACCAGCAGCTTGTCAATCCGCTCCCGCTTCCGTCCCATTGCAAGCCCGCCCGCGCCCGCGCGTTCACCAGAGGCGCGGGGCCGCTGTTAAGATACTTCAGTTCCAGCCCCGACCGCGAGAGACTAAGAATGCCTGAGCATAACCACGAAGACACGGAGACGCGAAGATGACAGGCCATGTCTTCTCCGTGTCTTCGTGTCTTCGCGGTGAGTCCCTGTGCGCCGTTCTAAAGATCAGACCCGAAGGAGATGCAACCCATGACCCAACTGTCGCGGCGCTTGCGTGCCGCCCTGTGCGCGCTCCTGCTGTCGGCCGCGCCCGCCCTGTCGGCCGCCGGCCCCGGCGACACGGCCGCGCACCTGACGATCTATGATGCCGGCGTGGCCGAGTTCCGCGAGGAGCGCACCGTCACGCTGCAAACCGGCCTCAACCAGATCGAGTGGCGCAGCCTGATGCCCAAGGCCTACGTCCGCACCCTGCGCGTCACGGCCGAGGGCGCGGAGGTCTTGCGCCAGGACATCACCAACGACGGCCCCGAAGTCCGCAACGAGCGCACGCCCGTCCTGCACCTCTCCGTGCGCAACGCGGGCGCGGCGGGCGCGCGCCGCATCCAGGTGGACTACCTCGCGCCCGGCGTCAGTTGGCAGAACGACTACGCGCTCGTGCTCGAACCGACCGACGGCGGCACGCCGCCCACCGCCGCCGCGCTCGACTCCTGGGTCTCCGTGGCCAACAACACGGGCGCGGACGTGGCCGCCGCCACCGTCGATCTGATCGCGGGCGAGATCGCGTTCCGCCTCGACGGCGCGAGCTACAACGAGTACGCGCTCCGGCGCGAGGTCGCGCAGAGCAACGTCTATCGCGCGGACGGGGCGGACACGGAGGCGGGCACGTCGTTCGCGGAGGTGTCGGGCCTGAGCGCGTTCAGCCGCTTCCGGCTGGGGCGCGATCTGGTCTTCAACGCCAACGCGCCCATCAACCGCCTGCCGCTCTTCCAGCGCGCGCGCGTCGCCGTCACGCAGCGCAACGTCTTCGAGAACGAGTACGGCACGCAGACCTTGGGGCGCGGCGGCTTCACGCTGCTGCCGCGCGGCCTCGAAGTGCGGCTCGTGGCCAAGAACACGACCGAGGCGACGATGCCCGCCGGGCAGGTGACGATCTACGCGCGGCAGGACGAGTTGACGCAGGTGGTCGGGCAGGATCGCATCGGGCTGGTCGCGCCGGGCAACGAGTTCAGCGTGACGCAGGGGCGCTCGGCGACGCTCTTCGGCACGCGGCGCGTGTTGGAGCGGCGGCAGGTCGAGTACCGCGCGCCGAACGGCGACTCGCGGACGAAGCTGGTGACGCGCGTCGAGGTCGTCATCATCAACCGCGGGCCCGCGCCGGCCGAGGCCTACGTGCGCGAGAGCATCGAGCCGTTCAACGAGAACCAGTGGACGATCCTCGAAAGCACCGTGCCGGCGGAGCGACTCGCCGCCGGCTCCGTCCAGTTCAAGCTGCAAGCGCCCGCCAACGGCAAGGCCACACTCACCTACACGGTCGAGACGAAGTGACGCGGGCCGCGGGCGTCTGACTGTCGCGGTTGAGAGTAACGAGCGGCCGAGTTAACCCGCAAAACACAGAGGGGGCATAGAGGGCACGTAAAACCAGGAGAGCTTACTTTTAGCCAGACGGCCAAGCCCTCCGATTAAAGAGGGCTTGTGCCTTAGGCTTACGGTTTCAGTTATTGGCTTACTAAGAACACATCCCACGACCAGCGTCCGACCTGTGCGCCGTGTACGTCTTTAACTTTCGCCCGGTAGCGGAAGCGGTTGCCGTATTGGTCTGTCCGCTTCGCGTCTTTGTAGTCGAGGTCTAAGGTGGCTAACCCAAGTTCAGATAGCGGCCGCAGCTCGACCGGCTCGGAGACACCGTTATGGTTCGTATCCTGCCAGAGCCGCAAAGATGTGAAGACGGCATCCCGGTTATCAATTAAGCCGTCAGAGTTGCCGCCCTGCGCCGCCTTGTCATACTCAGCCAGCGCAAGGAAGCCATTTCGTTGCTCGCCTGGTGGCGGGGCGGGTTGAGACGTGAAGTTGCCGAATAACTCCCGCCCGCTGTCTATAGTACCATTGCCGTCGCGGTCGAGCGCCAGCCACGCGTCGTCCGACCTGGCCCGTGTCCACGCAAGTTGTCCCGGCGTCCCCTCGCCGGGTAAGTCGAAACTGCCCCCCCCGCCGCGTCTGTGAGCGTGAGGCCATCACCTGCTATGTCAATGAGAATAGGTGACCCCAAGTCGCAGTAACAATAGTAATCATCCCAAATGCCATGTTTGTAGGCGCACGTCGATAGTTCCGAAGCGGTCGGCCCGTTGCAGACGCAGCAGCCGCCGACGTAGGCCCGCCGCCCCGGACAGCCGGTCGTCGAGTAGAGGAGGAGATCCGCGTAGACCTCACAATCGGATGGCGGCGCGGGCGTTGGAGTGGGTGTGGGGGTCGGCGTTGCACATCCCTTACACGTATAAGCATCGACATGGACAATGTCGTTGCAATCCTCGTAGCCTATGCCGTATCCGGTGTAATCAGGTGCCGTACCTGAGCAATTGCATGAACAGGTAGTGCCATCGCAGTCGAAGCAGGCAGCAGCTACAAGTGTACCAGTACCGCTGCTACAATGAGTATACTGATAGGTAACTGAACAATTCCCATTACCGCCTGTGCCTACTTTACAACTGGTTAGTTTTTGCAATCAGCTATGACGAACTGAGCCTGGTTACCAACGGACAGCACTAGCGTTATACCGGGCGCGAGGATACAAAGCGAGATGATTATTATTTTGCGCACCGGAAACTCCTTAGACAGGATTCCCCAAAGCGTGCTTATTTGGAAAGGTACTGCTGTACCTGGGTACGCCCGCGAGCCTTATTGATTTTTTGTAGTCGTCTGCGGTAAAGGATTGCGCCCTGTTGTTGATAACCGTTAGTGAGACCCAGATCGGTAAGTGGTGGCTCGGCTTGGAGTAACTCAATAACTGCGTCAATAGACCCCTTCTTGTATTTCTCTACTAGCCAACTTTTATATCTAGCCGCCCCCGCCCTCAAGTCTTCGACCGGCTGGGCACCGTCTTCACTTAGCTCCACGCTTGTGTGGTCGCTGAATTCAACGTAACTGACGCGGATGTCCAGCCCTTTCACCACGGCGTTTTCGTATGTAATGGCTCCGGCTGGCCGGACAGTGGTCGTCCCTCCGGGCTTTATGGGCTTCTCTTCATCATAAAAATCCGGGTGGACAGAACTAGCTATGACGTGAGATCTGAAATCTTTAAAAAGTCTCCCCTCCTGTTCAAATTGAATCGTGTATGCTACGTTGGCCGCAACTATGTTCTTGGCGGTGTTGTTCCTCAAGGTACAAGAAAATTGGTCTAGCGTGCCGGGCATCGTCACACTGGCTGCGCCACACTGCAACTCGACAGGAATTACCCCATTTTCAACCTGCATTTGATTGACCGTAATCGGAAGTTGTATGTCCGCCCCTTGCGTACCGCTGACCACTTTGAATGAAGTGGTAATTACCGCCGAAGTACACAGTAGTACCGCCAGTACGGCCCCGATTCCTGTTACCAGCCTCATAACGGTCTCCCTATGATTGCGGCGTGAGAACTTCGACGTTAGGTAACGGTAGCCCCGTAGTCGCCGGTAAGGAGCGCTAGCCGGGCTGAGGGCTGAGTATAAGCCTGCACCGGATCAGCGTCAATGGTTAAAAACTCCGTGTGCTCTGTGTTGATCTGAGCTTGCGGTTACAGGCCACTACGATGAAGAAAGGGCCGGCGCAATTTAGCGCCGGCCCTTCTTTTTCTTCACACGCGGCCGGCTCAGGCCGGCGGGCGCGTGCCCTCGAAGATGTCGCGGATGCGATCCACGTTGCGCGGGCGCGGGCGGCGGCGCGGCGGCGGCTCCGGCGCGGCGCGCTGCTCCGCATCTGTGCTGTCCCTGATGACGCCGACCCGGCGCGGGCGCGTCTCGTCCGCGGACGTACGCGCGGGCGCGGGGCTGCGCTTCGCCGGTGCGGGCGCGGGCGGCGTTTCGCGCCGCTCCGGTCGCTGCACCGCCTCGTGGCGCGCGGGCGCGCGTTCGACCGCGGCGCGCGCCTCGATCTGTCTGGCCTCGACCGGCGCGGTAGCGGCCGCGTTCTCGACCGCCGTCGGGGTCGCACCTTCGGCCGACGCGCTCGCGGCGACGTTCTCAGTCGGCGCGTCTTCGGTCGCGCGGCGCTCCGCGGGCGGCGGCTGGGGCGCGGTCGTCGCTTGCGTGGCGGGCGGGTTGGCGCGCTGGCGCTGGTAGAGATAGAGACCGCAGACGCTGACGACGCCGCCCAGGAGCGCCGAGAGCAGGATCAGCGGCCAGCGGCGCGTGCGCCGCGCGCGCACCTCCGCGAGCGGCACGACGGGCTGCGCCACACGGGCTTCCAGCGCGTCGAAGCGCGGCGCGGCCAGCGGCTCGTCGAATTGCGGCTCGCCGACGCCCGCGCCGGGGGTGAGGTCTTGTTCCGTTTCCGCCATCAGTCTCCTTAAAAAGCCGGTTCGGTCTGGGGCCGGTGTTTTGATGCGGGACGGCACGCTGTTGCTGTTTCCCAATTTAGTTGCAAAAGCGTTGCGGGCGGGCGGCGCGGGCGCGGCGCGCGCTACAATGAGCCGGCAAGGGGGAAATAGGCGCAGGTGTTTTCTTCGACTCGGACGCTTTCTGCAAATCAGCCTTGGGCGAACATGAGAGTGTGGCTGTGGGGCGGCGCGCTCGTCGTGCTGTCGCTCGTCGGCGCGTCGCCGGTCGCCGCGGGCGAACGTTGGGCGGCGAAGCTCGACGGGTCTGTCAGGTTCTACCAGGCGACGGAGTTGGGCGTGCTCGTCGTCGGGACGGAGAAGTCGCTCTACGGCGTGGACGGCGAGACGGGCGACGTGCTGTGGCGGCGCAAGGACGCGCGTTTGGACGAGACGGAGGTCGCGCCCGTGCCGGGCACGGACGTGTTGCTGCTCAGCCCTGAGCATGATGACAAGACGCGGCTTGAGGCCGTAGACCTGTTGACGGGCGAGCGTCTGTGGCGCGGCGACAAGGTGCGCGGGGCGGTGCTGCAACTGGCGTTCGAGCCGGGCGCGCAGCAGCTCGCCATCGTCGTCGCGCGCGACGCGCGCGGGCGTGCGCGCGCCGGGTTCAAGCGCCGCCCCGTCGTCTATCTTTTCGACCTCGCGTCGGGCGCGCAGTCGTGGCGCTACGAGTTGGAGAGCGAGGTCGAGCTGATGCCCGTGCTGGCGGGCGCGGGCGATGACGACGAAGTCCCCTACACGCTCGACAACTACCGCCCGCCGGTCTTCCTCGACGGCCGGCTCTACCTGTTCTACGAGGGCGTCACGTCGCTCGACGCGCGCACGGGGCGCGAGCGGCGGCGCGAGAAGTTTCGCGTCAACGAAGAGGGGTTGGCGTTGACCGAGGCCGATCCGGTGGCCGACGAGGGCTACGTCTATCTCACGGGGCGCGGGCGTGTGCGCGCCATCGCGCGCGCCGACGGCGAGACCGCTTGGGAGTCGAAAGACCTAGGGCTGACGCCGGAGTTGCTGCTGGCGGGCGGCGTGCTCTACGTCCGCACGGGCGGCGAGTTCACGCGGCTGGCGGACGGCGAGGCGCAGGCGCGCGGCCCTTACGGCGTGAGCGCCTTGGACGCGACGACGGGGCGCACGCTCTGGCGCTACAAGGGCGCGGACAAGGGGCTGACGAACGTGGCGCTCCCGGACGCTGCCACGGTCGCGCTCGCCGACCGCGACGATCTCATCCTGCTCGACGCGGCGACGGGCAAGCGGCGCGCGAAGGTCGAGCACGGCGTCGAGCGCGCGGCCTTCGTGCTCTTGAACGAGCGCGGCGAGTTGGTCGTGGGCGGGCGCAACGAGGTGGCGGCCTTCGACGCGGCGACGGGGCGCGAGCACTGGCGCGCGCGCCACACGCCGCCCGGCCGCGGGCTGCTGCGCACGGCGGCGGCCGTCGCCCTGCGCGCCGCCTCGCTCTACTTCCGCTACGGCGGCGCGGCCACCACCGTCTTCCGCGGCGCGCAACTGTTGTCGGCCGCCGGCTCTCTGCGCTGGTCGGGTCTCGCCGCGCACGCCACTCTGCCCGACCTGACCAGCCTCGCCGCCAACTACACGCGCGAGTACGCGCGCGAGCGCGTCGCCACGTTCGGCGTGCTCGCGCGCGCGCGGCAGGCGGGCGGCGCTTCGCGCAACTTGAGTCTGCCGCGCCCTTCGGCGGACGTGTCGGAGCGTCTGCTCGACCGGCTCGATCCGGCGCGGCAGTTGGAGCGGCTGTCGGGCTTCCTCCTGCGCCGCCGCCGGCTCGCGGCGCTGCGCGGCGAGTGGATGTACTTCTACACAGACCTAGGCCGGCGCGGCGGCGGCAACGGCCTCGTCGGCGTCAACCTCGACACGGGCGCGGCCGAGCGGGGCATACGTTTGAGCGACCCAGACGAGCGGTTCATCAGCGACGAGGCGACGCGCCTGCTCTACGTCTCGCAAGGCAACCGCCTGCGCGCCTACGCGCTCGACGCGGACGAGTAGGCGGGCACTGCGCGTCGCTTCGTCGGCGTCAGGTTGTGCGGTATAGTGCCGCGAATCAGACAGGAGGGGGCTGCCCCTTTTTATAGCCTTGCCGCCGCGGCGGGATTCGACCCCGCAGGCAGTCCGCGCGACAAGGCTATTCCATTAAGTACCGTCCGCGCCGCCATCATTCGAGCCGAAGGAGTAGTTAAGGGTGCAACGCTTTGTCATCTGCTTGTTCGTTTCCCTGCTGGCCGTGCCCGCCTTCGCGCAGCAGCCGGCCGCGGCGACGCTGACCGGCGTCATCTCCGACCAGGCCGGCGCGGTCATCCCCGGCGCGACCGTCCGCGTGACTCAGCGCGCGACCGGCGCGGCGCGCACGACGACGACGAACGACGAGGGCCTCTACGTCCTGCCGAACCTTGCGCCGGGCGAGTACGAGGTGCGGGTCGAGGCGCTGGGGTTCAAGCTGCTGACGCAGACCAAGGTCATGCTCCAAGTCGGGCAGAGCCGCACGCTCAACTCCACACTCGAAGTCGGGGAGGTCGTAGAAACTGTCATCCCCTGCGACACCTCGCCCATTGACAGCAACACCTCGACCTTGGGTCAGGTCGTCGCCGAGCGCGAGATCGCGGAGCTGCCTTTGAACGGGCGCAACTTCCTCGAACTCGCGCTGCTCACGCCCGGCAACGCGCCCGCGCCCAACTTCGACCCGACCAAGACGAACACCGTCGTCATCTCTTCGGCCGGGCAACTCGGCCGCGGCGGCAGCGTCACCGTGGACGGCGCGGACGCGAACGACGACGTGGTCGGCGGCGCGGTGCAGAACATCTCGCAGGACGCCGTGCAGGAGTTTCAGGTCGCCACGAACCGTTTCGACGCGCGCCTCGGCCGCACCGGCTCCGGCCTCATCAACGTCGTCACCAAGTCGGGCACGAATGAGTTTCACGGCTCGGCCTCGGTCTACTTCCGCGATAACAAACTTCAAGGTCTCCCGGCCACGTTCGACCGCACGACGGGCCAGGAGCCGCCCTTCGACCGCGAGCAGTACGCGGGCACGCTCGGCGGCCCCATCAAGCGCGGCCGCGCGTTCTTCTTCGGCTCGGTCGAGTTTCGCAACCAGGACGGCGCGGTCTTGGTCGGCGCGCGCGACACGGCGGCGCGCGCTATCCGGCGCGGCTTCGCGCCCGCGCCGCTGAACGATCTGCTGAGCACCAACCGGCTTGATTGGAACGTCAGCCAACAGGACAGACTTACCTTCCGCTACTCGCTGCAACGCGAGGACGACGTGGCGGCGAGCACGCTCGTCCGCGCCATCGGCTCGGCCGCGCAGCGGCAGGCGAGCCGCAACCACGCGCACACGCTGCTCGCCAACTACACGCGCCTGTTCTCGCCCGTCGCCATCAACGGCTTCAACTTCAGCTACAGCACCTTCTCGAACGTGACCGCGCCCGTCACGCCGGGGCCGCAACTCACCTTCCCCGGCCTCCAGGCCGGCGCGTCGTTCCGCGTGCCGCAGCAGACCCGGCAGCGCCGCCTTCAGTTCGCCGACACGTTCACGCTGATCGCCGGCCGGCACGTGCTCGGCTTCGGCGGCGAGTGGCAGAACGTCCACGCCGCGTTCAACCTCGGCGTCTTCCAGCAGGGGCGCGTCGAGCTGATCGAAGACTTCCCCGACTTCGACCGCAACGGCGACCGTGCCGTGGACGATAACGATCTCCTCTTCGCCGTCACCTTGCGCAGCGCCTTCCCCACACGTCCGCTCGTCATCCCCGCCGCCAACAACAACTACTTCGCCGGCTTCGCGCAGGACGACTGGCGCGTCAGGCCGAATCTCACGCTCAACCTCGGCCTGCGCTACGAACTCGACACCGACGTTAAAAACGTGAGCCGCGCGGCCGAGATCAACCCGCTCGTCGCGCCGTTCCTGCGCGGGACGCGCGCCGCCGACCGCAACAACTTCGCGCCGCGCGTCGGCTTCAACTGGGCCACGCGCGACGGCAACACGAGCGTCCACGGCGGCTACGGCGTCTACTACGACCGCGTGACGCTTGAGCTTCAGTCCCTGGAGCGCGGCCTCGACGGGCGCGCGCTTCCCATCGAGGTGCGCGCCGGCAACGTCTTCTTCATCCCCGAACAGTGCCTCTTCGACCCGACGTGCGGCACGTTCCCGCCGCCCGCGCCCACGCTCGCCGACCCCTTCACCGGCTTCCTCCTGCCCGGCGCGGGCGCGGCCGGCATCAACGTCATCGCCAACGATCTGCAAAACCCGATGGTGCAGCAGACCAACGTCGGGCTAGAGCGCGAGTTCGCGGGCGACTTCGTCGTGCGCGCCGACTACCTGCACAACTTCGGCACGCACTTCATCATCGGGCGCACCATCGGCCGAGTCTTCAACCCCGTGGTCGGCGGCCCCGATCTCGTCAAGAACCTTGAGTCGAGCGTCAAGACGAAGTACGACGCGCTGCTCCTGAGCGTCGAGCGGCGCTGGGCGCGCGGCTTCCAGTTCCGCGCCGCGTACACTTTGGCGAAAGCGTTCGACTACGCGAACGACGATCAGATTCCGTTCTCGAACGGCCCCCTAAACCCGAACAACTTACAACTCGAATACGGCCCCGCGCCCAACGACCAGCGCCACCGCTTCACCTTCGCGGGCGTCTTCGACGCGCCGTGGGGCCTGCGCTTCGCGCCCATCTGGACGCTCGCCTCCGGCGTCCCCGTGGACATCCTGCTGCCCGACGCCAGCGCGCGCCTCCCCGGCTTGCAGCGCAACGCGGGCGGGCGGCTGTTCAAGACGGGCGCGGCGCTGAACGCTTATCTCCGACAGCTCAACAACGCGGGCGGCGTGCCCGGCGTCGGGCGACTGCCGCTCGTCGGCGACGACGCGCGCTTCAACGACAGCTTCAACTCGTTCGACCTGCGCGTCGCGCGCGGCTTCCAATTAAGCGAGCGCGTCCGCGTCGAACCCAGCGCCGAGGTCTTCAACCTCTTCAACGTGACGAACGTGCTGGGCGTGTCGAACGTGAACTACGCCGGCTTCGCCAACGCCCTGACGCGCGACAGCAACGACCCGACCAGCCCCGGCTTCCTGCGCTCGTCGAGTTTCGGCCGGCCCGTCACGACCGCGGGCGGCGTCTTCGGCTCCGGCGGCCCGCGCGCCTTCCAGTTCGCCACGCGCGTGACGTTCTAGTGCGAATGTCAGTTGCGTGTGTCGTGCGGCCGGTCTCACACAAGCAACCATCAACTGATCAAAAGGACGCCCTTGACTACGCACGCCACGCTCAAGCGCCAACTGGGATTGACCACGGCGGCCGCGCTCGTCGTCGGCGAGGTGATCGGCGTCGGCATCTTCCTGACGCCGGCCGGGATGGCCAAGTCGCTCGGCTCGCCCGCGCTCGTGCTCGCCGTCTGGCTGCTTATGGGCGCGATGGCGCTGTGCGGCGCGCTCTGCTACGGCGAGTTGGCGGCGCGCTTCCCCGCGGTCGGCGGCGGCTACGTCTACTTGCGCGAGGCCTACGGCCCCGCGCTCGCCTTCCTCTACGGCTGGATGACGCTGCTCGTGGTCGATCCGGGCCTGACCGCAGCGCTCGCCGTGGGGCTGGCGAGCTACGCCGGTTACGGTCTGGGTCTCCCGCCCGCGGCGTTGAAGGCGACGGCCGTCGCGGTGATCTTCGTGCTGGCCGCGGTCAACATACGCGGCGTCCGGCTGGGCGCAGGGCTGGTGCGCTGGCTGACGATCCTGAAACTCGGGCTGCTCATGTTTATCGTCGTCTGGGGCTTCGCCGGCCGGCTCGGCGCGTGGGAGAACTTCGCGCCGTTCGGCGCGCGGCGTGCCGCCTCGCCGCCGCTCTTCGGCGCGCTCGCGGGCGCGCTCGTCGCGGGCTTCTTCTCGTTCGGCGGCTGGTGGGACGTGAGCAAGGTGGCGGGCGAGGTGCGCGACCCCGCCCGCACGCTGCCGCGCGCGCTGACCTACGGCGTGCTCACGGTCACGCTGGTCTACGTACTGACGAGCGCGGTCTTCGTCTACCTCGTGCCGTTCGAGCGCGTGGCGTCGGGCGAGACGTTCGCGGCGCAGGCGGGCGCGGCGCTGTTCGGGCCGGCGGGCGGGCGCGTCTTCGCCGCCGTCATCGTGGTGACGGTGCTGGGCAGCCTCGCGGTCTACTTGATGGCCGCGCCGCGCGTCTACTTCGCGATGGCGCGCGACGCGCTGTTCTTCCCGGCCGTAGCGCGCCTGCACCCGCGCTTCGGCACGCCCGCGCTCGCCATCGCCTTGCAGGCGGCGCTCGCCGCGCTGCTCGTCCTGCTCGGCACGTTCAACGAGATCGTCGCCTACTTCGTCTTCGTCGTCGTCGGCTTCGTCGGGCTGACGGCGGCGGCCGTGTTCGTGTTGCGCCGCCGCGCGCCGGCCGACGCCGCACGCTACCGCACGCCGGGCTACCCCCTGACGCCGATCATCTTCCTGCTGCTGATCGCGCTGCTGCTCGTGCTGCTGGCGGCGAGCAACCCGCGGCAGGTCTTGCTCGGCGTCGGCGTGGTGGCGCTGGGGCTGCCCGTCTATTATCTTTTCTTCCGCCGCCGGTTTGTTAGTGAGACTGACGAGAGGTGAACACGAAGAGACTTATGACTTGGATCAAGACCGTACCCTACGACGAAGCCGACGAGGAGTTGCGCCGCGCGATGGAGGCGCAGCGCGAGCTGTACCCGGCGGAGTACGCCACGCCCGTCCACCCGACCGCGGACGGCGAGTCGTCCAACATCGTCGCCTCGCACAGCCTCATCCCCGCCGCGCTCTACCACGCCTTCGCCACCTTCGGCGCGCTCATGTCGCCGGACTTGCCCCTGACGCGCCGCCAGCACGAAATGATCACGACGGTCGTCTCGGTCACGAACCGCTGCCATTATTGAATCGAGTCGCACGCAGAGTTTCTGCGTCGAGTCACGCTGGACGAAGACCTGGTCGCGGCCTTGCAGGCCGACTACCGCACCGCGCCCATCTCCGCTCAGGAGCGGGTGATGCTCGACTACGTCGCGCAACTCACGCGCGACGCCACGCGCCTCGGCCCGGAAGACCACGAGGAATTGCGCGCCGTCGGCTTCGACGACCGCGCCATCCTACAGATCACCCTGATCGCCTCCTGGTTCAACTACATCAACCGCGTCGCCGACGCCCTCGGCGTCGGCCGCGACTGAGCAGTCTTCTTTGACGGCGTACCCCGTGTCCGCGCCGCCTGTCCCGGAGGAGACCGCCGAAGCGCCCCCGCCGCGCCCTTGCCGCCCTGTGCCTCACCCTCCGGCTTTAGAGCCAGCGCGCCACGCCGCCGTGGTACGAGCACGTGCCGCGCCGGTGGCGGCTAAAGCTGTAGGAGCCGTCGCGGCACTGCGCCGTCGCCCCTTCGGGGACGGTGCTGCTGAAGGTCGGCCGGCGCACCTTCACGCCGTCCACGTTAGTGTAATAATCGGCTGACGTGCCGCCCGCGGCCGGCGCTGTCGGCGCAACCTCCCGGCCGGCCCGGCCGGCCGGCGCGTCAGGCCTGACGGCCGGGGCAGACGCGCCCGGCGCGGTGGCCGAGTGTGTGTCCGCACCGGCGTCTTCTTCCTCGGTCTCGGCTAGCGCCGCAGACTCGTGCGGCGGCCGCGCGGCGGCCGCCGCCTGCTCGGACACCAACTTTATCTGCCGCTCGCGCCGCGCGACCTCTTGCAGCAACTGCTGTGCTTCGTGGTACTCCGGCGCGGCCGGGGCGATGGACTTCAACTGCCAACGGGCGGCCTCGACCTCGCCCCAGGCAGTCTTCTTCGGGTCGCTGTTCGGTTTGTAGCCGTCGGCGAGCGCCCGCTTGGCTTCGGCCAGGTGCTGCGCGGCGGTGAGTTCGAGCGGGGTGGCGCACGGCGCGGCAGCGAGACCCACAGCCGCAGAGGAGGAGGCAGGTGCGGCCGCCTCCCGCCGCTCCGGCGCGGCACACGCGCTCGCCCACACGAGAACGAATAAAGTTAGGGCCGTGAGCAGGAACTTCGTTCCGGGGGACGTGCTCGCGTGTGCCGAGGTTGTGCCGCGTGTAGCGGCCAAGGTCTGCGCACTAGACTCGGCGCGACCGCGGTAGGGCGAAGGGCGATCAGAGTTCATGTTAAAGCCTCGGAGGTTGTGAGTTAAAGGTGACGAGAGCGGCGCGGCCGCCGACGCAGTAAAGGACTAGCTTGAGACCCTAGCTTGAGGTAATGATCGGCCAACCCGACCAGGCAGCCCAGAATCTATCACCGCTGCAAATAAGTTGCAAGGCACAGGGGATATAGACCGGATGCGGTCGAGCCGGCCTTAACGAGTCGGAGCCGAATACTGAGTTTATCCGGCTCCTCGTTTACGGCGTAACGATTAAAGAAGGCGGCGCGCTTGTAGGTTATGCCTTTTACGGCAGTCGCTGCGAGGAGAGCGGCAGCCCCTTAAGATTACTCTCTTCTACGCACTCCTTGACGCGGGTGTAGATGCCGTCGGCGTCGAGGCCGAATTTGGCGAGGAGGAGTTTCTGGTCGCCGTGGGTGACGAGGCGGTCGGGGACGCCCATGCGGACGAGGCGGACGCCGTCGAGCAGGCCGTTCTCTTCGAGCAGTTCCATGACGGCCGCGCCGAAGCCGGCGGCGAGGTAGGCCTCTTCGACCGTGACGATGAGGCGCTTCGTGCGCGCCAGCGCCAAGAGCAGGCTCGCGTCGAGCGGCTTGACGAAGCGCGCGTTGACGACCGTCGTCTCCAAGCCCTCCTTCGCCAGCCTTTCGGCGGCCTGCGCCGCCGGGTGCACCATCGAGCCGTAGGCGACGATGGCGACCTCGCCGCCGTCGCGTAGGAGTTCCGCCTTGCCCAACTCTAAGAGTTGCGGCGCGCGCTGGATGTCCGCGCCGACGCCGTTGGCGCGCGGGTAGCGCATCGCCGCCGGGCCCTTGTGTTTGACCATCGTGTGGAGCATGTCGCGCAGCTCGCCCTCGTCCTTCGGGGCCATGACGATCATGTTGGGCACGCCGCGCAGGTAGGCGATGTCCAGGAGGCCGTGGTGCGTCGGCCCGTCGCCGCCGACGATGCCGGCGCGATCCAGGCAGAACTTGACGTTCAAGTCCTGTATGCACACGTCGTGGACGAGTTGATCGAAGGCGCGCTGGAGGAACGTCGAGTAGATCGCGCAGACGGGCACGAACCCTTCGGTCGAAAGCCCGGCGGCGAACGTGACGCAGTGCTGCTCGGCGATGCCCACGTCGAACGAGCGTTCGGGGAACTTGTCGAGCGCCTGATCGACGCCCGTGCCGTCCGGCATCGCCGCGGTCAGCGCGACGACGCGCTCGTCCGCGGCCATCTCCCCGCACAGGGCCGCGCCGAAGACCGCGGTGTAGGTCGGCGCGGTCGCCTTGGCCTTGAACTGCGCGCCGGTCTTCGGGTCGAAGGGGCCGGTGGCGTGCCAGGCGTAATAGTTCTTCTCGCGCGCGGGGTAGCCTTTGCCCTTCTGCGTGAGCGCGTGGACGATGACGGGGCCGTCCTTGATCTGCTGTGCCTCGCGCAAGGCGCGCACGAGCGCGCCCGTGTCGTGCCCGTCCACGTAGCCGATGTACTTGAAGCCCAGTTCGCTCACCAGCGCGCCGGGGAGCACCGCGGCGGCGATGGCGTCCTTGAACGTCTTCGCCGCGTGGTAGAGCCGCTCGCCGACCGACGGGATGGCGTGCAAGGTCTCGCCGACTTCATCCTTGAAGCGGTGATACCCTTGCGCCTCGCGGATGCGGTTCAGATACCCGGTGAGCGCGCCGACGGCGGGCGCGATAGACATCTCGTTGTCGTTGAGTAAGACGATCAGGCGCGTCTTCAAATGACCGGCCTGGTTGATGGCCTCCATCGCCATGCCGCCCGCGAGGCTCGAATCGCCGATGATGGCGCAGACGTGGTGCTGCGCGCCCGCGCGGTCGCGCGCGACGGCCATGCCGAGCGCGGCCGAGAGCGACGTGGACGCGTGCCCCGCGCCGAAGGTGTCGTACTCCGACTCGTCGCGGCGCAGGAAGCCGGAGAGGCCGTCGTACTGCTTCAAGGTCGGCAGGCGGTCGCGCCGGCCCGTCAGAATCTTGTGCGCGTAAGCCTGGTGGCCCACGTCCCAGACCACGCGGTCGCGCGGCGTGTCGAACGCGTAATGCACGGCCACGGCCAGCTCGACCGCGCCAAGGGAAGCGCCCGTGTGGCCGCCGATGCGGGCGCAGGTCTCGATGATGTACTGGCGGATTTCGTCGGCGACGGCGGGCAACTGTTCGGGCGACAGCCGGCGCAGGTCGGCGGGCGCGTTGATCTGCTCGATGAGTTTCATGGCGGGCGTATTGTAGCGTAAAAACTGTCCGTTGTCCGTGGTCAGTTGTCCGTTGTTCTGCTTCCGTCAGTTGCCCCCTGTGTCTTCGGCAAGCAACTGACGGAAGCAGAACAACGGACAACGGACTACTAACAACGGACAGCTTTTAGTTTTTTCGGCCAACGGCGTGGGGCGGGCGTCTAAGTCGTCGTGTGGTGGACGCAGGCGGTTCGGTTTCGGGCGAACCGCCTGTTCGGCGTGCCGGGGCGCGGGACTCCCGCCCCGGCACGCCCTCCGCTCAGGGTCAAGCAATTTAAGGAGAGAGGTACGGAATGAAGAGCACTGTTATCAAGACCGGGTTGACGCTCGCCCTCACGGGCGCGCTGGGGCTGACGACGTTCGCGCAGACGCCGCAGCCGGCCGCGCCGCAGCAGCCGCAGACGGAAGGCCCGCACAAGGGGCACGGCCGCGGGCAGAAAGGGTTCGGGCGCGAGCGCCGCGGCTTCCACGGCGGCGGGCTGCGGCAGTTGAACCTGACCGACGCGCAGCGCGAGCAGATTCGCGCCATCCACCAGCGTTACGCGCAGACCTACGCGCCGCAGCGCGAGGAGTTGCGCACCATCATGCAGGCGCGCCGCGCGGGCGGCACGCTCACCGCCGAGCAGGAGGCGCGCGCGCGCGAACTGCACGAGCAGTTCCGCGCCAACGGCGAGAAGCTGCACGCCGAGACGCTCGCCGTCCTGACGCCGGAGCAGCGCGAGCAACTCAAGCAACTGCACGAGCAGCGCCAGCAGCGCCGCGAGGAGCGCCGCAAAGGCCGCTTCGGCACGCCGGCCGCGCCGCCCACCATCAACTAACAGGCGCGCCCCGCCGTTGTCTCTAGCGCGCGCGCTTTAACCACGAAGACACGAAGAGGACAGAGTTTCTTCTTCGTGTCTTCGTGTCTTCGTGGTTAATCTCTTTCAGTACAGCCACGGCAGCACGGCGGGGACGTGGCGCGCGTAGGCGTCGTACTCCGCGCCGAAGGCGGCGCGCAGCAGCCCCTCTTCGCTGCGCACGCGCACCAGAGTCCCCGCCCAGAAGACGACGAGCGCCAACACGAGCGCCGACGGGCGGCTGTAAGTTAAACCCGTCGCCAGGAGCAGCCCCGCCATGCCCGTGTAGATCGGGTGGCGCACCAGCGCGTAGGGGCCCGTCGTGACGAGCCTGTGCCCCTCGACCAGCCGCGCCGTCAGACTCCACTCGCGCCCCAGCGTCCGCAACGCCCACGCCGTCAGCCACACCGACCCGGCCGCCGTCAGCACCGCCAACGCCAAGAGCGCCGCGTTCACCCACGCATGCGCCGCCACGAGCGGCCGGAACGCCCGCGGCACGGCCCAGACCAGCGCGTAGCTCACGGCTTGCAGCGCGATGCCGAGGCGCGAGCTTGGATCGCGCTTACGTTCCTGCGCCTGCGCCGGCCGCCGGCGCAGCAGGAAGCCGGCCGCGAACGCGCACCAGCAAAGCATGACGAGGCCGAAAGCGATCAGATCGGATGAGAGCATACGATTCGTTAGTGGGCAGTGGTCGGTGGGAAGACAGTTCAAAGTTCAAGGTTCAAGGTCGGCTGCGTGCTGAACCTGGAACGGTGAACCTTG
>DASVPY010000005.1:0-7612 GCA_036389395.1 Pyrinomonadaceae bacterium
GGTCGAGCGGCTGTTCTCGTGGCTCCAGAAGTTCCGCCGCATCGCGACGCGCTTCGACTTCCATGATGAGAACTACCTCGGGTTCGTGCACCTGGGCTGCATCAGGATTTTGCTCAGGTGCTATTTATGAGACTGTTTCTACCGATCTGGTGCTCATACATTATGACAAAACCAATGAATCTGGTTGGAGAATGCGATGGTGGGGTATGTCCGTAAAATTAAAATCTGCGAAGGCACTGGTTGAGTATTTCAATAATCGCGCCCGCAAGCCGATTCCCAATGAATACCAAGATGTCGCTGATTTTGTTGCGAATGAAGAGGCAGGTATCGAACACATGAAAAAGGCTCTGTGGCCTGATCCCAAAGACCCAAACAAAGGTAAACATCCTGAGAGATGGACAGGTCGTTCAAATTTATTGGAAGATGTTCGAGAGGCTGACCGACTTCATGGCGCAAGGATTGAAAAGCATTTTGGCTCAAATCTTGAAGAGTTTTATGAAACAGAGTACAGACGCATGAATTGGAACGTGCATGGCTCTGGGCTTACTGGAATCAGAGACATAGATGAGGTAGGAATCAATATAATGCGAGCGTTCGGTTACAACTGGAGTGCCAAGCTAGCAATGACATGTACAGATGTAGTTCTTCAAGATTTCAAGGATAGCGGCATGACTGGCTCTATTGATTATGTGATACCAGAAGCCGAATATATCTCAGTGAATCTGGTCAAATAATCAATATAAAGCAGCGCGATTCCTTTTAGGGGCTGTCTAACAACTCATTCAACCGGAGCGCGAGTAGCGTTGCTTTTATCGAGAACTTGAATCTATTCGCGTTGTATGCGCGCCCGGTTAACTCGGGCGTTAGGCGCTTGCGCTTTGGGAAGAGGATGCGGAGAATACGGGCGGAGGAAGCGTATGAAATATCGCGTCTTGATTGAGCAAGATGAAGATGGCGTATTTGTCGCGGAAGTTCCGGCCCTGCCCGGTTGTATCTCTCAGGGGAAAACCAGAGGACAAGCGGTCGAAAATATTAAAGAAGCAATCGCGCTGTATCTTGAAAGCTTAGAGGCTCACAATGAAGCTGTGCCGCCGCCGATCACAGAAGAACTTGTGGAGGTCGGGGCGTGAGTGTACTGCCGCGCGTTTCCGGGCGTGAGGTGGTCAAGGCATTGATGAGCGTAGGCTACGAACAAGACCGCCAGCGCGGCAGTCACATTGTTCTCAGACAGGTCGCTTCTCCGCACCGTCGTTTGGTTATCCCGATCACGGTGAGGTAGCGAAAGGGACATTGAGAGCTATTACTCGGCAGGCTGGTCTCACGGTTGACGAGTTCAAAGCTCTGTTATAGACGGCGCTTTCCCTCCATGCCGCGCCTAACAACCCATTCAATCTGACGCCTCGATAGCATTCTTTTCATGAAGCTTCCTTCGATGTATCTTGTGCGCTGTTCGCTCGGCGCGGGTTGATTCGGGCGTTCGGCGTTTCGTGGTTATAATCAGGCATGTCTCGTGCGGCGTTTCAAGTCCTGGTTATTCCTTTCCGAGTTGATGCAAACGGCGAGCCTCGGTATTTACTTTTCAAGCGGGCTGACCTTGCTGTCTGGCAGTGGATTGCGGGCGGCGGCGAAGGTGACGAAGAGCCGGAGCAAACCGCCCGCCGCGAGGCCCTTGAGGAAGCCGGTATTCCTCAGGACGCTCGTTTGATTCGGCTGGACTCGGTGGCCTCAATCCCGGCGATACATTTTGCGGAGCGTCATCTTTGGGGAGATGAGGTTTATGTGATTCCTGAATTTAGTTTCGGGGTTGAGGTTCAGAACGAAGAAGTTTGTCTGTCGGGCGAACATGGCGGGTGCGCCTGGGTGGATTACGAAGCGGCGCGGAGTCGTCTTGAGTGGGACAGCAACCGGACGGCTTTATGGGAGTTGCACAGTCGTTTATTGGCGCGACACGCCTGACGACTCATCCAGGACGGAGGAGATGGGCGATGCGGAAGTTGCCGTTGCTGCGGCCGTGGGCGGGCGCGTTGCTGGTCGGTTGCGCGGTCGTGTGCTTCGTTTGGGGGGCGGGCGTCAGGGCGGGCGAGCGGGGCGCTCCTTCTCTGGCGGGGACGACGTGGTCGGGGACTGACTCGGACGGGGATCATTACGTGTTCACGTTCGAGGAGAGTGGGACGCTGGCGTACCGCTCGCCCGCGGGGTCGTACAGGAACGGCAAGTGGCACCAGTTCGAGGGCGCGGTCTATTTCGAGATGAACGACCACTACAGCGAATACCTGGGCCAGATGCAGGGCGACGTGCTCCAGGGCCGGGCGTGGAACAGACCGCAGCACAAGTGGCTCTGGAAAGTGACCAGAGACAGGTGAACCCCGAACCGCACACGCGCGCCGCGCGCACCGCACGCGGCCTGCCGATATTAGCCTGACGCCGTCACGGCGGGGGAGACAGGGCGCATGGAGTTGGTCGTTCTCGGTTCGGGTACGAGCGTGCCGCACCCGGCGCGCGCGGCGGCCGCGCACTGGCTGCACGCGGGCGGCGGCGCGCTGCTGCTCGACTGTAGCCCGGCCGCCATGCACCGCATGGCGCAGGAGCGGCTCGACTGGGTCGGCCTCGACGCCATCTGGATCAGCCACTTCCACCTCGACCACGTCGGCGGCCTCGCGCCCTTCCTCTTCGGCACGAAGCACGCGCCGCAGACCCAGGCGCGCCGCAAGCCGCTCAACGTCTACGGCCCGCGCGGCCTCGAAAGACTCTTCCGCGCCTTCGACGCGGCTTACGACTACAAGCTGACCGAGCAGCCGTTCCCGCTCGCGTTCCGAGAGGTCGCGCCCGGCGCGACCTTCGAGCCGCTGCCGGGCTTGCGCGCCGAGACCTGCAAGACGCCGCACACGGACGAGAGCCTCGCCCTCAAGCTGAGGGACGCGGACGGCGCGGCGCTCGTCTTCACGTCCGACACGGGGCCGGCGGACGCGCTCGCGGAGTTCGCCCGCGGCGTCGATCTCTTCTTCATGGAGTGCTCGTTCTGGCGCGACAAGCCCGTCAAGCTGCACCTTGAGCTGGCCGAGGCGATGCGCCTCGCCGCGCGGGCCGCGCCGCGGCGCGTCCTGCTGGCGCACCTCTACCCGCAGTGGGACGGCGTCGATCTGCCGGCGGAAGCGCGCCGGCACTGGCCCGGCGAGACCATCGCGGCCTACGACGGCCTGCGTCTTACCATCGCGCCGCACGCCGCGTAGGTGATGTGCGCAAGTAACAGCGTGATCAAGTAACTCTTGATCGGGCGTCCGGCGATCAAGTAATTCTTGAGCGCACGTCGCTCGATGGCACGGTGCTTGATGTGCTTGATGAAGTAACTCGTGATCGCACGTCCGGCGATTGGGTGACGCCTGATCGCGCGGCGCGCGGTCGGGTAGTGCGTGACGTTCATGAAGACGCCCGCCGCAAAAACCGGACAACCGTCGCGGCGCGCGTGCGCGCTCGTCGCGGCGTCGCTGCTGGCCGGTCTGCTGTTGCTCGCGCACGGGCGCGCGCAGCGGCCGGCGGCCGACGCGCAGGCGCACGCCGACGCCGCGGACTTGTTGGAGACGGGCAGTGGCGCGCGCGTCTCTGCGCCGCCGGCCGCGCCGTCGGAGTTCAAGCTCGTCAGCTACAACATACGCTGGCGCGGCGGCGCGGAGCTGCGCCGACTCGCCGCCTCTTTACGCGCGGACGCGGAGATCGGCGGCGCGCTCGTCATCGGCTTGCAGGAGGTTGACCGGCGCAAGGAGCGCACAGGGCGCGAGCACTGCGCGCGCGTGCTCGCCGACGCGCTCGGCATGCACTACGCGTGGGCCGCGCCGCCCGCGCCCCAAGGCGAAGAGGAAGAGACGGGCGTGGCGCTGCTCAGCGCGTACCCGCTCGAAGAGGTGACGCGGCTCGTGCTGCCCCACGCGGGGCCGGGCGGGCGGCGGCGCGTCGCACTCGGCGCGACCGTGCGGCTCGGCGACACACTCCTGCGCGTCTACTCCGTCCACGCCGAGACGCGCGTCGGTGTCGCACAGAAGATCGAGCAGCAGCGCGCCGTGCTCGCAGACCTTGAGCGCCACCCGGAAGCGCGCGCCGCGGTCGTGCTCGGCGACTTCAACACTTGGGAGCCGCGGGCGACGGACGAGACCGCGAAGCTGTTCGCCGCGGCCGGCTTCGTCTCCGGCGTAGACAACCGCCCCGCCACCTTCCACCGCTTCCTCGTCGTCGATCTGAAACTCGACTGGCTCTGGCTGCGCGGTCTCGCGCCCCTGCGCAGCGGCATCGCCAACCACCTCACCTACTCCGACCACTGGCCCCTCTGGACGGTCGTCCGACTCCCGCCCCCGCCCACACGACCCACGCCCTGCGCCTCGGCCTAGCGCGGAGCGCGCAACGCAACGCCGGGAGCGCGGGCAGGAATGCCCGCGCTCCCGGCTGCTGCCGTTCTAATTTTCTTTTAGCGCGCGCTGACCTGGACGTGATTGGCTTCGAGGGCGTTGCCGGTGGCGCGTTGTAGTTCGGCGATGGCCTTGTTCAGTTCGGTCTGCGCGCGCAGTTCGTTGCCGCGCGCGGTGGCGAGCGCGGTCTGGCGTTCGAGCACGAGGAAGATGGTGCTCTGCCCGGCGTCGAAGCGGCGCTGCTCCGAGGCGTACTGCTGCTCGGAGGCAGAGCGCGTGGCCGCCGCCGCGCGCAGGCGCGACTCGGCCGTGCGCGTCAACTGCAAGGCGTTGCGCACGTCCACCTGGATCAACTGCTCAAGCTGTTCGCGCTGCGTCTTGATCTGATCGCGCGCGACGAGCGTCCGGCCCAGTTGCGCCTCGGCCGTGCGGTTGCGCAGCGGCAGGTTCACCTGCACGCCCACGCGGAAGTTGTTGTAGCGGTTCAAGCCGAGGTTGGCGAGCGACTGCGGCAGGCCGCCGACCAACTCCGGCGGGAACGTCTGCTGCGTGACGGGCAGCGGGTCGAGACCGGCGCGCGCCGACAGCAGGTTGACGCGCTCGCGCAACGCCGCGTTCGAGGCGGTCAACGGGTTATTGGAGGCCGCCGGGTTGAGCGTGCCCGCGAGGCCGACGACGCCGTAGCTGCCGACGAGATCGACCTGCGGGCGCGTCTGCTCGCGCGCGAGCCGCACGTCGAGTTCGTTGATCGCGGTGACGATGTCGGACTGCTGCACCTCGGGCCGGTTGCGCAGGGCCGCCGCCAGCGCCTCTTCGAGCGCGACCGCGGGCGGCTCCACGTCCACCGTGTCGCTCGGCACGAGCGCGACGTTCCAGACGGGCGACAGGCGATCTTCGGCGATCAGGTTCTTCAAAGTGTTCTCGGCGCGGTTCACGTCGTCGAGCGCGCTGTAGACGCTCTGCTCGAAGCCGGAGACCTGCGCCTCGGCCGCGACCACGTCAATCGGCGCGAGCATCCCTTCCGTCACGAGCCGCTTGTTGTGTTCGAGCTGCGCGCGCGCGTCGCGCACGGCGTCGCGCTGCACTTGCAGGTTGCGCAGCGCGAAGACCAAGTCCCAGTAGGCGCGCTGCACGTTCGTGATCGCTTCGATGGCGCGCTGGCGGAACTGCGCGTCGGTCAGCGTCAGATTCTTCTTCGCGATCTCGATGCGCTGCCGGCTCTGGTCGAAGCGCAGGCCGCGCAGCAAGGGCTGCGTGTAGCTGAACGTGAGCGCGGTCGGGTACTGCGGGTTGAGCGCGGTGAACTGGTTGTTGGTCGTGAGCCGGATCGAAGAGAAGTCCACGCGGTAGCCGCCGCCCCAACGCGGCGTGAGACCCTCGAAGCGCATCGTGCCGGTGAAGTCCGACTGCGTGACCGTGCCGTTCGGCCCGCCGCCGAGGAAGCTGGCCGTGGGCGTGACGGTGCGCTCGTAGTAGGAGAGCGAACTGAAGCGCGGGTCGTAAGCGCCGCGCGCGCCGAGCAGATCGAACTCGGCGGCGCGCACGCTCTGGCGCGCGACCTCTATGTCCTTGCTGTTCTTCAACGCCAGCTCGATGGCCTCGCGCAAGGCGAGCGGGCGCTGGTCGCTCATGTCCACGCCGACGCGCCCGAGTTCGGGGAACGGCGCGGGCGCGGAGCGGTAGTTCGGCGCGACCGGCGGCACGCTGAGCGGCAACTCCTGCGGCGCGGCCGCCGGCACGCTCTCGCGGCCCGGCGGCGGCGGACTGTCGGGCGGCGCGATCTGCGTCCCCTGCGGCGCGGCGGGAGCTTGTGGCTGCGCCGATGGTTGCGTGGCGTTCGGGTTCTGCGCGGGCGGCGCGGGCGGCCCCTGCGGCGCGGGCTGCACGGACTGCTGCGTCTGCGCCGCGGGCGTCAGTGGTTGTGCGTTCGACGGCGGGCCGCCCGTCTGCGCGGGCGGGTTGTTCGCCGACGGCGCGGGCGTCTGCGCGCTGCCCGAAGCGGGCGCGGGCGGCTGCGGCTGCGGCTGCGGCTGCGGCGTCGTCTGCCCCGGCTGTTGCCCGAACTCCGGCACGTCGGCGCTGCGGACTTCCGTCAACTCCGCGCCGCGCTTGTCGTTCGCCTCGGCGATGAGCCGCGGCGCGGCCGGCTGCTGCCCGCGCGCGGCCGGCGCGAGCACAGCGCCGACGCACAGCGCCGCGCCCGCCAGCAGTTTCTTCATCAGATGGTGGCTCATAAAAACGATCTCAGATTCGAGATTCAATTAACTCGCTAGAACTTGCCGAACAGCGCGCCCACGGTCGTGGCGGCGCGGCGGCGCGCGCGCCCGAACGCGCCCCTGACCGCGCCCGCGGCCCAACCCCAGACGCGGCTGCGCCCAAGGTCGTCCCAGATCGAGTAGAAGACCGGCACGGCCAGCAGCGTCAGCAGCAGACAAAGCGACTGCCCGCCGACGACGAGCACGCCGATGGAGCGGTTCGTGCCCGCGCCGGGCCCGCGCGACAGGACGAGCGGCATCATGCCGGCGACGAGCGCGATGGTCGTCATCAGGATCGGGCGCAGCCGGTCGCGGTTCGCCTGGATGATCGCCTCGTGCCGCGACATGCCGCGCGCGCGCAACTCGTTCGTGTGATCGATCTGCAAGATCGCGTTCTTCTTCACCACGCCGAACAGGAGCAGCAGCCCCAGCCCCGAAAAGATGTTCACCGTCTGCCCCGTCACCAGCAGCGACAGGATGCCGAACGGGATGGCCAGCGGCAGCGTCAGCAGGATCGTGATCGGGTGAATGAACGACTCGAACTGCGCCGCGAGCACCATGTACATGAAGACGAACGAGAGGACGAAGGCGAGCATGAAGTAGTAGCCCGCGCGCCCCAACTCCTTCGACCGCCCGGCGATGCCTGTCTTGTACGCGCTCTCTATCTTCAACTCTTTGACGAACTCGTTCATCCTCGCAATCACGTCCGCCTGCGACCCGCCGGGGCGCACGTTGCCGAGCAGCGAGACCTGCCGCTCGCGGTTGAGCCGGTCAATCGCCGAAGGCCCCGCGCCTTCTTCAATCCGGACGAGGTTGTCCAGGCTGACCCAGCCGACTTTCGCCGAAGGCACGATCATGCGGCGCAGGCCCTCGACGCTCGCGCGAAACTCGCCCGTGGCGCGAACCCTCACGTCGTACTGATCCGTCCCGGCGTTGAAGGTCGAAACCTTTTGCCCGGCG
>DASVPY010000006.1:0-5146 GCA_036389395.1 Pyrinomonadaceae bacterium
GGCGCACGGGCGCACGGGCTTCGACGCCGCCGCCTTCAAGCAGTTCGCCGCCGCGGACGAGGCGCGCGCCCGCCAGGCCGCCGAGACCTTCAGAGACCCCTTGCGCCGCGTCGTCGCGCTCGCCGCCCTCTACCAACGCCAAGCCGAAGCCCTGTTCAAGCGCGCCGCGCAGATGCCCAAAGCAAAGCCCAACGCGACGCCACAACAACCGCGCGGGACGCAGCCCTAACCGTCTCGCGCTAGCCGCCTCTTTCCGTCGCCGCGGTCGCTTCGGCGCGTCGCGCCTTGTCCGTCCAGCGCAGTTCCGACACGACGACGCCGGCCAGGACGAGTGCCGCGCCGACCCAGCCGCGCCCGCCCAACGATTCGCTCGCGCCGCGCGCCGCGACCGCGAAGGCGGTGGCGAAGACGGGTTCGAGGCTGAAGATGATCGCGGCGTGCGTCGCGGACATGCGCGCCTGGCCCCATGTCCAGAGGAAGAACGTGACGAGCGTGCCCACGAGCGCGAGGTAGACGAGTTGGAGGCCGACGCGCGCGTCCCACGCGAGCGGCGCGGTCTCGCGCGCGAGGAAACGCGGCAGCGCGTCCGCGCCCAAGAGCGTCGCGCCCGCGTGCGCGCCCGCCCACGCGCACAGGAACATGAAGGCCGCGGTCGTCAACTGCAAGACGGTCAACTGCCGCGCCTCGTAGCGGCGCGCGTAGCGGCTCATCAGCGTGATGTGCGCGGCGAAGAGCGCCGTCGCCGCGAGCGTCAGCAGGTCGCCCTGGTTGACCGCCTTCGCGCCGCCCGTCGGCGACAGGATCAGCGCGCCGCCGACCGACGCGAGCACGACGCCGACCAAGTTCTCCCGGCTCGGCCGCGCGCGCAGCATGACGTAGGCGACGAACGGCACGAGCGGCGTCGTCAACCCCGTCACGAACGCGGACTTCGCCGCCGTCGTGTAGACCTGCCCCGCGGCCTGCAACGCGAAGCCGCCGCCGATGAGTGCTCCTAACGTCAGCCCCGCGCGCCACACGCCGCCGCGCGCACGCCGCAGCTCGCGCCCGAACAACACGCCGAGCGCCACGGCCGCCACCGCGAACCGGCACGCCAGGTACGCCAGCGGCGGCCAGCGCGCGAGTATGTCCTTCGCCATGATGAACGTCGAACCCCAGATCAGGGTCGTCACCAACAGCGCCGCGTCCGCCTTCAAGTTGGCTCTCAGCCGCATGTGACAGTAAGCAGTAAGCGGTCAGCCGTCTCAAACAACTTAGATTACGGCGTTGACCTGAGATTATACTGACAGCGCGCGCTGTCGTGGCGCGGAAGGGGAAGCAAGATCGAGTCAGAAGATAACATTGTGCGGGTGGGCGTCGCGATCATCGGGAGCGGCTTCGGCGGCTTGGGCACGGCCATCCGCCTGAAGCGTTCGGGCGTGACGGACTTCGTGCTCTTCGAGCGCGCGGGCGACGTGGGCGGGACGTGGCGCGATAACACTTACCCCGGTTGCGCCTGCGACGTGGAGTCGCACCTCTACTCGTTCTCCTTCGCGCCCAACCCCGACTGGACGCACAGCTTCTCGCCGCAGCCCGAAATCTGGGCCTACTTGCAACGCTGCGCGCGCGCCTTCGGCGTGCTGCCGCACGTGCGTTTCCGACACGAGGTCAGAGCGGCCGCGTGGGACAAGATGGCGCAGCACTGGCGCATCGAGACCTCGCAAGGGCTTTACGCGGCCCCCGTGCTCGTGATGGCGGCGGGCGCGCTCAGCGAGCCGGCCCTGCCGCGCCTGCCCGGTCTCGAATCCTTCCGCGGCAAGACGTTCCACTCGGCGCGCTGGGATCACGATTACGACCTGACGGGCCGGCGCGTCGCCGTCATCGGGACGGGCGCGTCCGCCGTCCAATTCGTGCCGGAGATACAGCCGCGTGTCGCGCAGCTCTACGTCTTCCAGCGCACGCCGCCGTGGATCGTCCCGCGCCGCGACCGCCCCTTGCGCGCCTTCGAGCGCCGGCTCTTTCGCCGCGTCCCCGCGGCCCAGCGCGCGGCGCGCGCCGCCATCTTCCTGTTCCGCGAACTCTTCCTGCTCTGCTTCCGCCACCTCGGCCTGGCCCGCCAGGTCGAGCGGCTCGCGCGCCGCCACCTCCAACGCTCCGTGCGCGGTCCGGCGCTGCGCGCCAAGCTCGTGCCCGACTACACCATCGGCTGCAAGCGCGTGCTCATCTCGAACGACTACCTGCCGGCGCTTGAGCGGCCGAACGTCGAGGTCGTGACCGACGGCATCGCGGAGGTGCGCGCCCACTCCATCGTGGATCGCAACGGCGTCGAGCGCCACGTGGACGCGCTCATCTTCGGCACGGGTTTTCAGGTGACTGACCCGCCGCTGGCGCGGCACGTCCGCGGGCGCGAGGGGCGCACGCTCGCGGAGGTCTGGGCGGGCAGCCCGCAGGCGCACGCCGGCACGACCGTCGCCGGCTTCCCGAACCTCTTCATCCTGCTCGGGCCGAACACTGGTCTCGGTCACAACTCGGTCGTCTACATGATCGAGGCGCAGATCGAGCACCTGCTGGGCGCGCTCGCACACATGCGGCGGCACGGCGCGCACGCCATCGAGCCGCGCCCCGAAGCCCAGGCCGCTTACGTCGCCGAAGTCCGGCGCAGGATGAGCGGGACGGTGTGGGTCGCGGGCGGCTGCGCGAGTTGGTACCTGGACGCGACGGGGCGCAACTCCACGCTCTGGCCCGACTTCAGTTGGCGCTTCCGCCGCCGCGTCGCGCGCCTCAACCCGGCCGACTACGCCTTGAGTTTTCCACGCGCCGAGCGTCTGACAGAGCAACAGACGGACGCGCTGCCGTTGCCGGCGACGGCAGGAGCGACAGACCATGCCTGACGCCAGAGCAACATCGGCCGGGCGGGCAGAGAGGCTGGCGGCGCGCGCGCTGGGTCGGCTCCCGGCGTGGCTGCAACTGCGCCTGTCGGGTCAGCCCCAGATCGTCGTTGACGAACAGCGGCTCGACCCGCAGGTGCAACTGCTGCTCGCGCTCCACCGCAAGCGCAGACCGCACGGACTGTGTCACCCCAACCCGCCGCAAGCACGCGCACGCTTCCGCCGCGACATACTGGCCACGACGGGGCCGCTCACGCCCGTCGGCACAGTCCGCGACCTTGAGTTGCCGGGTGCGGGCGTGCCGCTGCGCGCGCGCCACTACGCACCGCCCGTCAGTGTGGATCAACACTGCGACCTACTGGTCTACCTGCACGGCGGCGGGTTCGTCATCGGCGATCTGGACACGCACGACGAGCCGTGTCGCCTGCTCTGCCGCCACGCCGCCACGCACGTCCTCAGCGTCGCCTACCGGCTCGCCCCGGAGCACCCTTTCCCGGCCGCGCTCGACGACACGCTGGCCGCGCTCCGTTGGGCACAAGACAACGCGGCCGCGCTCGGCGCGCAGACGGCCCGCGTCGCGCTCGGCGGCGACAGCGCCGGCGCGAACCTGGCGACCGTAGCCGCGCGGCGCGCGGCGCGCGCCGGTCATCCGCCCGCGGCCCAACTGCTCATCTACCCCGCAACGGACGCCGCAACGCCACGCGCCTCGCAGGAACTATTCGGCGCGGGCTTCTTCCTCGACCGCGCCGACTGCGACGCCTTCTTTCATCACTACACGGCGGGAACCGGCGTCGCCGACGACGACCCGCGCGTCTCGCCGCTGCGCGCGCGTGACCATTCGTGGTTGCCGCCGACCTTGTTAGTGACGGCAGGCTTCGACGTGCTGCGCGACGAGGGCGAGGCTTACGCCGCCGCACTGCGGGCCGCGGGGACGCCCGTCCGCTCGCGCCGCTTCCCCGCGCTCGGCCACGGCTTCATCAACATGACCGGCGTCGCCCCCGCCGCGCGCCAGGCCACGATTGAGATCGCACACGCCTGGCGCGCCCTGCTCGCCGCGAGCTAGTGTCCCAAGATGAAGACTATCGCGTGACGAATGGCGTGTCCGGTAAGGTCGTGCTCAGCACGGGCGCGGCGGGGGCGTTAACGCGGCGGCTTTACGGGAAGACGACGACGGCATTCTGGATCGGCATCTCCATCTGTCGTTTGCTCTCGGCATTACGATCCGGCTTAAAGCCGCCCCTGACAAGTTCAGCGGGCGTCGTGGCAAAGCCTTGCAGCAGAAACGAGCTGAAGACATACGGTATGCCCTCGGCGGCGAGCGGCGAGGCGGCGTTAGCGAGATGGAAGTGAAGGTGCGGCAGATCGGAGTTGCCGGAGTTCCCGACCAGACCTAGAACCTGTCCGAGTCTGACTTTGTCGCCGAGCTTGACCTTAATGCTTTGCGGTTGCAGGTGAGCATATAGCGCGAACCGACCCCGGCCGATGTCGAGCAGGACATAGTTGCCGGCGACGGTCTCAAGCGTAATCGGCACGGCCCGCACTTTCGTCTGTGGAACATTCTCCGGGATGCCGTCCTTTACGCCCGCCACGACCGCGTCGGCGACGGCGAGCGCTTCCGCGCCGTAGCCGTAATAGTTGGCGTTCTGCGACAGGTCGTCGCCGCGGACGATCAGCCCGTCATCCCCTAACTTCACCCAATCGATGGCGAAGCGTTGCGCGATGCGGGCCTGCCCGTCAATCGGGATGATCGTGCGGCGGTGGCCCGTGTCGTTGGACAGGCCGTTAACGGCGATCCACCGGCCGCGCAGCGGCGCGCCGATGAGCAAAGGCTCGCCCGTCTGCACCGCGACGCGCGCCCCTTCGAGGGTCTGCTCCGCTTCACCCGACGCGGCGGAGGTGGGTTTGAAAAAGAGGCGGTGGCGCAACGCACCCGGCACGCGCGCCGGCTCGGTACTGATCAGCAAAAACAAAATCGCCCGCTGCCCGGCACCGATCTTCTCTGGCGCGTCGGTCGCGCCGCTTAGCACCACCAGCCGCTTGAGCAGTTCGGGGCCTCTGTAACTTGCCAGCGGCGGCGCGTTCGCGCCGTCGGCGAGGACTTCAGCGCCCGTCAAAGTAAGCTCCGCCCGGCTGAAATTAGTTAGAAACAGTCTCATAAATAGCACCTGAGCAAAATCCTGATGCAGCCCAGGTGCACGAACCCGAGGTAGTTCTCATCATGGAAGTCGAAGCGCGTCGCGATGCGGCGGAACTTCTGGAGCCACGAGAACAGCCGCTCGACC
>DASVPY010000007.1:0-25242 GCA_036389395.1 Pyrinomonadaceae bacterium
AGACAGTCTTTAACTGACCACTGACCACCGACCACCGACCACTATCTTTAATCATCCAACTCAAAAATGTCGCGCCACGCTTGCAGGTTCGCCGGGTCGCCGGTCTCGTGGGAGCGGCGCAGCCGGTTGATGACCGGGTGCGCGATCTTGTTGACGGTGGCGATGAGCAGGGCCTCGACGGCGCGCTCCTGTTCTGGCGTGAGCGCGCCCAGTTTGTTGCGCTGGCGCTGCATCTCGCCGCGGGCGATCTCCTGCATCTTCTGCCGCAGCGCGCCGACCGTCGGGCCGATGTCCATCGCGCGCAGGTCTTGCTGGAACTGCATGACCTCGGACTCGACGATCAGTTCGGCGCGCTCGGCCTCGCGCTCGCGCTCGCGTATGTTCGAGGCGATGACGGCTTCGAGGTCGTCCACGTCGAAGACGAACAGGTTGCCGAGCTGGCCGACCGCCGGGTCTACGTTGCGCGGCACGCTGATGTCTATGAAGAAGGCGGGGCGGTTGCGCCGCGCGTCGAGCGCCGCGCGCGCCATCGCGGGCGTGATGACGTACTCGCGCGCGCCCGTCGAGCAGATGATCACGTCGGCGCGCGCGAGGTGCGCGGTCAGCGCGTCGAAGTCCACGGCCTCGCCGCCGATCTTCTCGGCCAGCAGCGCGGCGGTCGCGTGCGTGCGGTTGGCGACGAGGATGTGCTCCGCGCCCGCGGCCTTCAGGTGTTGCGCGGCCAACTCCGCCATCTCGCCCGCGCCGACGAGCAGGACGGTCGTGCCGTCGAGCGAGCCGAAGACCTTGCGCCCCAGTTCGACCGCCGTGTAGCTGATCGAGACCGCGGAGTCGGCGATGCCGGTCTCGGAGCGGACGCGCTTGGCGACGTGCAGCGCGTGGTGCATGAGCCGGTGGATGACGCGGCCGGCCGTGCCCGCGGTGACGGCGAGCGAGTAAGCCTTGCGCACCTGGCCCAAGACCTGCGGCTCGCCCACGACCAGCGAGTCGAGCGACGAGGCGACGCGGAAGACGTGGCGCACGGCCTCGTCGCCCGCGTGCGTGTAGAGGTGCGTGTGGAAGAAGTCGGGCGGCACGCTGCGGGCGTTGCTGAGGAAGTTGCTGATGTGCGTCGCGCACGCGGCCGAGTCCTCTGTGCCCGTCAGGGCCACGACCTCGACGCGGTTGCACGTCGAGACGATCAACCCTTCGCGTATCTTCTCGCCGTCCACCAGCGCGCGCAGAGACTCGGTGCAAGCGTCGTCCGAAAAGGCCAGACGCTCGCGCACCTCCACGGGCGCGGATTTGTGGTTCAGACCGACGAGGACGAGGGACATGGGAGCAGTAGTCAGAAGTCAGAAGTCAGAAGCATAAACCAGAAGCCGGAAGCCGGGGCGGAAGTCCGGAGTCAGACGAAGGGCCAGCCTTCCCTTCTGGCTTCTGACTCCTGGCTGCTGGCTTCTACCCAAACACGTGATAGCCGCCGAGCCAGCGCGTGCCGAGGAAGGTGAAGACGACGAAGGCGAAGCCGGCGACCCCGGCCCAGGCGGCTTTGCGCCCGCGCCACTGGGCGCGGTAGTGGATCATCGTCAGGTAGAGCAGCCACGTGAGCGCGGCGAAGACCTCCTTCGGGTCGTTGTGCCACATGCGGCCCGAGCGCGCCGACGACCAGACCAGCCCCGTCAGGATGCCGAGCGACAGGAGCGTGAAGCCGACGCCCGCGGCGGTCGCGCCGATGTCCTCCACCGTCGTCAGAGACGGCAGCCGGTGGAAGAACGCGCTGAACGTCTTGAGTTTCAGTTCGCGCTCCTGCCACAAGTACATCAGGCTGGCGGCGAAGACGACGAAGAAGGCGGCGTAGGCGCAGATCAAAAGCGTCGTGTGGACGGGGAAGAGCCAGCCGGCCGTGCCCGACGTGACCGAGTTGAGTTGCGCGGCGTCGCCGCCGTTGACCACCAGCGCGACGAGCAGCAGCAGCGTGACGGCGGGCATCGTGAGCGCGCCGAGCGCGCGCGCGCGGTAGCGGTAGAGCGCCAGCCCGTAGGCGATGACCAGCGCCCAGGCCAGGAACGAGAAGGTCTCGCGCTGCCCGAAGAGCGGGTAGTGGCCGTCGCGCGCCCAGTCGAGCGCGAGCGCAGAGGTGTGCAGCGTGAAGCCCGCGCCGAGCGCCCACAGGGCCGTGTGCTCGGCGGAGCGGCGCTTGTTGACGAACGCCAGCAGCGCGTGGATGGCGGCGACGGCGTAAGCCAGCAGGGTGATGATGAGCAGCGATTTCATCGGCGCGCTAGACGGCCTCGCGAGACCTGTAAGACGGCAATTGTAAGAGAAGGGCCGACGGGCGGCAAGCGGCACGCACGGGCCGCGCCTGTTGAAAGCGGGCGGGCAGACGTGCGAAACTGCTGGCGTTCAATGGTCGAGATTCGCTTGCCGGCGCGAGGTGCGATTAGCTGATGCCCACACGCGAAGAGGCGTGGGAGTTGCTGTGCGAGTACACGAAGGGCGAGAGCCTGCGCAAGCACGCGCTCGCCGTCGAGGCGGCCATGCGCGCCGCCGCCCCGCGCTACGGCGGCCCCGAGGCGGACGTGGACGACTGGGGCATGACGGGTCTGCTGCACGACTTCGACTACGAGATGTTCCCCGACATGGACTCGCACCCCTACAAGGGCGCGACGATCATGTGCGGGCGCGGCTACCCAGACCACATCATCCGCGCCATCATGGGGCACGCGACCTACACGAATGTGCCGCGCGACACGCCGATGGCGCGGGCGCTCTTCGCCACCGACGAGCTGTGCGGCTTCCTCGTCGCCTGCGCGCTCGTCCGGCCGTCGAAGAGTCTGGACGACATGGAAGTCTCTTCGGTCAAGAAGAAGCTGAAGGACAAGGCGTTCGCCAAGACGGTCAACCGCGACGACATACATCAAGGCGTCGCCGAGTTGGGCGTGAGTTTGGACGAGCACGTCCGCTTCGTCATTGACGCGCTCCGGCCCGTGCAGGAGCGGATCGGGCTGAACCGCGTGGCCGGAGCCGAGACTCAGCCCTGACTTGTGGTTTACAGGGGCGCGAAGACCGCGACCGCGCGGATGAGGACTTGGGCGAGGGCGAGGCCCAGCAGCAGCGTCAACACGGCTTGCAGCTTGCGCCGCCGCGCCGTGTGCCGGTAGACGAAGACGGCGGCGCTGACGCTCGCCGCGACAGGGACGAGTTCGCTGATGACGAGCGCGGTCAACGCGGAAGGGTGGAGTTGGCTGAGACGCCGGACGGCGTAGACGAGGCCATAGCAGCCGCCCGCGCCGACGACGGAGGCGACGAGCGAGGCGGCGAGTAGCAGCTTCCAGCGCACGAGACGGTTCGGGAGTCCTGTTGACCGACGGCCGGCCGGTCGGGGGCCGCCGCCAAAGTTCGCGGCGGTCAGGCGCACGGCGGAGCAAGCCCGCAAAGCATAGGAGAATCGGCGACGGGAGACAAGAGGAAAGCCGTGCCGGGTGACGGGTGACAGGAAGAAGCCGTTAGCGATTAGCCATTAGCTGTT
This sequence comes from Pyrinomonadaceae bacterium, assembly GCA_036389395.1. Classification (GTDB taxonomy): domain Bacteria; phylum Acidobacteriota; class Blastocatellia; order Pyrinomonadales; family Pyrinomonadaceae; genus QHXQ01. The sequence continues at coordinate 3,512 of DASVPY010000007.1, forward strand.
AGCTTTGATCGCGCCACCCGGCACAGTTCACGGCTCTTTCCTGTCACCTGTCACCTGTCACTTGTCACGCACATAATGGTTGCCAGAAACGCACTCTTATTCCTGTCGCGGCGGGAGGGGCTGAAGGATTTCGCGACGCGCTTCCGCCCGTTCAAGAAGTTGACCACGCGCTTCGTCGCGGGCGAGGACATCGAGGAGGCGGTCGCCGCCATCCGCGCCGTCAACGCCTTCGGCGCGACCGCCTCGTTCGACCACCTGAACGAAGGCGTGACGAACGCCGCCGAGACCGAGGGCGAGGTGCGCGAGTACCAGCGCGTGCTCGCGCGCATAGACGAGACCGGCATCAAGTCGAACGTCTCGATCAAGCTGACGCAGTTCGGCCTCGGCATAGACGCGGAACTCGCCTACCGCAACGCGCGCGCCGTCGTACAGGAGGCGGCGCGGCGCGGCAACTTCGTCCGCGTGGACATGGAGGACTCGCAGGTCACGCAGGTGACGCTCGACATCTTCCGCCGCCTGCGCGCCGAGTTCGACCTGAACACCGTCGGCATCGTCGTCCAGTCGTACCTGCGGCGCACCGAGCGCGACGTGCAGGAGTTGTTGCAAATCCCGGCCCGCATACGGCTCTGCAAGGGCGCGTACAACGAGCCGCCCGAAGTGGCGTTCCCCGACAAGGCGGACACGGACGCCAACTACGTCAAGCTGATGCGCGTGCTCCTGGCGAGCGGCGTCTACCACGGCATCGCCACGCACGACCCGAAGATGATCGACGCGACCGTGGACTTCGCCGCGCGCGAGGGCATAGCGAAGACCGCCTTCGAGTTCCAGATGCTCTACGGCGTGCGCCGCGACCTGCAACAGCAGCTCGCGCGCGACGGCTACGGGATGCGCGTCTACGTGCCTTACGGGAAGACCTGGTATCCGTACTTCATGCGGCGGCTGGCGGAGCGGCCCGCCAACGTCTGGTTCGTGATGAAGAACCTGCTCAAAGGCTGAGCGGAGAGGGGCGAACGCACGGAGATGTTCTGTCCACACTGCGGCGCGGGCCCACAGCGGCCGGAATCCTACTGCACGCGCTGCGGCGAGTGGCTCGCGGACCCGAACGCGGACGCGCGCCTGCTGTTCGGGCCGCGCGGCCTGCGCCGCGTCCGCACCCCCGAACAGAAGTCGCGCGCCGTGCTGTTCATCAACGCGCTCGACTCGCTGCTGGCCTTCGCCATCTTCGTCGTGATGTGGCAGATCAAGGGCTACGCGAACGCCGACTTCGCGGTCGCGCTCGCCATGGTCTTGAGCATCGTCATCGCCGTCCAGCAGTTGCTCAGCCTCAAGTTCAACCTCGACCTGCGCAAGCGCCTGCGCCGCGGGCGCGAGGAGGCGGGGCAGGCGGCGGTCGCCGCGACGGACGAGCCGCGCGCGCTGGGCGCGGGCGAGGCGACGCAGTACGTGCCGCCGCCGAGCGTGACGGAGCAGACGACCGAGTTGCTCGAACGCGCGCGGCGCGAGCCGGGGGGGCGGCGCTGATGGAAGACTACGTCTGGATCGCCTGGGTCGTGCTCGGCGTCGTCCTGATGGCGGCGGAGATTTTCACGCCGGGCTTCGTGCTGCTCTGGTTCGGCGTGGGCGCGCTGGCGGCGGCGCTCGTGAGCTTGGTTGGCTTCGGCTATCCGCTGCAATTCCTCGTCTTCTTCGTCGTCTCGATGGCGCTGACGGTCGCGTCGCGGACGATCTTCACGAAGTATTTCGTCCGCAAGGAACTGGAAGGCGGCTTGAAGACGGGCGCGGACGGGCTGCCCGGTCAGATCGGCACGGTCGTCACGTCGAGCCGCGGCGCGCTGCACGAGGGCGCGGTCAAGGTCTACGGCTCGACGTGGACGGCGTACCCGGCCGAAGGCGAGGAGGCGCTCGAAGCCGGCGACCGCGTCGTGGTCGAGCGCGTGCGCGGCGCGTCCATCTACGTCCGCCGCCTCGGCGCGACGCCCGACTGGCGCGCGCCGGCCCTACCCGAAGGGAGCAAGGAGTCTTAGCCGCCGGCCCTGCGATTGGCAGTTGCCTGTCTGCAAAGATCAGATCAACACAGAGGGCACAGAGAGGAACACGGAGGACACAGTAAAAGACTCTGTGCTCTCTGTGCCCTCTGTGTTAACCCGGCCGCTCGTCACACTCAACTTCAAACCAATAAAAAGGGGAAGGGCGCGCGGATCGATTAACGATCCGCGCGCCCTTCGGGTTTCTGCCTGCCGTCGTCTTACGGCGGGCCGAAGCGCGAGCGGTACTCGATGGAGTCGAGGAAGCCGCGCACCATCGTGCGGAAGTCGTTCGGGTTGGCGTTCAGGAACGCGACCCAGGCGTTGAAGCCCGCCGGGTCGGGATCGCGGCCCAGGTAGCCGAAGTACTCTGCCAGCACGAACGTGCGGTTGTAGGCCGCCTGCACGAACTGCGCGGTGTCCACGACTTCGCGCAAGACCTGCGAGCGCGTCTTCACGCCCGCGTTAAGGTCGGCGACCAGTTGGTTGCGGTTCGGGAAGCCGACGCCCGTGTTGGCGATCAGCCGATCCACGTAAGCCTCGTTGGTCAGCGGGTCGAAGATCGCCCGGAACTCGTCGCGCCCGACGAAGTCGTCGGCGAAGCGCGAGCGGTTGGCGAGCACCTCGGCGTCGGTCGCGCCGCCGAGGGCCGACAGGTCGCGGACGAACTCGCGGTAGGTCGGCAGCCGGCCCAGCGCCGCGATGTAGAAGCGCATGGCGAACGAGCCGCGCAACTGGAACTCCGGCGAGCCGAAGAAGGCCGCCGAGACGTGTACGCGGTCGCAGCCCGGCGCGTTGTACAGGTCGGAGCAGTTGGCGAGCACGTTGTACCAGGCGTTGAAGCCCGCGGCCTCCGGCTCGCGGTTCAGGAAGTCGAAGTACTGCTGCCGGATGAAGAACCCGATGTCGTCAATCGGGTTCGCGGGCGGGTTGGCCGCGGTGATGCCGCGCACGGGCGAGTCGCCGCCGATGTTGCCGACCAGCGTGGCCGCGCCAGTCGTCAGGTTGATCGTGTAGAGGCGCGAGCCGGCGGGCCCGTCCGGCGAGAGCGCCGTCGTCAGCGCGGCGAAGGCCGTGCCCGTCCGGCTGGCGATGTCGAAGCCGACCACGTCCGACGTGTCCACGCCGAGCGCGCCGACGGTGAACAACTGGCCGGAGTTGGGCGAGACGGGCGAGCCGTCCACCGACCCCTGCCGGACGAGCGTGTCGCGCGCCGAGTCAATGCCGTAGAGCGTGACGGTCGTCGTGCCGGAGAAGTTGTTCGTGTAGGCCACGCCGACGACGTTCGGGTTCTGCCCCGCGGCGGCGTCGCCCGCGGCGTAGGCGAGCGCCGTGTCCGTCGTGACCGCGCCGGTGTCCACGTTGACGCGCAGGTTCTGATCGGCGTCAGAGACGACGCGCAGGCGGTCGGGGATGGGGTTGAAGTCCACGCCGAAAGACGTGCCGGACAGGGTCGCGCCCGTGAGCGTCGAGACCTGCGTGGCCGCGCCGGTGACGGGGTTGAGTCGGTAGACGCGCCCCGTGCTGCCGAGCGCGTAGAGCTGGCGCGCGACCGGGCGCGGGTCGAGACCGAGCGTGCCGGGGCGCGCGTCTAGACCGAGGATCGTCTCGCCGGCTTGCAGCCCGGTGATCGCGACATCCAGGTCAACCGTGCCCGGCGTGGCGCTGCTGAAGCGGATTAAGTGATTCGCCAGCGTGACGCCGTAGATGGTGGCCGCGAGCGCGGGCACCGCGCTGTCGTTGTCGGTGATCGTGACGGTCGCGCTGTTGGGCGTGCCGAGTACCGAGTTGAGCGGGCCGGAGAGCGTGACGGTGAACGTCTCGTCGCCCTCGACGCGGAAGTCGTCCACGATGGGGATGCGGACGGTCTTGCTCGTCTCGCCAACGCCGAACGTCAGTTGCCGGAAGATCGCCAGGAAGTCCGTGCGATCCGAGGCCGTGTTGCCGACCGTGGCGATGGTCACGAAGGCGACGCCCGTGCCGCCGGTGCGCGTGACCGTGATGTCCACGAAGCGCTGCCCTTCGTTGACGGTGTAGGCGGCGGCGCTGAACTGGATCGAGCCGAGCGTGGCGGCCGACGGGATCGGCTGGACGGCCGGGTCTATGTCGCTGGCCGAGGTGGTCGTCAAGCGGATGACGCCGCTGCCGTCGGCGTTGGCGGCGTAAATCTCCAGGTTGTTGGGCGTGTTGCGGTCGCTGACGAAGACGAGGCGCGCGCCGTCGGACGAGCGCGCGGGGTCGAGATCGAAGGCCGCGTTGTTGGTGACGCGCACGGGGTTCGAGCCGTTCGCGGCCATGGTGTAAATCTCGTCGTTGCCGTCGCGGTCGGTCTGGAAGGTGATGAAGCCGGCCGGCCACGTGGGCGCAACGTCGTTGAAGCCGTTGTTGGTCAGGCGCGTCAGGTTCGAGCCGTCGGCGTTCGCCCGGTAAATCTCGAACTTGTCGCCGTCGCGGTTCGAGGCGAAGGCGATGAGCGTGCCCGTCGTCAGCAGGTAGGCCGGATCGTCGTCGTCGCCCGTGTTGTTCGTGATGTTGGTCTGGCCCGTGCCGTCCGGGTTCATCGTGTAGATTTCGTCGTTGCCGTCGCGGTGGCTGACGAAGGCGATCTTGGGCGTGGTGGTGGACGGCGACCAGGCCGGCGCGAAGTCCTCGGCCGTGTTGTTGGTCAGGCGCGTGAGGCCGGAGCCGTCGGCGTTGACGACGTAAATCTCCTTGTTGCCGTCGCGGTTGCTGACGAAGGCCAGGCGCGTGCCGTCGGGCGACCAGGTCGGGTGCGTGTCCTCGGCCGGGTGGTTGGTGACGCGGACGAGGCCGCCGCCGTCCGGGTTCATGATGTAGATTTCAAAGTTGCCGTCGCGGTCGCTGGCGAACGCGATCTTGCCGACCGGCTCGGGCACGGGCGCGGCGGGCGTCTCGTCGCGCCCCTGGGCCGCTTGCGCGCGCGGCGGTGACTTAGCCGACCTGCTCTGCGACAGGCCCGGCGGCAGTAGCCCGCCCGCGAGCAGCGCCAAGCCGAGCGCCGCCGCGAGCCAGTGTGTTGCGCTTCTCCGCTTCCTTCTCATGGCCTCCGCTCCTTTCCGTGGTTAGTCATCAAACACACGTTGACCGGCGCGCGCCTAGTTGCGCGTCTGGTCTTCCGCACCGGCGCTCGCGGGACGCGGCTGGTGCGGCGGAGCGAAGAACGGGAACGAAGAGAGGAAGGGCACTTCGTTGACGTTGGCGTTGTCGGAGATGCCGCCCGACGGCTGGTTGGCGACGAAGAAGAGGAGCGTGTCCACCACGTCGTCGCCGGGCCGCCGCCCGTTCGGGAAGCCGGCGTAGCCGGAGGTCGAATAAATCTCCTCGCCCGCGCCGAGGCTCGTGTTCGGCGTGTTCAGGTTCAGGCGCAGCAGGTCGCCGTTGCTGACGACGACCGAGGCCAGGATGTTGATGTTCGTCGTGTTCGTGCCGAGGGCGTTGAGCACGCCGACGATGGAGTTGGCGAAGCGCCCGTTGGCGTCGTCCTGCGGCGTGGCGGCGTTGTACTCCTCCTTGCGGACGAAGGGCATGATGACGGCGTTGATGCCGGGATTGCCGACGCGGTCGAGCGTCTGCCAGCGCCCGAAGCCGACCGAGGCCGTGCCCGCGGCGACCACGTCGGGCGAGCCGGGGTAGAGCGTCGGGCTGCGGCGCTGGTGGACGGCCTGGACGCCGATGGAGTTGCCCGCGCCGTTCGCCGTCAGGTACGCGCGCGGGATGCTCAGGGCGATGTTCATGATGTTGTAGCCGGCGAAGGAGTCGCGCCCGCGCTGGAAGATGTTGGTCACGGGGTTCGGGCAGGTCTCGCCGGCCGCGGGGCTGCCCGTCACGCAGTTGACGAAGTTGCCGAAGGCCGGGATGTCGAAGTTGAACGAGTCGTCGCGCATCCCGGCGAAGAACAGGACGCCGGTCGAGCCGAGCGAGGTGATGGTCGGCGCGGGCGGGCAGCCCGTGTTGCCCGCGAGGCAGGTCGAGGGCGGCGTCGAGTTGGCGGTGAAGACTGAGCCGTCGGGCAGTTCGATGGTGGCCACCTGCGGCGCGGTCGAGCCGGTGCGCTTGGCGAACTGGATGTTAATGAAGCGGTCGGGGCGCGGGTCGCCGTTGATGTCGATCTCGAAGCGGTGGCGCACCTGCGGGTCGAACTGCCCGAAGTTGCGGTTCTCGCCCGGCGCGATGAACCCGCGCACGGTCATCGCCAGGATGACGCGCGTGTTGTCGGTCGGGTCGAGGAAGGCGTAGGTGTCGGCCCCGTCCACGCTCTGATCGCCGTTGACGTAAGGGGCGTCGCCGTGATCGGCCGCGCCGGTGTCGGGGGCCGGGGTCACGAAGATGGCCAGCGCCGTCGTGAGCGCGAGGGCTACGAGCGCGATGCGTCTGGTGTGTGCGCGCGACATGATTCTTCTCCTTGCTGGGTCATGGCCTGGCAAGACCGGGCACGAATGGGAGTCAAAACTCGACGGAAGTTAAACGCGACTGAAGCCAAGCTCAATGGCGTTCAAGCAGCACGGTACGCCCGAACGGCGGGCGGGTCAGGGCGCGCTTGGCGCGGTTGCGTGAAACGCCTGCGTGCGTGCCGGAGGCGTGAGTGGAGTCTGAGTCGGGATAATTTCGACAGAATGCCCTTCTGCGTCCGTCGGACGAGAACGATTGTTCGTGGATTTCAAAGCAGGCGCATCATATCTCAGCCATTCATTTTGTCAACTGGAAATCTGACCGGCGGCCCGATCCCCGCCGGCGGAGGCTTGACGCTATCGCCCGGCGCGTGCCGTTGACAACCGGCGCGGGCGCGCACTAGCATCGCCGTCGTCAGCCCGACGCCAAACGTCTCATAAACATGCGCCACCTCCTGCGCCGCCCGGCGCGTCTACTCCTGCTCGCGTCCCTCGCCGCGGCCGCTGCCTGCGGCGGCCGCGCCGCGCGCCCGGCCGCTTCGACCGCGCCGCCCCCGCCGCCGGCCGCGCCGCTCGCGGCCGACGACGAGATGGTCGAGAGCACCATCCGCTTCCTCGAAGACCGCGTCCGCCAAGACCCGCTCGACTTCATCGCCTACAACAAGCTCTGCGGCTACTACCTGCAACGCCAGCGCGAGACCGGCGACGTGCAGTACCTTGAGCTGGCGGCGCGCGCGGCCCGCGCCTCGCTCAAGGCCATCCCCGCCGAGCAGAACGCGGGCGGGCTGGCCGCGCTCGCGCGCACCGAGTTCGCCACGCACGATTTCGCCTCCGCGCGCGACCACGCCCAACAGTTGACCAAACTCGAACCGCGCAAGAGCTACCCTTACGAGCTACTCGGCGACGCGCTGCTTGAGTTGGGCGACTACGACGGCGCGGACGCAGCCTTCGCGCAGCTTGAGCGCGCGAGCGGCGCGCAGAGCCTGAGCGCGTCTCTGCGCCGCGCGCGCGTCTATCTGCTGCGCGGGCAGACCGATGAGGCGCGTGCACGTTACCAGGTCGCGCTCGCACTCGCGCTCGATCCCGTCCCGCCGGATCGTGAGACGGTCGCGTGGTGTCGCTGGCAGTTGGGCGAGGTCGCGTTCGGCGTCGGCAACTACGACGAGGCCGAGCGCCAGTACACCGACGCGCTGACGACCTTCCCCGACTACTACCGCGCGCTCGCTGGTTTGGGGCGCGTGCGCGCGGCGCGCGGCGACCTGCCCGGCGCAATCGCGCGCTACGAGCAGGTGACGAAGCGGCTGCCCGATCCCGTCTACGTCGCCGCGCTCGGCGACCTCTACACGTTGGCCGGGCGCGGGCGCGATGCGCAGGCGCAGTACGCCTTAGTCGAGCAGATCGCGCGGCTCGGCGCGCTGAACGGGCAACTCTACAACCGGCAACTCGCGCTCTTCTACGCCGACCACGATCTGAAACCGGCGGAGGCTTACGAACTGGCCGCGCGCGAGTACGAGCAGCGCCGCGACATCTACGGCGCGGACGCGCTCGCGTGGGCGGCGCTCAAGGCCGGCAAACTCGCCGAAGCGCGACGCGCCGTCGGCGACGCGCTCAAGCTCGGCACGCGCGACGCGCGTCTCTTCTACCACGCGGGTCTCGTCGCGCGCGCGGCCGGCGACCGCGCGGCCGCCGCCGACTACCTCAAGCGCGCGCTCGCGCTCAACCCGCAGTTCGATCCTTTGCAGGCCCGTGTTGCGCAGCGCGCGCTCGCGGAGTAAGCTGCGGCGCTGGCACGCAGACGTGAGCAGCAAGCAGCGACGCCGATAATGAAGATGCACGTCCCCCACAAGCCTCGCCCGCGCGGTCGCGCCGTCGCCGCGCTCTGCCTGTGCGCGCTGCTCTGCGCGGCCGTCCTGCCGGCGCACGCACACCCGCTCGGCAACTTCACCGTCAACCACTTCGCGCGCGTCGAAGCCGGCGCGCTGCGCGTCAGCGTCCACTACGTCGTGGACATGGCCGAGATCGCGGCTTACCAGGAGTTGCAGGCGTTGGACGCCGACGGCGACGGCCGTTCGTCGCAGGCCGAGCTTGACGCTTACGCCGACGCGACGGCGCGCGCTTACGCCGACGGCCTCACGCTCACGGCGGACGGCGCGCGCCTGCCCCTGCGCCTCGTCGCGCGCCGGCTCAGTCTGCCGCCCGGCGCGGGCGGCCTGCCCACGCTCAGGCTCGAATGCGACTACGACGCCGCGCTGCCCGCGCAGGCCGGCACGAGCGCGAACGCGCGCCGGCTGCGTTTCGCGGACGCGAACCACGCGGGGCGCGTCGGCTGGCACGAGTTGGTCGTCGCGCCGGCCGCGGGCGCGCAGGTCTTCGACTCGACGGCCTACGGCACGGGCCTCAGCGACGAGTTGCGCAAGTACCCGAACGACATGCTGACCGCGCCGCTCGGCGAACGGGCGGCGGAGTTCTCGTTGACGGCGGGCGCTGTGCCCGCGGGCGCGCGCCCGCTCGTCGCGCGCGACGGGCGCGTCGTCGCGCCGCCCGCGCGCGACCGCCTCGCCGAGTTGATCGCCGTGCCTGAGTTGACGTTGGGCATCGCGCTGCTGGGCTTGCTGCTGGCGGCGGTCTTGGGCGGCTTTCACGCGCTCTCTCCGGGGCACGGCAAGACGGTCGTCGCCGCGTACCTCGTCGGCTCGCGCGGCACGGCCAAGCACGCGGCCTTTCTCGGTCTGACCGTCACCATCACGCACACGGCGGGCGTCTTCGCGCTCGGTCTCGTCACGCTCTTCGCCGCGCAGTACGTCGTGCCCGAACGGCTCTACCCGTTCCTCAGCTTCGTCTCCGGCGCAATCGTCGTCGTCATCGGCCTGAGCCTCTTCGCACGCCGGCTCGGCGCGGCGCTCGGCATCGTCGAGCATGAACACACGCACGAACACGAACACACGCACGATGACGCCGACGGCGCGCACACGCACGGCGGGCGGGCGCACAGCCACTTGCCGCCGGGCGCGGACGGGACGCCGGTCAAGTGGCGGAATCTTTTGGCGCTCGGCGTGTCGGGCGGGTTGCTGCCGTGCCCGTCGGCGCTGGTCGTGCTGCTGTCGGCCATCTCTTTGCACCGCGTCGGCTACGGGCTGCTGCTGGTCGTCGCGTTCAGCTTCGGACTGGCGAGCGTGTTGACAGGCATTGGGCTGCTGTTCGTCTACGCGCGGCGGCTGGTCGAGAGACCGTTGACGCGCGCCGGGGCGCTCGTGCGCGTGCTGCCCGTGTTGAGCGCGCTGGTCATCACGTGCGCGGGGCTGTTCATCTGCTACGAGGCGGCGGGGCAGGCGGGCTACGACGCGGCCGGCCTCTTCGCGCAGGCGCGCGGTGCCTTCGACGTGGGCGATGCTTCGTTCGCCTCGATGGGCGCGCTGGCTGTCCTGGCGCTCGGTCTCGTCTTCGGTCTCAAGCACGCGACGGAGGTTGATCACGTCGTCGCGGTGACGGCCATCGTGAGCGAGCAGCGGAAGCTGTGGCGGGCGGCGCTCGTCGGCGCGCTGTGGGGCGCGGGGCACACGGCGTCGCTGGTGGTCGTCGGCGCAATCGTGCTCGTCTTGCGCGTCGGCATCCCCGCACGCGTCGCGGGCTGGCTTGAGTTCGCCGTCGCGCTCATGATCATCACGCTCGGCGCGCACACCTTCCTGCGCGCCCTGCGCCGCCGCGACACGGTTCACGTCCACCGACACCAGCACGACGGCGTGACGCACGCCCACGTACACTTTCACGACGCCGAGACGGCGCACGCGGGCGCGGTCACGACTGCCCACTCGCACGCCGTCCGCCGCGTCGGCCTGAAACCCGTGCTGGTCGGCGCAATGCACGGGCTGGCCGGCTCGGCGGCGCTGACGCTGCTCGTGCTGACGCAAATCCCTTCGCCGCTCGTCGGCATCCTCTACCTGCTCGTCTTCGGCGTCGGCTCCATCGCCGGGATGCTCATCATGTCGGGTCTCGTCGGCCTGCCCTTCGTCCTCACAGCGCGCAAGCTCGACCGCTTCCACAACGCCCTGCAAACCGTCGCGGGCGTCCTCAGCATCTGCTTCGGCCTCTGGTACGCCTACGAAACCGGCGGCGCGCTGCGGTAGCAGTGGTCGGTGGTCGGTGGTCGGTGGTCAGTGGGAAGACGGTTCAAAAGTTCAAAGTTCAAAGTTCAAGGTTCAAGGTTGATCGCGTATCGCACCTTGAACGTTGAACCTTGAACTTTGAACTCTTAACCGACCACCGACCACTGACCACCGACCACTGCTCTTCATGCGCTGGGCGTGGTGTCGTCTTCGCTGCCGTGGGTGGGGCGTTCGCCGTAGGGGTGTTGGACGGTGATGGGGCCGGTGTCGGGCGCGGGCAGGTCGTCGCCGGTGAAGCGGGCGACGACGACGGTGATGTTGTCTTCGCCGCCGCGCCGGTTGGCCTCCTCGACGAGCGCCTTGCAGGCGGCTTCGAGGTCGCCTTCAGCGCCGAGCACGATGTCGCGGATTTCGTCGGCGCGGAGTTTGCCCGACAGCCCGTCGCTGCACAGGAGCACGATGTCGCCGCTGCGCACGGGCACGCGCGTCATGACGGGCGTCAGCTCGCTCTGCGCGCCGAGGGCTTGCAGGATGACGTTGCGGAACATGTGCGTCTCGGCGTCGGCCTCACTGATCTGGCCCACGTCCACGAGTTGTTGGACGAGCGACTGATCCTTGGTGGCGAGGCGGATTTCGTCGCCGCGGATGATGTAGGCGCGGCTGTCGCCGACCTGAACGAAGTCGAGCGCGTCCTGGGTGACGGCGGCGGCGGTCAGGGTCGCGCCCATGCCGCTACAGCGCGGGTCTTCGAGGCTGCGGCGGTGGATGGCGTAGTTGGCGTACTCGGCGGCGTTGTGCAGGCACTCGACGAGCGGCACGTCGGGCGGCGGCGGCTGTTCGTCGCCGCCGCCCAGGAGCATCTCGCGCACGGTCTCGACCGCCATGCGGCTGGCCACGTCGCCCGCGAGCGCGCCGCCCATGCCGTCGGAGACGACGAGCACCGTGCCGGGCCCGTCCAGCTCGAAGTCGCGCAAGGGCATGGGCGGCTCGGCCTCGCGGTCGGAGCCAGTCCAACTACGCGCCGTGGCCAGGTCGAGCACGAGGAAGTTGTCCTCGTTGCCCTGCCGGATGCGACCCACGTCGCTCTGTGCGTGCAGCTCAATTTTCATAACAGCCGTGACGAGTGACAGGTGACAGGTGACAAGAGAAAGCGGCTAATTCTAAACCTGTCGCCTGTCGCCTGTCACCTGTCACTAAATCTTTTCCAGCGCCTGATCGAGATCGGCGATGATGTCCTCGGTGTCTTCCAGCCCGACGGAGACGCGCACCAGCCCGTCGGTGATGCCGAGCCGGCGGCGCGTTTCGGGCAGCACCGAGGCGTGCGTCATCGTCGCCGGGTGCGAGATCAGCGACTCGACCGCGCCCAGGCTCTCGGCCAGCGTCAGAATCTTCGTGCCTTCCAAAACCTTGCGCGCGTTCTCAAGCGAGCCAACGTCGAACGAGACCATGCCGCCGAAGCCGCGCTGCTGCCGCTGCGCCAGCTCGTGCTGCTTGTGCGAGAGCGACCCAGGGTAATAAAGCTTCAGCACCTTGGGGTGCTCTTCGAGGAAGGCGGCGACGGCGCGGCCCGACTTGTCGTGCTGCTCCATGCGGAGCGCGAGCGTCTTCGTGCCGCGCAGGAGCAGCCAGGAGTCGAAGGGCGCGAGGATCGCGCCGACGCTGTTCTGCACGAACGCGAGCCACTCGGCGGCCTGCGCCTGGCTGGTCACGACGATGCCGCCCACGCCGTCCGAGTGACCGTTCAGGTATTTGGTCGTCGAGTGCAGGACGATGTCCACGCCGAACTCCAGCGGGCGCTGGAGGTAGGGCGAGAGGAACGTGTTGTCGCAGACGACGAGCGCGCCGCGCTGGTGCGCGAGCGCGGAGACGGCTTGCAGGTCGGTCACGGTCATGACCGGGTTGGTCGGCGTCTCGACGTAGACCATGCGCGTCGTCTCGCGGAACGCGGCCTCGACGTTGCTCACGTCGGACGTGTCCACGTAGGAGAACTCGACGCCGTAGTTGGCGAGGATGCGGGAGAAGAGGCGGTACGTGCCGCCGTAGGTGTTGTCGGAGACGATGACGTGATCGCCCGCCTTCACGAGCCGCAGCGTCGCGTCAATCGCGGCCATGCCTGAAGCGAAGGCGAAGCCGTGCGCCGCGCCTTCGAGCGCGGCGATGTTGCGCTCGACGGCGGCGCGCGTCGGGTTCTGCGTGCGCGCGTACTCGTAGCCGCCGGTCGGGTGGCCCAGCGCCTCCTGCTTGTAGGTCGAGGTCTGGTAGATCGGCACTGAGACCGCGCCCGTCGTCGCGTCCGGCTCGTTGCCCGCGTGAATCGCTGTCGTTGAGAAGCCCATAAAGCACCAGAAGTCAGAAGCCAGAAGTCAGGAGTCAGAAGGGAATTAGGAACCGGAAGCAGGAAACGGAACTCGAAAGCCGGCGGCAAGGGTGTCGCTTTATTCTGGCTTCTGGCTTCTGACTCCTGCCTTCTTCAGTCAAAAATTCCCTGGCTCATGTAGCGTTCGGCCCCGTCGGGGAAGAGGGTGACGACGCGGCGGCCGGGGCCGAGGCGTTCGGCGACGCGGCGGGCGGCCGCGGCCGCCATCCCCGAAGAGCCGCCGCACAGGACGCCTTCGGTGGCGGCGAGGCGGCGCGCGTTGGCGTAGGCCTCGTCGTCGCAGATCATCACGATCTCGTCGGCCAGTTCTTGGTCGAAGTTGGCCGGGATGAACTCGTTCTGCCCGACGCCTTCGATGCGGCGCGGGCCTGGCTCGCCGCCGCCGAAGATCGAACCCTGCGGCTCGACCAGCACGCAGAGCGCCTGCGGGTTGACGCGCTTGACGGCGCGCGCGACGCCCGTAAACGTGCCGGCCGTGCCCGCGCCGATGACGAGGGCGTCCACGCGCGCGCCGAGTTGCTCGACGATCTCGCGCCCGGTCGTCTGCTCGTGGAAGTCTGGGTTGGCGGGGTTGGCGAACTGCTGCGGCAGGAAGCTGTTGGGCGTCTCGCGGGCCAACTGCTCGGCCAGGTGGAGCGCGCCCTCCATCCCCGTCTCCTTCGGCACGTAACGAATCTCGCCGCCCAGTGCTTCCATCAACTTCATCTTCTCGGCCGAGTGGCCTTCGGGCACGCACAGGATAACACGATACCCGCGGGCGACGCCGATCAGGGCCAGCCCGATGCCGGTGTTGCCGGCGGTCGGCTCGATGATGGTCGCGCCGGCTTTGAGCAGGCCGCGGCGCTCGGCGTCGAGGATCATGCCGAGGGCGGCGCGGTCTTTGACCGACCCGCCGGGGTTCATGTATTCGAGCTTGGCGAAGATGTCGGCGAGCGGCGGGCGGGCGAAGCGCGAGAGGTGCAAGAGCGGCGTGCGCCCGACTAACTCAAGGATGCTTTCCGTGACACCGAGCGGCATTGAAACTCTCGCAGAAACCGGCCCAGGCCGGGGCGAAGCGCGGACTCGTGAATGCTTGAATTACAGGAGCGAATGGTAGTCGCGCCGCCCGCGCGGTGTCAAAATCGTTTCGCGCAGGTCGGCTAAGAACAGTTCATCCTGCATCGCTTCTTGCATGGCGCTGAATTTGTCTGCTGGCTCCTGCTTGGGCCGCGGCAATAAGACAACGTCCAACTCTTCGCCTTCCGTCAGACCCGGCGGCTCAAGCGGGCGAATCACGCCGCCTTCATAGATGGCCGCAATCTGCTTGCTCATAATCAGTCGCACCTCGCGCCGCGATTCTAGCACGCGCCTCGGCACACTAGAACAAGCCGCTCTGCTCGCCCTGGGGGCGGTGCTGGCGGTCGGCGCGCACCTGGCGCAAGAACTCGTCCACGTCAAAGTCGGCGGTCAGTGCAGGGTCGCCGGCAAAATCTTCGAGCGCGGAAAAAGGCTTGACGCCTTGCGCCTCGGCGCGGCGTAGCACGTCGGCGCGTGCCGCTTCCGCCTCGCGGGCGCGCGCCGCCTCTGTTCGGGTCTTAACGTTTCTCTTGGTCATGGTGCGCGCTGCTCCCTTCACCGCACGCCGCGATTTTAGCACGCTCGTTGTAGAGGTCAGTATCACCGGAGCGATTGGCAAGATAAGAATTGCCGTCGCCGCGGCGCAAACAGGCCCGACCACATCGTTGACACACGCACCCCCCTCGCCTATATTCCCCGCGCTGGCACACACAGCCCTCACCGGAGCTAACCGCAATGGCTAATTATGAACATCTTGAGATTCTAAGGCGCGGGATCAAGGCTTGGAATAAATGGAGAGAAAAGAATCCAGACATACAGCCTGACCTTTCAATGGCGAATCTTAGCCGAAGGAGGCTAGCTAAACTGAATATTGATAGGAGGGGTATTGGAATTAATGAGTGGATTGACTTCAATAATGTGGATTTGCAGGGAGCTAATCTAAGTGAAACGACTCTTGTCCTTGCTAACCTCAGTAGGGCAAATCTTGCTAAAGCAAACCTAACAAGAGCAGACCTAGGACACGCCAACCTTAGAAACGCTAATCTTAGCGAGGCGATACTTTTTAAGACGGTTCTGAGTTGGGCAAATCTATCTAACGCTAATTTAAGAAAAGCCCGACTCACATCAGCGGTGTTTAACGAGACTGTTCTCGCCGGAGTTGATTTTTCTCTAGCGCATATGGCTAGAACTGTATTCGGCAATGATGATCTAAGTGATGTAGAGGGACTTGTGTCAGTAACTCACGCGGGGCCTTCTGTGATTGACATTGCCACGCTCTATAATTCAGCCGGGAAGATACCCGAAGCATTCCTGCGCGGGTGCGGCGTCCCTGACGATTTCATCGCCTTTATTCCTTCGCACTTCGGCATACAGCAGGCGATACAGTTCTACTCCTGCTTTATCAGTTACAGCACGCGGGACGAAGAGTTTGCACGGCGGCTGTATTCGCGGATGCGGGACGAGAAGTTGCGCGTGTGGTTCGCCCCCGAAGAGATGAAGGGCGGGCAGAAGATTTACGACCAGATAGAGCGCGCCATTCAACTGCACGACAGGCTGTTGCTCGTCCTGTCGGAGAGCAGTATGCAGAGCGAATGGGTGATTACTGAAATTCAGCGGGCGCGGGAAGCGGAGATGAAAGAGAATCGGCGCAAGCTGTTTCCGATTGCTATCGTGGGGTTCGATAAAGTTAAAGCTTGGAAACGCTTCGACGCCGATCTCGGCAAGGACTTGGCAAGGGAAGTGCGCGAGTATTTCATCCCCGATTTCTCCAACTGGAAAGACCATGATGCGTTCGAGGGGGCGTTTGCGCGGTTGCTCCGTAATTTGAGAGCCGAAGAGACCAGATGAGTGAGCGGGCTATCGTCGGGCGGGCAAGAACGCGCTGCCGCAGGCGATATTGACGCGCCGAGCGCCATTCTTCAGGCTCGGAACGCGGAAACTCAAGCTCCGAGCACCAACAGTCGAGCTAAAAGCTCCAACCGCCAAGCTCCGAGCCTCGTCGGCCGAGAAAAAAGCCGCGTCGCCCAGGCTCAGAGCACGACCGTCCAAGCTCAGAGCTTGAAGTTTCGACCTCAGAGCTTCATCCGTCAGGCTCAGAGCCTCGTCGATGAAGCTTCAGAGCCTCATCATCCGAGTTCCGAGCTTCATCAATGAAGCTCCGAGCCTGAAAGTCGAGGCTCAGAGCTTCACGTTTGAGGCTCGGAGGCAGACAAATCCGCCTCCGAGCCTCTTCCGCGCGGTTCGCCTGTCTGGTTTCCCGACGCGGGGCGGTCAAACTGACGCCCAGGGCGGCTTGCGGCTGCGTGTACCAAGCACCCGGCGGCTGGGAGCGCGGGCATCCCTGCCCGCCAAAGCGAGCGCCAGCACGCTTAAAGGGTCGCGGCGGCCTTCAGGCTGGAAGGCCGCCGTTTCCTTTATTCGCGCATTCGCGCTCATGGCGGGCAGGGATGCCCGCGCTCCCGGCAGAGAGGTGCTTATTTCTCCGTTGATTTGCCTGTTTTACGGGCGAAGCGTTGCGCCATGCCCTCAAGGAGCTTGTCGAGCGCCGCCCCCTTGTCGCTCGCTTTGGCGTAGCCATAAACGGCCAGGGCGGCCGCGTAAGCCTCGCTGCCGACTTCCAGATACGTGTCCTCGACCAACTCCTGCAACTGCGTGAGCGCCGCCATCACGGGCAGCAAGGCCGTTAACAAGTCCACGTCTTTCTGAAATTCGTCCACGTCGAAGCCGCGCGGCAGGATTTCTGTGTTTTGCGTGGCGATGATCATGGCCTGGGCGACGAAAGCCTGGCTCTTGTCGCCCAGTTTCGGCAGGTTGCGCCGCTCCTCCGGCGTCAGGTCAATGAGGAAGGGCAGTTTCTCGCGGATCGTCTGGATGGCGGCCATGACCGCTTGCAGGTCTGCTTGGGACAGGGTGGCGCTGACGCGATTCTCCGGCATGGTTCGCACTCCTTTCTACGCGTGCGCCGGCCGCGCTCAGTCGGTAAAGCCCTGCCCGCGGCCCCCTGCGCACGCTCTGTTAGGGTTGACGTGAGAGTGACAGACACTCCTTTGTGGTTACTACGTGAGAGGCTCGCCGGGGCGGCGTATTCCTATAACACTCCCCGGCAGAAGTCAACGACTTTAATGTGCGCCCAGCGCCCGCCGCGCGCCGCGCACCGACATCATTGACACCCGCCCGCGCCGCGGGGTATTGTGCAGGCCCGTGAACAGCACGGACTCACAAAAGCCCGCACACGTCGTCGCCGTCATCCCCGCACGCTTCCAGTCGTCTCGTTTCCCCGGAAAACCTTTAGCCGAGATCGCCGGCCGGGCAATGGTCGTGCACGTCGCCGCGCGCGCCCTCGCCGCGCCCTCGGTCGCGCGCGCCCTGGTCGCCACCGACGACGCCCGCATCCTCGACGCGGTGCGCGCCGCCGGCCACGAGGCGGTCATGACGCGCGCCGACCACGCCTCCGGCAGCGACCGCCTGGCCGAGGTGGCGGCGACGCTCGACGGCGCGGACGTGATCGTCAACGTGCAGGGCGACGAGCCGCTGATCGCGCCGCGGACGATTGAGCGCGCGGTGGCGGCGCTGCTCGCCGACGCCGACGCCGCGGTCGCCACGACCTGCGAGCCGATTGCCGCGGCCGCGGACGTGCTCAGCCCCGACGTGGTCAAGGTGGTCACGGACGAACGCGGCTACGCGCTCTACTTCTCGCGCGCGCCCGTGCCGTACCCGCGCGAGGCGGCCCGCCTCTACGGCTCGCTCGCCGCCGCGCTCGAAGTCGAGCCGGCCCTGCTCGCGCGCTTCCGCAAGCACACGGGTCTGTACGTCTACCGCCGCGACTTCCTGTTGCAATACGCACAGTGGCCGCCCGCGCCGCTCGAAACCGCGGAGGCGCTCGAACAACTCCGCATCCTCGAACGCGGCGCGCGCATCCGCGTCGTCGAAGTGGACGAACCCTCAATCGGCGTGGACACGCCCGCGGATTTAGAGCGCGTCCGCGCGATCATCGGAGAAGATGTTAGATGTTAGATGTCAGATGTTAGTAAAGGAAGCGGGCTGACATCTGACATCTAACCTCTGTTTTTTATGGGCGACTGGATCGGACTCGCATTTATCGTCTTGCTGATCGTGGGCGTGGTCGTGGCGTCGGCGCTGCTGGGGCGGCCGCGCGCGCCGATCAGCGAGGAAGAGTTTCAGCGGCGCGTGCGCGAGGGGCAGCGGTCGCAGGCGGCCGTGTTCGCGCTGCAACAACTGATGCAGCCGAAGGCGGCCGAGGCGGTCGCCGTGCAGCAGGACTTGCGGCACGGTTACTACAACAAGAAGCGCGTGCCGGGCGAGGGCGATGACGAGGAAGAAAGTTCAAAGTTCAAGGTTCAAGGTTCAAGGTCAGACGAAGTTCAAGGTTCAAAGTCGGATCAACCTTGAACTTTGAACCTTGAACTTCGGACGGAGGAGCGTGATGCCTAAATATATTTTCGTGACGGGCGGGGTGGTGTCGAGTCTGGGCAAGGGGCTGGCGGCTTCCTCCGTCGGCGCGCTCCTCGAAGCGCGGGGCTTGTCGGTGACGCTGATGAAACTTGATCCATACCTCAACGTAGACCCCGGCACGATGTCGCCCTTCCAGCACGGCGAGGTCTTCGTCACGGACGACGGCGCGGAGACCGACTTAGACCTCGGCCACTACGAGCGCTTCACCCACGCCCGGCTCTCGCAGGCCAACAACTGGACGACGGGGCGCATCTACCTCTCGGTCATCGAGAAGGAGCGGCGCGGCGACTACCTCGGCAAGACCATCCAGGTCATCCCGCACGTCACCGACGAGATCAAGACGGCCATCCGCACGGTCGCCGCGAAGGACGCCCCCGACATCGTCATCGTCGAGATCGGCGGCACGGTCGGCGACATCGAAAGCTTGCCGTTCCTCGAAGCGATCCGCCAGATGGGCAACGAGGAGGGCCGCCAGGGCGCGATCTTCGTCCACCTGACGCTCGTGCCGTTCATCGCCGCCGCGGGCGAGTTGAAGACCAAGCCGACGCAGCATTCGGTGCGCGAGCTGCGCGAGATCGGCATCACCGCCGACATCCTCCTGTGCCGCTCCGAGCGCGCGCTCTCGCGCGAGTTGCGCGCCAAGATCGCGCTCTTCTGCAACGTGACCGAGCGCGCCGTCATCACCGCGCAGGACGTGGGCACGATCTACGAAGTCCCGCTCGCCTTCCACGAGCAGGGCCTGGACGATCTGATCGTCGAGATGCTCGCCTTGCAGGAGCGCGCGCCGCACGCCGACCTGACGCCCTGGCGCGAGTTGGTCGCCACGATCCGCGAGCCGGCCCTCGGCGAAGTGACCATCGGCATCGTCGGCAAGTACGTCGAGTTGGAAGACTCTTACAAGTCTCTGCGCGAGGCGCTGACGCACGGCGGCGTGGCGAACAACCTGCGCGTGAACGTCCGCTGGGTCGAGTCGGAAGAGTTGATGGCGGACGACTACGAGGCGCGGCTGCGCGACTTCGACGCGATCCTCGTGCCCGGCGGCTTCGGCAAGCGCGGCATCGCCGGCATGATCCGCGCCATCGCCTACGCGCGCCGCTCGCGCACGCCCTACTTCGGCATCTGTCTCGGCATGCAGACGGCGGTCATCGAGTACGCGCGCGGCGTCTGCGGCTTGACCAACGCCGACTCGACCGAGTTCGACGCGGAGACGCCCTACCCGGTCATCTTCAAGCTGCGCGACCTGGTCGGCGTCGAGGAGATGGGCGGGACGATGCGGCTCGGCGCGTGGGCCTGCCGGCTCGCGCCGGGCAGCCTCGCGCGCGACGTGTACGGCGGCGCGCCGGAGATCAGCGAGCGCCACCGCCACCGCTACGAGTTCAACCCTGAGTTCCGCGAGCCGTTGGAGCGCGCCGGTCTCGTCTTCAGCGGCGAGTCGCCGGACGGGCGCTTCGTCGAGATGGTCGAGCTGCCGCGCCACGCCCACCCCTGGTTCTTAGGCTGCCAGTTCCACCCCGAATACAAGTCGAAGCCCCTCGCCGCGCACCCACTGTTCACCGCCTTCGTCCGCGCCGCCTACGCGCACCGGATGCGCGACGAAAACGCCATCCACGACACGCCCCAGCCCGAACACCCCCACCCCGAACGCATCGGCGTCGCGGGCGACGACTGAGGTTGAAGATCGCTTATGAAGCAAGGCGAGCCGGAACAAGAAGACGAGATGCGCGCCGAATACGATCTCTCGCGGTTGCAGGGGCGGACGCGCGGCAAGTACGTCGAACGTTACTCAATGACCGTCCGCGACAGCCGCAACCTCAATGTCATGCCCGAAATCGAAACCGAACGCCTGCGCCTGCGCCCGTTCGTCGTTGCCGACCTGGCGGCGATGCTGCGCGTGCGCGGCGACGCGGCGGTGAACCGCTACCTGACGGCGGACGGCGCGCAGCCGTCGGCCGCGCAGATCGAGGCGGACTTGCTGGGCGTCGTCGCGCGCTGGCGCGAGAACGGCTACGACCGCTGGGCCGTCGTCCTCAAGGCGACCGGCGAGCTGATCGGCTGGTGCGGCTTGCAGCCGAAGCCGACGCACGTCGATCTCGGCTACGGGCTGGCGCGCGCCCACTGGGGCCGGGATTTGATCACAGAGGCGGCGCGCGCCAGCCTGCGCCACGGCTTCGAGCAGTTGCGGCTCGACGCCGTCACCGCCATCGCGCGCGCGGAGAACGTCGGCAGCGTCCGCGTCATGCAAAAGCTCGGCATGAAATTCCTCCGCCGCGGGCCGTACCTGACCCACCCCGACGTGGTCTTCTACACCATCGCGCGCCCCGACTTCTGTCCCGATGCCTCGCTGTACATTTTTCGCGCCAAGCCCGACAATACAAAGGCAGTGACAAGTGACAAGTGACGAGTGACAAGCAAGGACTTTCTTCTTTAACTCGTCACTTGTCACTTGTCGCTCGTCACTGCTTTTATGCTTGAGTGCCCCACATGCGGCCGGCGTTACGAGCTTGGGGTGCGCGTGTGCCCGTTGGACGCGACGACGTTGCAGGCCGACGCGACGATTGCCGACGCGTCAATCGTCGCCGCCGTCGAGCCGGCGGACGGACTCACGGGGCGCGTGCTCGACGACAAGTACAGGCTCGACGCGCGGCTCGGCGAGGGCGGCATGGGCACGGTCTACCGCGCCACGCACCTGCTGATTGATCGGCAGGTGGCGGTCAAAGTTTTGAACCATCGGTTCGTGGAGGACGAGGCGGCGCAGGCGCGCTTCCGGCGCGAGGCGCGCGCCGCCGGGCGCTTGCAGCACCCGAACGTCGCGGCCGTGACCGACTTCGGGCGCACGGCCGACGGGCTGGTCTACCTCGTCATGGAGCTACTCGAAGGGCGCTCGCTGCGCGAGTTGTTGACGACGGAAGCGCCCTTGGAGATCGCCCGCGCGGCGTCTTTGATGCTGCAAGTCGCGGCGGCGGTCGGCGCGGCGCACGAGGCGGGCGTCATCCACCGCGACCTCAAGCCCGGCAACATCTTCATCGTGCAGCGGCGCAGCCTCGCGCCCGTCGTCAAGGTCTTGGACTTCGGCATCGCCAAACTCGCCGCCGAGGCGGCCGACGACGCCGAGACGCACGCGCTCACGCAGACCGGCGTGATGATCGGCACGCCGCGCTACATGTCGCCCGAACAGTGCGACGGCGCGCGCCTGTCGCCCGCCTCGGACGTGTACAGCCTCGGCATCATCCTCTACGAGATGCTGACGGGCGAGACGCCGTTCAACGGCCCGACGCCGCTCGCCGTCGCC
>DASVPY010000008.1:0-68893 GCA_036389395.1 Pyrinomonadaceae bacterium
CTTTTTGCCGGGGAGTAAAGGGTTACGGCTTCGACCGCCGCCGCGCGGAGCTGACTGCCTGCCGCCGACTGCCTACTGCTTGTTCCCGTTCGCCTTCACCTGTTCGACGAAGGTGACGCGGTTGATCTCGTGGAGCGTCGAGACGCCGGAGAAGACCTTCTCCAGCGCCGCCTCGCGCAAGGAGCGCAGCCCCTCGTTCTGGGCCGCGCGACGGACCTCGGAGCCCGGCCGCCGCTCGACAATCATCTCGCGGATGTTGTCCGACATGTTCAGAAGCTCGTGGATGGCGGTCCGGCCGCGGTAGCCCGTGTGGCTGCACGCGTCGCAGCCGACGCTCATGTAGAAGGTGCGGTGGCTGTGCTCCGCGGGGCGCAGGCCCGACTCCATCAACTCCTCGTCCGTGGGGTGGTACGGCCGCTTGCAGACCGAGCAGAGCATGCGCGTGAGGCGCTGCGCCAGCACGCAGTTGAGCGACGAGACGAAGTTGTAGGGCTCGACGCCCATGTTGAGGAAGCGGCCGATCACGTCGATGACGTTGTTGGCGTGGACGGTCGTGAAGACGAGGTGGCCGGTCAAGGCCGACTGGATGGCGATTTGCGCCGTCTCGTTGTCGCGAATCTCGCCGACCATGATCTTGTCGGGGTCGTGGCGCAGAATCGACCGCAGGCCGCGCGCGAACGTCAGCCCCTTCTTCTCGTTGACGGGAATCTGCGTGACGCCGTGGAGCTGGTACTCGACGGGGTCTTCGATGGTGATGATCTTGTCTTCCTCGTTCCGAATCTCGTTCAGCCCCGCGTAGAGCGTGGTCGTCTTGCCGGAGCCGGTGGGGCCGGTGACGAGCACCATGCCGTAGGGCTCGGCGATGTAGCGGCGGAAGTCGCGCAGGTCGCGCGGGAGGAAGCCGACTACGTCCAAAGTCAGGTTGCGGAACTGCTCGTTGATCTGCTCCTTGTCGAGGATACGGATGACGCAGTCTTCGCCGTGGACGGTCGGCATAATCGACACGCGGAAGTCCACGTTGCGCCCCTTGTAGCGGACGCGGAAGCGGCCGTCCTGCGGCACGCGGCGCTCGGCGATGTCGAGTTCCGACATGACCTTGATGCGCGAGATCAGAGTCTGGTGATACGAGATATCAATCGGATCGACTTTGGCGTAGAGCGCGCCGTCAATGCGGTACTTGACCTGCACCTCGCTGTCGCGCGTCTCGATGTGGATGTCGGAGGAGCGCGACTCCATCGCGTTGTAGATGATCGTGTCCACCAGCTTGATGATGGGCGACATGTCGCTGTCGGTCGCCAGCCGGTCGAGGTCTAAGACCTCCTCGCCGTGCTCGGTCTCCTTGACGAGCGAGATGCGGAAGCCGGAGGCCGCTTCTTGCAGGACGCGCTGCGTGGCGTCGCCCTTGCGCAGCACTACGTCAATCGCGCCCGCGGTCGCCACGTGCGGCACGATGCGCGCGTGGAGGGCGCTGGCCAGCTCGTCCAACTTTTCGAGGTCGGTCGGGTCGGCCATGGCGATGTGCAGCCGCCGGCCCTCGCGCCGGAGCGGCACGAACTGGTGGCGCACCATCAAGTCCACGGGCAGCTCGCCCAGCAGCGCGTAGTCTATGGGCGAGGGGCCGTCGGGCGGCAGCAGGTCTATGTAGGGCAGGCGGTAGCGGCGCGCGAGTTCGTGCGCGGCGCGCACCTCCGGGGGCATGTTCGGCTCCGGCTGCCGCGCGCTGGCCGCGAGCGTGGTCTCGCCGGCGACGGTCAGCAAGGTTTCGTCGCCGGGGGCGTTCAGGAGCGTTTCCTCGTAAGAAGATGTCATATCGCCGTGGGTCGCTTGCGTCCGCGGGGGATTTGGTCGTCGAAGCCCGGAGTCTGTCAGATGCGCGAACCGGGCGGAAAACTGCCCGCCCTCAGCGCATCGTCGAGACATTCGAGATGGACTGCACAATCGGCAGGTAAATGGCCAGCAGGATCGTGATGACGACCCCGCCCATCACCAGCAGGATTGCAGGTTCGAGCACGGTCGTCAACTGTTCGAGGCGCACTTCCGACTCGGCGTCGTAGAAGGTCGCCACCTCTTCCAGCATCTCGCGCAGGCTGCCCGAACGCTCGCCGACCCCGATCATGTCGAGCGCCAAAGCCGGCATCCAGCGCGCCGTCTCCAAACTCTCCGTGAACGACCGCCCCTCGCGGATGAGCGGCAGGATGGACGAGCTGCGCGCGCGCAACTCCCGGTTCGTGATCGACTCCGAGGCGATCTCCCAGGACTCGACGAGCGTGATGCCGCCGGCCAGGAGCGTCGCCAGACTGCGCGTCACCTGCGCGATGGCGAGCTGGCGGATGAGTTGCCCGGCTATCGGGATCGAGAGCAGCACGCGGTCAACCGCCACCTGCCCGCCCGGCGTCCGCCCCCAGAAGACGAGCGCGACGACGAGCGCCAGCAGGAGCGGGCCGAACCAGAACAGGTTCGCCGCCATCCAGCCGGAGACGCCGACCACCACGGTCGTGATGAACGGCAGGTTCTGGTTGAAACCCTCGAAGAGCCGCTGCATCCGCGGCACGACGTAGAGCGTCAGGAACGTGACCATGCCGCCCGACGCGAAGAGCAGAAACAGCGGGTAGGCGAGCGCCCCGCGAATCTTGCGCCGCACCTCGACGCCGCGGCGCATGTAGGCGTTGTAGCGGTTGAGCACGTCGTCGAGCGCGCCGGAGCGTTCGCCCGCCAGGATCGAGGCCGTGTAGATGCGCGGGAAGATCGGCCCTTGCGCGGCGAACGCTTCCGAGAGCGCCATGCCGCCGCGAATCTTCTCCTCCACGTCGCCCAAGAGCAGCCGCAGGCGCGACGACGCCGCACGCCGCCGCAGCATCGAGATGGCTTGCAGGATGGGGATGCCGGCGCGGATGAGCGCGGCGAGTTGCTGGTTGAAGAGCAGGAAGTCGCCCGCCTTGACGCGGGCGCTCGTGCCGGCCCGGCCGCCGCGCGTGAGTGCCGCCACGCCGCGCGTCCGGGGCGGCGCGACCGAGAAGACGCGGTAGCCCTCGCTCTCGAGGCGCACGCGCGCCTCCTGCACGCCCACGGCCTCGACCGTGCGCGTCACCACCTCGCCCGCCGGTGTCCCCAAACGACAGATAAACTCGGCCATCTCGCGCCCTTAAACTAAAGCCGGCTCGCGCCCTTAAACCTCGCCCACCTTGCGCCCTTCGCTAAAGCCGCCGGCCCCCGCGGCGGGGGTCGGCGGTCAGCCTTGCCGCCGCGAGTATAGCACGCGCCGCGCGCGTCGGCAGCCCGCCTGACTGCTGCTTACACGCCCGCCCCGCGCAAAAGTTGCAAGGCGAAAACGTTGACTGCCCATTTCGCCAGGAATATCATTCGCCTGTCTCGTCGCCCACTGGGCCGGCTCGTTAGTTGTTCGCACCGGAGAGGAAGTAGCCGACCTAGCCTCAACTTTAGCCGAGAGGGCGTTATGTGGATGAAATCATTTGCGCCGACAAGGCGGCAGTGGGCCGCAATAACAGGCACCGCGGCACTTAACGTTGTGCTCACTATCCTATTACTCCACTTGCAGGTTTTCTCTTCCGCCGCTGGGAGGCCGCAAACCCCGGCGGCAGTGTCAGTGGGGGGGCAGCCGGACGCCCCCCTGATGATCGCCGTCGTCGAGACGGACATATCGAATCAGACCTCACCCTACGTCAAATATACGGTGCGCAATCTCAGCAATAAAGCTGTTCGTGGCTATACGATCCTTGAGGAGACGGTAACCAACAAGGGCAAGGGCGTAGGCGCAACTATCACCAGCCTGGATAATGACGGGAAGCTCCTACAGCCGCTGCAAGAGAAGCCGGAGGTCTTCGACAACTTGAGAGGCTCAAGTCCGCTGATAAGTCTTACGCTCTCCGTTGACTACGTAGAATTTGCCGACGGTACTGTGTGGGGCAAGGACACGCAAGGCGGTGCGGAGAGCTTTGCCGGTCAACGGGAAGGACGCAGACAGGCGTTGACAAAGATACGGGCCATATCTGATGAACAAGGTATGGGTGCGGTAGCTGAACTGCTCGGGCGGGAGGGCGTGGAGGTGGCGGCTCCGCCCGACGGGCGTTCACAGTCATGGACATACGGCTTCCGGGTCGGGCATAACGCCGCCCTCTATCGCCTCAGAACCTTGTACAAGACAGGGGGGGCGCAAACACTGGCTACCGAATTACATAAGTAAGCGGCAGACCCAGAGGGGAGACAGCAAGTGACGCCCCTCCGTTTACAGGCCTTACTCCTGACGCTGCTCGGCGGGCTGTTGGTCTCCTGCGCAATAAGTCTGGCCCAACGCCCGCGCCCGACCGTGAAATTGGGCACACCAAAATGCACACCTTACACCGAAAGTAGTGGCGTACCATGTCGGGATTTGACGTGTGAATATAATAGCCCGGTCAGCACGAGCCAAGAGTGCCAGCCGTCCATTGACCTCGACTACAGAGAGTCAAAGCGCCGGGATGAGTACGGTAATCAATTCCGCTACCGGGCGAAGGTGCGGGACGCGCGCGGCGCGCGGGTCGGGCGCTGGGCCTGGGACGTGTTCCTCGTGGCCGCGCCCTGAGCGACAACGCGCCGGCCGGCTTCGAGACCGCCCGCAAGGCACAGCCCCTTGCGGGCGGTCTCGCGTTTCGTGACCTTAAAGTTAGACACCGGGCAAAGATGGCGCTTGCTTGTCCGGGGGGTGAGTCGTACAATCGGGGCGGTTTCCCGGAGTCTCCCCGATTCGTTCGTCGTGCCCCGTAGGTCTTACAAGGGATAAACAGACGCCCGCCCCCGCGCCGTCGAGCGGCCGCGCTCGACACGCGCCGGAGGCCGAAGCCTACTCCGGCGCGCCGGACTCTTCCCCGAAACCGAGTCCCGCCGCGGACTCCACAAGTCAGGAGGGTTTCCATGAGACCGCCGCGACACCGCCACGCACTCGTCGCCCATGTCTCGCGTCTCGCGTTCGCCGCCGCGGTCTGCTGCTGCTGCGCCGCCGCGCTCGCGCCCGCCCACGCCCAGCCGCGCGCCCAGCAGATGGGCGAGCCGACGGTCGATCAAAGCCCGGCCGCTTTGCCCGCGGCCGCGTCGCCTTCGCCCGCCGCGCCCGCGGGCCAGCCCGCCACGAAGAAGATCAGCGCCAGCGCCGGCCTCGCCGCCTCGCTCGGCCCCGCGGGCGACGACCGGCCCGAGATCGTCAACGCCGATCTGGTCGTGCTCAACGTGACGCTGACCGACACCTACGGGCGCTACGTGACCGGCATCAACAAGGACGCCTTCACCATCACCGACGACAAGGAGCCGCAGACCATCACGTTCTTCTCCGACGAGGACGTGCCGGTCAGCCTCGGCGTCGTCTTCGACGTGTCCGGCTCGATGAGCGGCGAGAAGATCGGCAAGGCGCGCGAGGCCCTGCGCCACTTCATAGACACCAGCCACGACAACGACGAGTACTTCCTGATCGGCTTCAACTCGCGCGCGCAACTCCTCCTCGACAAGACGCGCAATAGCGACGCGATGCTCGACAAGCTGACCTTCGTCGAGACCAAGGGGCAGACGGCGCTCTACGACGCGTGCTATTTGGGCGTCAACCGCGTCCAGCGCGGCGCGCACCCCAAACGCGCCATCCTCGTCATCTCCGACGGGCAGGACAACAGCTCGCGCTACACCTTCAGCGAGCTACGCAAGATGCTCAAAGAGTCGGACGTGCTCATCTACGCCATCGGCATCGTGGACAAGGGCAGCCCTTCGGAGTTGGACGTGTCGGGGCAGGCCATCTTGGACGAGTTGGCGTCCGTTTCCGGCGGCAAGGCGTTCTTCCCGACGAGCGGCGCGGAGATGAACGAAATCTTCGAGCGCATCGCCATCGAGTTGCGCCACCAGTATTCCATCGGCTACAAGCCGACGAACTTCTCGAACGACGGCAAGTGGCACAAGGTCAAGGTCAGGGTCACGCCGCCGCGCGGGCTGCCGCGCCTGTTCGTGCGCGCCAAAGAGGGCTACTACGCCACGATGACCCCGCGCTGACGCGCCGTCAAAGCTGGCAACGCCCGCGGCGCAAAACTCTTCTAAACAGTGGCCGGCGCGGAGTCCCGTCTAGCGCGCGCCGCTCGAAGTTGAGTCAAGCAAGTTCTTTGCCCCAGCCGCGCGCGGAGCCGAATCGAGTCGGCTGAACAGAAGCGCCCCGCGTTGCCCTCTGACCGATGGGTCGGGCGCGCCGGGCGCTTCTGCTTGTGGCGCGCCCGGCGGGCGGGACGGCCCCCGGAGTTGAGTGATTCGCCATGCTGAGATCGCACCACGCACGCCGCCGCACGCGCCGCCACGCCACCGCGGCCGCCGTGCTCCTCTTTGCCGCCCTCGCCTGTGCGGGCGCGCTGCTGCCCGTCGGCAGCGCCCAGCAGCGCCCGCGCCGCGCCACCGCCGTCACGAGTCAGGGGCAATCAACGCGCCCCGCGACCGCCGCCCCCACGCCCCAGCCGCCGGCCCGGACGACGGCCACGCCGACGCCGACCCCGACGCCCAAGCCGCAGGGGCCGTCCATGACCGTACACCCTTCGTCCGAAGCGCCGTCGCCCACGCCCACGCCCGAAGGGCAGGAGATTGACCCGGACGAGGTCATCCGCGTGGACGCCAATCTGGTGAACCTGAACGTGCGCGTGATCGACCGCAACAACCGGCCCGTGAACGACGTGCGCCAGGACGAGTTCCGCGTCTACGAGGACAACCAGCCGCAGAAGATCGAGTACTTCACGCGCGAGGAAGTGCCGATCAGCTACGGGCTGGTGATCGACAACTCCGGCTCCATCCGCCCGATGCTCAACCAGGTCATAGACGCCGGGCGCACCATCATCAACAGCAACAAGTCGGGCGACGAGACGTTCCTCGTCCGCTTCGTCAGCAGCGACAAGATCGAAGTCCTGCAAGACTTCACCGCGGATCAGAACGCGCTGATGGACGCGCTCGACAACCTCTACGTCGAGGGCGGGCAGACGGCGATCATTGACGCCGTGCTGCTCTCGGCCGAGCGCGTCTCCGAGTACAAGAAGGGGAACGAGTTGGCCGACCGGCGGCGGCGCGCGCTCATCCTCGTGACCGACGGCGAGGATCGCGACAGCTACTACAAGACCGAGCAACTCTTCGAGCGGCTGCGCGAGATGGACGTGCAGCTCTACGTGATCGGCTTCGTCAACGAGTTGGACTCGCAGGGCGGGTTCATCCGCAAAAGCTCGAAGGAGAAGGCGGTCAACCTGATCAACAAGCTGGCGACGGAGACGGGCGGGCGGGCGTTTTTCCCGAACTCGCTCTCCGAGTTGCCGCAGATCGCGCAGGACATCACGCGCGACCTGCGCACCCAGTACGTCATCAGCTACTACCCGACGAACAAGGCGCGCGACGGGCAGTTCCACGCGATCCGCGTGCAGGTGGCCGGCAACGACAAGAAGGACAAGCGCATCGCCATCACGCGCACGGGCCGCGTCGCCACCGCCGGCAACATCAACGCCGCCGCGCCCGACCGCAACAAGCTCACGCCGCCCGCCAAGAAACCTTAGCCCGCGGCCAGACGGGTCGGTCGGTTGCGTGTGGTGTGCGGCCGGTCTCACACAGAGTACACAGAGGAAACACAGAGGGCACAGAGCGAATACTCTGTGCCCTCTGTGTTTCCTCTGTGTACTCTGTGTTAATCCGTTCTGCCGCTACGATCAACCGCAAATCTAATCGGCCGCGTGCGCCGCGTCCGCGTTGACCGCGGGCGCGGGCGTGTACCGGACGCGGCGGATGCGGTGCCTGTCCACCCGCTCGACCGTAAACCGCGCCCCCTCGTACGCCACCTCCTCGCCCGGCTGAAGGATGCGCCCCGCCTGGGCCAGCAGGAACCCCGCCACCGTCGTGTAGCGCCCGTCCTCCGGCAGCCCTAAGTGGAACTGCCGGTTCGCGTCCCGCACCGCCAGCATCCCGTCCAGCAGATAGCTCCCGCCCTCGGCCACGATCTGCGCCCGCACCTCCTCGTCGTACTCGTCGTCGATCTCGCCGACGATCTCTTCGAGCAAGTCTTCGAGCGTGACGATGCCCTCGACGCCGCCGTGCTCGTCCACGACGAAGGCCAGGTGCTGGCGCGCCGACTGCATCTGGGCGAGCACCGCGCCGAGGCGGGCCGCCGCCGGCACGAACAGCGGCGGGCGGAGCAGGCGCGCCAGGTCGAACTCGCCCGCCGTGCGTGCGTCGCCGTCGCGGCGCGCCAACTGCTCGTCGAGGTAAGCCAGCAGGTCTTTCATGAAGAGCACGCCGACGATGTTGTCCACGCGCTCGCGGTAGACGGGCAGGCGCGAGTAGCCGAGCGTGCGGAAGCTGTGCAGCACTTCGGCGCGCGAGGCCGTGTCGGGCAGCGCCGTGACGGCCGTGCGCGGCACCATCGCCGCGCGCACCTCAGCGTCCGAGAAGTCGAGCACGCGGTTGAGCAGGCGCAACGCGGACTCGCCGATGTGGCCGCCGCGGCGCGACTGTTCGAGCAGTTGCCGAATCTCCTTCTCCGTGTAGCTCGCGCCGTGCTCGCCCGCGGCGTGCAGCCCGAAGAGGCGGACGGTGCGCGTGCCCGCCCAGTCGAGCAGCCGGATCGGCCAGTAGAAAATTTTGTAGAACACTTCGAGCGGCCACGCGACGGCGAGCGCCACGCGTTCGGCGCGTTCGAGCGCGAGCGTCTTAGGCGCGAGTTCGCCCAGGACGATGTGCAGGAAGGTGATGACCGAGAAGGCGATGGCGAAGGCCAGCGTGTCGAGCACGGTCTGCGAGACGCGGCCGGCGAGCGGCGCTTCGAGCAGGTGCGCGACCGCCGGCTCGCCGAGCCAGCCCAGGGCGAGCGAGGCCAGCGTGATGCCGAGTTGCGTGGCGGAGATGTAGGCGTTGAGGTTGGCGACGAGGCGCACGAGCCGCGCGGCGCGGCGGTCGCCGCCCGCCGCCAGCGTCTCGACGCGCGAGCGGCGCACGGCGACGAGCGCGAACTCCGCCGCCACGAAGAACCCGTTGGCCAAGACCAACAGGATCACGAGCAGAATGTTCAAGGCTTCCAGCATCTCGCTGCCGCCGGGCGACTTTAATTCTGGACGCGGCGGCCGGCACTCATTTTAACGCATCGGGCCGGCGGAACCGCAGCGGCGCGAGATTCGCAGTTGAGTGTAGGTGCGGGAAAGAATAACCACTAAGGCACGAAGACACGAAGCGTGCCGGAAGCACTTCGTGTCTTCGTGCCTTAGTGGTTAAACCGGCCCCGCGCCGCCCGCACCCGCAGAAGAACCTGGCAGGGCGCGCGTCAGTGGATGATCTGCTTCGAGAGGTTGAGCCGCTGCCAGATGATCTCTTCGTCCGGGTAGGAGAGTTCGGCCGTCTCGCCGCGCAGGATGACGGCGATGCGGACGATGCTGTCGAGGTCGCGGAAGATTTCGTCGCAGGGGGGGCAGTCCCCTAAATGCATCTGCACAAGCGCGCGCAGATCGTCGGCGAGCGTACCGTCACAGTAGTCGCTCAAGAGTTCCAGGCTCTCAGCGCAGTCCATTAACTTCTCCTTACAGGGCGTACCGGGCGGAATTACCGTGCGGGCGCATGGCCCGCACGCACCTTAGACTCGCGGCCTAGGCGGTCTGTTGTCTGAGGAGCTGTCTTAATTTCAGCCGGGCCTTGTGGAGCTGCGACTTGGACGTGCCCTCGGAGACGCCGAGCATGCCGGCGATCTCGTCGTGGTCGTGCCCCTCCACGTCGTGCAGGACGAAGACGGTGCGGTAGCCCGGCGGCAGTTGCGTAATGGCGCGCTCCAACGCGATCCGATCCACCACGGGCATCCGCGCCGGGTTCTCCGTGCCCTTGACGATCTGGACGGGCGTCTCGCCCTCGTCGGTCGTGTACTCGGGCCGGGCCGTGCGGCGGCGGAAGTGCATCAAGACCTGGTTGACGGTCAGGCGGTGCAGCCAGGTCGTAAACGCGGACTCGCCGCGGAAGCTGCCGATCTTGTTGAAGAGGTGCGTGAACACGTCCTGCGTCAAGTCTTCGGCCTCGGTGGCGTTGCCGGTCATGCGGAAGCAGAGCGCGTAGACGCGCCGGAAGTGGCGGCGGTAGAGTTGCGCGAAGGCGTCGCCCTCGCCCGCGGCCGAGCGCTGTGCCAGCGCGAGGTCGCTCTCCTGCGGCTGTTGTGTCTCGACTTCGGCTGCGCTCATTGACTCCACCCTCCGCCCGCCCCCGCTGCAAAAACGGGGCCGGCTCTCGACGGCCTACCTGTATGCGTGCCTTAACTTTACCATCCGGGCGCGGACGGGCCAACCCGCGCACCGGCCGCGCACGCCAAGCGCAAGAATAAATCAAGAAAATTAACAAAAAATCGGGCCGGCCAACGCGGTTAATCCAAAAAAATCGGGGCGGCCAACCGTTGGCCGCCCCGATCCGTCTGTCCTGTTTTTTGCGCCGGGCCGTCCTCTTAGCGTTCGCGCGCCTCGCGGTCGGTGCGCAGGTTGTTCGTCACCGCGAAGACGCCGGGGACGCGGCTGGCCGCCATGTAGGCCCACTGGCGGTCGGCGTTGTTGGCGACCACGCCTTCGAGCGTCACGCGCCCGCCGTTGACGATGATGTGCAGCGATGGGTTGCCGCCCATCGCGTAGCGCCACAGCCCGGCCGTGTTGAAGACCGAGCGGTAGGTGGCCCGCCGGATCGAGTCGTCGTAGGGCGAGAGCGGCAGCACCTCGATGCGGTTGACGACCTGGTTCACGCCCGCGAGCCGGGCCACGCGCCGCGCCGCGTCAGACCGCGTGGACGGCTGCACGACCTGCCCGTAGAGCGTCACCGTGCCGCCGTTGATCTCGTAGGCCAGGTTGTCGAAGACGCCGTAGTAAGGCAGCGTCACGAGTTCCTTGCGCACCTGCTTGCTGAGTTGCTGATAGGCCAAGCCCTGCGCGTCGGCGTGCGTCGGCGCGCAGAGGGCCGCCCCCGCGACGAGCGCCAGCGCCGCCGCGAACGCCACGAGTTTGCTTTTGATGATCTGCATAATGCCTCCTGAATGACTCTCCATTCGCTGTCCTTGTTTACGTCGAATTAGATGCGGACGGAGGCGGCGCGATTGCCTGCGCGGGTGCGGCGGCGGTGGGACGCGGGGGCGCGTTTTACGCGGCTTTTGCGGGGTTCGCTGCCGACTTGGGCGGGCGCGATGAAGCCCGCGGGACGACCAACAGGCCGCCCCGCGGGCTTCATATAAATAAGCTGTCGATCAATCCTCTACAGGCTCCCCCAAACCCGCACAGGATGCTGACCGACAGCCTATTTAAGTGGCTCTGCCGACGACCAAACTCGAACGGCCCGTTCCCCCAAAAGAACCGTGCGAGTCAAACGCGAGAGAAAGCCTCCCCCAAAGCCTCCACTCGCTATCGTCTCAGAGCTGACCCCCTGTTCCCTATCTGTCCCCTTATCCTTACAGCTTCCACACCTGAGCAACGCGCGTACCACGCACGGGCCACGCCACCATCCGAAGAGACGCACGCGCCCGCACCGCGTAAACACGCACTCTTCCAACTCGCGCCGTGCCCGACGCTCCGACACGCGTGCGCACCGACACGCACCGACTTGCACTCAAACGATACTGCGCCCGTGTACCCTTGGCCGATTACCGCACACCCCTCTGGCATCAACTGTTATCTGTTGACATCTACTTACATCTGCTACGTGTTGCCGCCGCTGACGAGAGCACCAAGTAGCACCTGTCGCTGTAGAGGATGAGTTACGAGCAAGCCGCACTTTCATTCGACGACTTCGAGGTGCGTGACGGGGTGGAGTTCCCAGGCGGTGGCGCGCCAGTTCCCGGCCGCGCCGGGGTTCGTGTGCTCGGCCGCGCCGGTGTGCCCGCGGTCGAAGAGCAGCCAGCCTTCGATCCGGCAACGGCGGCCGACCAGCGTGCGGGCCAAGCCTTGAGCCGACCAGTCCCAACCTCTCTGCCGGGCCCAGTCCTGCCAGCGCGGCGTGACCTCCACGACCAGGCGTTCGCGCTCGGGCGCGTCGGGGCGCGCGGCGACATCTACGTGTATGTCCCGCCGGCCCGGCGCGTAGCAGTTGGCGCACTCAAGCGGCCCCGCCCCGACCGCCACCACGTAACCTTCGACGACGCCGGCCCGCGCCTCAGACCAGCGCGCACGGTCGTCGCCCGGCGCGAGCAGGGCCGCGAGCGTGACGGCGCGGTCGAAGTCGGCGGGGGCGGGCTGGGCGGCGCGGTTCTTGAGTCGGTTGAGCGCGCGCATGTCCGGCGCGAGGGCGCAGCCAGACGGCGGGCAGCGGAAGTACGCGAGCAGGAGCGCCGCGCCTAACAGCGACGGCACGAGCAGGAGGCCGAACTGACGACGGCGG
This sequence comes from Pyrinomonadaceae bacterium, assembly GCA_036389395.1. Lineage (GTDB taxonomy): Bacteria > Acidobacteriota > Blastocatellia > Pyrinomonadales > Pyrinomonadaceae > QHXQ01. Next base: position 12,367 of record DASVPY010000008.1, read on the forward strand.
CGCAGGCTACACACGTCTCCAAGAGAGTACAGCACCCGCGCGTCATCAGGGCTGCGGCCCGAACAGGCGCGCGCCGCGGGGGTTGCGTGGTTCGCGAATCAATTGCGGGGGCGGTCAGAGCGTCCCCAGCAGTTTCATGCGCGCGCCGGAAGCTTTTACCTTCGCGAAAGCTCCTTCGGTGAAGCCCTCGAACAGACGTAAGCCGCCCCACTCAATCGTCCAGAGATACTTCCTGGTGGGCGGCACTTCTTTGAGCAGGCGCAGGCCCGTCACGTCGCCCACACGGCTCGGCCCGCGGCCCACGGCCGGGAACACTTCCTCCGTCACGAACCGCTCGAAATCTTCAGCCTTTATCTTCGCGGGTCGGGTTAGCTCGTAGTAGTTAGTCGGCAAAACGTCTGCTCCTTTCGCCTCCGTCATCTGGCTCGCTGACGACCTGTTAGCGCTGGGGATGCTATGTGAGTGAGTTGGGGTTGTCAACGGAGAAGTGGCGGGGTAATTACCCGGCCCTCGGTGATCATTCAAACCTCAGCGAATCGAAAATCAGTTGCACCCCTTCGTCAACTCTTTGCCAGTCTTCGTCGGGCGCTAGGAACGTGATCATTGCGTTCGCTCTGCCGGCGTTGAGCTGAAAAAAATCCTGCGTGTAAGGGACGCTCACGCCCAACAGGCTGCCGGAATATTTGTGCCGAATCCCCTGTAGGTCTTGCCCGCGGACGGTTCTGCGCACCTCAAGGGTCTGGCTTTCGGAGATGGACACGATTGGTGTGGCCGCCGGTCTTTCTTTCGCCATGTCCGTGGCGAGTTTATTTACGTCCAGAGGTATTTCCGGCGGGACGACGAGCATGATGAAAGCGCCGGGGCCGGCCATGTCGATACTTATGCGCCGCGCTCTGCCCTCGGCGATATAGTCGTCGGTGATGTCCCAATTGCTGTGGTATGTAAAACTCACGCCGTCTTTGTCGTACCTGACTATTTCATACGCGGCGTTCTGACCGGCCGGGTTCATTAGTTGATTGATCTTATACTGCAAGACAAACGCACCCGCGACCAGCAGAACGCTAAGAGTGATTACGACCGGGATCAGGGCGCGGCTCTGTCTCGGCTTCGGCCCCCCGCCCATTTGTGAGACGAACTCGTGCACGCGCGTGCCGCCGAAGCGGGCCGCGAACTGGCTCTGCCGGGCGACGCGGCCGCGCTCGTCGAGCGTGAAGAGCGCGCCCTTCGGGTCGTAACCGGGCAGGAAGATGTCGCGCCGCATGAACGTGTGCCGCAGCTCGTGCCAGTGCCGCGCGGCGCTCCGCGCGTCGCCGTGGTAATACTTCGTCGGCGGCATGAGGTAGACGGTCTTCGCGCGGTAGTCCTTCAGCCGCTCCATCTCCCACATGACGCCTTCGCTCGTGCCGGGGACGATGAAGATGACTTGCGCCTGCCGCATCAGCAGCAGCACGAGCGCCTCCCAGTCGGCGTCGGTTGACGGCAAGCGGCCGGCCCCGAGTTTCTCGCCGGGCCGGCCCAGGGCTATCGTCGGGTAGCGGTAGGGCGCTTCGGACGAGACCAGCAGGTCGAGCGTCTCGCGGTCGAGGCCGAAAAAATCGCCTTCCAGCAGGAGATACCACCAGAGTCCCTTCCTGCGCTTCAGCCGCTCCTCCTGGGCGAAGGAGCGTAGGTAGAGCGAGAAAGGTTCCGCGGCCCCCTGTTGCAGTCGGTCTAACAGCAGGGCCGCTCGTAGGTCGCGCGTGATCTGCCGCTTCTGGCGGCCGGCCCGGTAGAAGACCGCGGCGCAGTTACGCCCCAGGATGAACACCAGCGGCAGCGCGAGCCAGGGGAGGAAAATCCGCGGCGACGTGAGTTGCGGTTTCCCCTTCCCCATCAACTCGTCCCTGAGTGCGCTGTGGACGGAAGGGACGAGGACGTAATACTGATAGAACTGCTTGACGGCGATAAAGGTACTGAACCCCACAAGGGCCATCGCCACCTGTAGGAAGGTCAACCGACGGATGCGCTGTCTCACAGTCATAAGAGGTCTCAGCCGCCCGCCGCCTTGCTCTGACTCACGCCGCTCAAGAGATGAAGCACTATCCCGGCCGCGATGGTGTACGCGCCCCAGTGACTCAGAGGCGTGTACAAGTTAGCCAGCCGCGGCTCGTAGAAGAACGCGGCGACGAACAGCAGGGAGGCGATAAAAATAAGGGCCGAGCCGAGCAGTTGCAGGACTCTGGGCCAAAGCCCCGGCCGGTAGTTGAAATAAGCCGCGAGGCCGAGATTGATCAGCCCGGCCAGCAAGATAAAAATGTGCCTGGTGCGGTACAACAGCCTGACCCCGTCGGGCACGCCGACCATGTGGTTGTAATACTTGTCCATGTACTGCCCCGTCAACATGAAGGCTATCAGGACAAGGATGCCGAAGGTCAGATGAAGTTTCCTCATCTCATCCTGCCGCGGATTCAGATTGTTAATAAGCTAGACGCCTGCGACCAGGATCATCTGGCTGCGCGCCGTCGCCTGCCGCAGCGCCTTCGCCTCCGCGTACTCGGCCGAACTCCACCACGCCTTCGCGCGTTCCGCCGAAGGGAACTCCAGGATCACCAGCCGCTTGGGCAACCACTCGCCTTCCAGCGACTCGACCTCGCCGCCCCTGACGAGGAAGCGCCCGCCGTAGGCCGCCAGCGTCGGCGGCACCATCTGCTTGTAGGTCTCGTACCTCTCTTTATCCTGCACCTCGATCTCGGCGACTATGTAAGCTGCCATGGCACGAACTCCTGTGTCCCGTCGGTGAACTTCTTTCGCTGTTCTCGTAAGAGAGAAATCGGCTCACGCCCGTGTTAAGCCGCGCCGAGCATAAAGCATTCGAGCCGGCGGAAACAACGCGACGCTGAAAGGCAGGCTGTTGCGAAGGAAGACTATCGAAGCGGCGCGTCGCAGGCAGACGAAGGTCGCGCTCTTCGCGCGCCGCCGGGCCGCCCCCTGATGCGCCCGTACTCTTCCGCCCGATGGTCGCCGCGTGCAGTTGACCAATCAACGCGACGTGCTCGATTAAACTCTAGTCCACTGCACCTCACCACCCATTATGCTGCCCTCTTTCGTATATCCCCACCATCGCCCATCAAATTCTTTGCTTAATGGATCTAACTTGAGAAGTATTACACCTGTCAGAGAAATCCTAGTATCCGGGAAATGATATGAAAGGGTAAAAATATTTGACATAGAGAAACGACCATATATTAAGTACGTCCCTTTAGCCTCTTGTGCCTTCCCCAAAATACGAAAGCCTTTTCGCTTCTCAATAGTGATTATATCTTCGGTATATAGTGTCTTATGCGCACCTTCTCCAACGTACCACTTACCCCGCCATGTCCCGATTACGTTTGGGATACCAATACCTCTTGAGCGGAAGGCCTCAATCCAATTCGGCAAGAACTGTTCTAAGGTTATGCCAAGAATAATGCCGCCCACCCCGATGAAGGCAGCAATTATTGTGGTATCCATTTGTGAGATGCTCCCTTTCAGCACGAATAATCGAGTACCCTAATTGTAGCTGTCAACATTAGCCGTCTAACGCCCAGTAGACCGTGACGTTCGGCCTAACACCGCTCAGAGCCGGGTTAGACCTATAGTCATTGAATCTGCCCCAGGGGCGTCTTTTCCCGAAAGTATTGGTGGAAGCAGCCCAGCAGCCGACTTTTACCGAAACCGCGTCAGGAATTATAAGCCTCAACTCGTCTGCTGCCACACTCGGAAAGGCGTTGTGAAGTAGCGCCTCATTTTCCTCGGCAGGCTGCGACCGTACAATAAACGCCTGACTCATTCGTCTACAGTCGTGGGCGGAGGGCGCGGCGGGATTGGCGGGATGACGGCCGAACAGGACGAGCGAATCTCGGAGGTGGTCGAGCGGGAGCAGTCCCGGCTGCGCCGCTTTATCAGCCGGCGCGTGCCCGACCCGCGCGACGCCGAGGACATCTTGCAGGAAGTCTTCTACGAGTTGGTCGAGGCGAACCGGCTGCTGATGCCGATTGATCACGTCACCGGCTGGCTGTTCCGCGTGGCGCGCAACCGCATCACAGACCTCTTCCGCAAGCGCCGGCCCGAGCGTTTCGGCGCGGCGGCCGTCATGGACGAGGACGGCGAGTGGTTGCAGTTGGCCGACCTGCTGCCCGCGCCCGACGCCGGCCCCCATGCGCTCTACGCGCGCAGCGTCCTGCTCGCCGAACTCGAACTGGCGGTCGCGGAGTTGCCGCCGGAGCAGCGCGCGGTGTTCGTCGCGCACGAGTTGGAGGGGCGCAGCTTCAGGGAGTTGGCCGCCGCGACCGGCGTGAGCATTAACACGCTGCTCGCGCGCAAACGCTACGCGGTGCTGCGCCTGCGCGCGCGGCTGCAAAGCGTCTACGACGAATTCACGAAGGCGTGAGGGATCGAAGCTATGAGACCGAGGTTGAAAAGGCTACTGTTCATCGCCCCGGCGGCGCTCCTGGGGATGTTGCTCTTCATGGCCCTCGGCGGCCAGATCGTGATGAGCCTGTGGAACTGGCTGCTGCCGCCGCTCTTCGGCTGGCGCGAGGTCAACTTCTGGCAGGCGCTCGGCCTGCTGGCGCTGTGCCGCATCCTCTTCGGCGGCTTCGGCCTCAACGGCGGCGGCCGACGTTCCTATGCCCGCCGCCGCATGGACGAGCGCTACGCGCACATGACGCCCGAGGAACGCGAGCGCTTCCGGCAAGGCGTGCGCGAACGCTGGGGCGCGGGCCCCGCCGACGACGAGAGCCAGGAGCGTTGAAGCAAGAAGCGTCGAAACTCAAGCGCGCGCCTGGCGCGGTTGGGCTTGCAGCCGCGGCTGCGTTCGCAGCAAGTTTTGCTTGACGGGGCCGCGCCCGAAGAGGGCGCGCCAACTGATGACGAGCGACGGGACGAAGCACGCGGCCGCGATGAGACTCCACACCACCGACACGAAGCCGACCTCGCCAAAGGCTTTCACCGCCGGCACGGCCAGTATGGCCCGCGCGAGCACGAAGATCATGGCGAACGGGTAGCTGCGGATCATCCACTCCTGGTGCTGGCGTATGTCGCCGCGGCGCACGCAGTAGATGGCGACCGCCGTCGTCAGCAGCCACCCGCACGACTGGATGGTCGCGGCCATCACGAGCGACGGCGGGCCTAAGATGATGGCGACCGGGATCGCCAGCGGCGCGGAGACGACCACCCCGGCCGCGTAGAGCCGGCCCAGGACGCGGTGCAGTTTCATGCTCCGCTTGCGCAGCCGCGCCGAGAACTGAAACGGCGCGAGCAGCAGCGCGAGCGCGCCCGCGACCCCGTGCGGCAGCAGCAGCCACTTCACCGGCTCGACGTGCCGCCAGACGGGCGCGCGCGCGTCCAGAAACGGCGTCTCGTAGAGGTAGAAGACGAACAGCGTCAGCAGGCCGAAGACGGCGAAGAAGACCCGTTTGGCCGAAGTCGTGCGGACTGACATAAAGCGACCTCCCCAGCGCGGCGTTAGCGTCACCCCTCGGCGGCAAGCGCGCCGCCTCCCTACCTCTATACGCGCAGAGCGCCCGCCGCAGAGATCACCGGCGGGTGCAACTTTTTGGGCGCTGCGGGGGCGCGGCGACTCGGGGGCCACGCTTCCGCCAGTTAACGCTGTGTGTGTAGGCCGCGTCGCGGTCAGACGGCGGGCGCGGGCGGGGCTGACGATCCGCCGAGCCGCGGGGCGCTTAAACTTTATTCGTACCAATCAACGTCAATGTAATAAGGCAGGATGTGTCGGTTGGTCGCCTCCGGGGGGCGGCCGAACAGATTCTTAGGTGGGTCAATGCCGTGGCGGATAAGCACGAGGTCGTAGGGCGCAGGCTCCAACATCGCCCCGCCGCCGCCTTTCATTTCTTTGTTGTAGATGTTTTCGCAGCGGGCCACGCCGAAGGTAACCCGATGACGCTTCTTCAGGCACTCACTGCGAACTGAACGGCAAGCGTGTCCGTCCGCGCTCTCTACATCAACGATCTCCCTGTGCTCCTGAAGTACCTCTATCCCGTATCGCTTTTTTATGTATGCAGAGACGAGCAGGACCAGGACGCGGTTCAGGGGGTAGCAGTTCGCGAAGTGGGTGCAGGGATAAGACAGCGTGACGTCTATTTCTGAAGGCAGCCCCCGCAGAATGTCATCCATCGCCGCTTGCAAATCGGGGTAAGTCGCGCCGCTGTCTACCAGCCCTTGCACAACCTCTTTACACTTTTGATGGAGCAGGTGCTGACTACGACAGTCGTACCGGGTCGTATTCCATAAATACGAGCGCAGGCTGGTCTCCTCGGCGGCCCGGACAGCCACCTCGATTGCATCCCGGACACCAAGCGGCAGTCTGTTATAGACATCTCTAACAGACTCATACTTAGTGAGTACGCGCAAGAAATCCTGTAACGCGCCGTCGCCGCCGCCCGAGATCAGAACCCTCCTCCGCGAGTTGGAAGCGACTCCCCAGTCGGGCGTCCTGAGTTGATCGGACTGCCAGAACTCGATTCCTTCGTAGCCATGCCGCCCCGCCTCGGTTCTTTCCCGGCCCACACCGATGCAAGACACAATCGCGGCAAAGCGGTGCGGGCCGCCGGCGATGCGATGTCCGCCTAAATCCACGAACTCTACCGGTACTTGCCCCCCCAGCGCGTCTATATCAAGCTCTGTGAGTCCCTTGGGGTTCTCCAGTGTGGTCTCGGTCTCGAATGTCATTACGGGGGATCTGTGGACGAACTTATTCAGCTTGGTCCTCCACGCGAGCGCCACCGCGGCAGCGTGCCCGTCAGTCCAACTGAGCGGTAACTCAACCCCCCGTAACGGGAAGCGACCCTGCTGCCAGTGCTCGGCGGGCCAGTCGTAGTTCGTCGGGCTGATCCATCGTGTGTCACACGGGAGTTGGCGCTTGAAGGCGTTATCCTCGGCTTCGATGAGCGTCGTCCGGACGCCGCGCTGCGCCGCCACCATCGCTGCCGTGGCCCCGGCCGCGCCCGCACCGACCACCAAGAGCGGCTTATCGGGACCAATAATTCTTTCTTTTATCGCGCAATCGGCCAGCATGAAGCCGCGTATGATCTGATCGCGGATGCTTATCGGGTAGAGTTTGGTGCCGATGTCAAAAAGGAAGTCCCTGCGGCCTTTCGATTTTACTCTGTGGGTGAGGAGGAACGGGTGCACAGTTATCTCCCCTAACAGCCAAGCTAACGCCACATCACCTATAAAGCAGTGAAGACACAAAAGCACTGCTCAAGCCTAAAGTTTGAGAGTGCTCTGATAGGCTGGGTTATACGTGCAAGTCGTGGTGGTTCAGCGAGTGCCCCCCACGACTTGCTCCATCACGTTTCCTGGCGGAGGAGCCGTGCCTGCTATCGGCGTTTTTCCCCAAATGATCTGATCGAAGTCGTCCGCGCCGTAGTTACTCGCGACCTGAGCGCGCAACGCCTCAAGGGCCTGCTCCTTATTACTAGCCCCGCGTGCCCAGTCGCTCAGGACGACGCCGAGGTCAGGCAACGCCGAGACCAAACGGTGGCGCTCGGCCGGCGCTAGCTGCCCGAAGTCAACAAGCACGGCGATACTCGGCAACCGCTTCACCCCGTGCGCCCGCGTAACCTGCTTGCTATTCGTTAACCACTCAATCGCCGTATCAATGCTAAAGCCGCCCCGATGAATAACCAAGCACCAGACGTGATCAAGGTCGTGGGCGCGGAACGCGTACGGCGCGGAGGGTAATACTTCTATGAGCTTCACTTCGTTCTCACCCGCGCCGGTTACGGTCAGCGTAGACCCGATGAGAGGCGCTCTGCTGCTAACGGCGGTCGCTCTACCTAGAGCGGCTGAGGTGGTCCCTATAAAACGCATTAGCCACATAAGTCTTGCTGCTCCGCGCGCGAGGGGAACGACGACCCTTGCCAGCCAGTTGGGTTCACTTATATCCGCTGAGGAGGACTCCTGCTGAAGTTCTGCTACCGGCGCACCCATAAGCTGCCTCCTGACGGGCAAAAGACTGAACGGGAGGGGGCTCCGATTTTGCGGAGACACCCGACTGCCCCAACTCAAGGTTAAGCAACGCGGATGCCAGCGCAATTCAGCTAGCAGAACACAAACGACTAGACATTACCGGGTCGGGTACTTGCGCGTGAGTGTAACCTTCAGAAACACAATGTGTAGCTGCCTTCACAGGGACGATATTGCCCCGGCGAGCGACAATATGCCGTAAACGCGCAGATTCTACACCGAACCGGCGATTTGTCAATTACTTTCGATTATTCCCGCCACATTTCACCTCATTAGATGCGCTTTTTAGTGGGGAATGTTCCCTTTTTTATGGCATTCGCAGTAGCGCCGCCCGCGTCAATTAGTGTAGCTCATAGACGAATTAGCTAATTACATGCCGCTTCCGCGTCGTCGCGGCCACCGAGTTATGCCGCCGGGCGAGGGCCCGGATGTGGCAGGCGGCGGGCGAAGAGTGACCCGGCTTGTGTTTGAATCCGAGGCCGCCGTCCGCTTGTCGAGCGCGTAGACAAGGTCGAAGCGCCCGGCGGTGGCGGCGGTGCCGAGGCCGCCAGCGGTGAACTGCACCGGTGCGTCCGTGCCGTTCCGGGCTCGGGGAAGGCGCGGTCGAACGCCGGCCAGTCCATGCCGCCTTGCCCCGGCGCGCGCGGCTCACGCGTCGGGCAGTGCCTCGCGCGCCCAGTAGATGAAGTCCGTCGCGGCGGGCTGCGCGCCGGCCGCGCGCAGCAACAGCGCGATCTGACCGCGGTGATACCAGGAGTGACCGAACAACTGCGTGAGGATGTCTTCGACCGTGTTGCGGAAGCGCGGCCCCTCCAGACTGCGGTACTCGCAGACGCGCGCTAACTCCGCCTCCGTCAGCCGCGCGAGGTACTCGCCCCACGCCGCCTCCGTCGCTTCGAGGCGCGCGGCGACTTCCGCCAGCTCGATCCCTAGGGGGAAGAAGTCCGCGACGCTCGTCGGGCCTTCGGCGGCCGCGCCGAGCCGGTGCAGCCAGAGCCGCCGCGCCTGCGTCACGTGCGCCAGCAGCGTGACCGCCCTGCGGTAGCCTTCCGCCGCGCGCAACTCTTCGGGCACGGCCGCCAGCGCCGCCAGCGTCCGCGCGTGGCTGTCCCGCTCGTACTCGAACCAACGCCGGTAACGTTCGACCGCGCCCACGCTCTCCACCCTAACCTCCTCCTTTCGCGGAAGTCGTGAAGCGCACGCCCGCGCGCGGCTCGCCTTCAAAGGCGAACGCCGGTCGTCGCCCGCGCCCAAGCCCTGCCCGCCGCGACTGAAGACTGAACGGACCGCGCCGCGCCCGCCGCTACTGCAACCGCGCCGCCCGTTCAGTCGTGCGCGCGCACCGAGCCGCTGATCTTCTTGCGCGTCGTCTCGCCGGTCTTGAGCACGGGGATGCCTTGATCCACGTCGGCGTGCGGGCGCGGGATGACGTGCGTGCCGACGACCTTGCCGACGCGCGCGGCCGCGGCCGCCCCGGCGTCCACCGCCGCGCGCACCGCCGCCACCTCGCCGCGCACAATCGCCGTCACCAGCCCCGCGTCGATCCGCTCGTAGCCGACCAGATGCACGTTCGCCGCCTTGACCATCGCGTCCGCCGCCTCGATCATCGCCACGAGGCCCATGCACTCCACCATCCCTAACGCTTCCATGCCTGCTCCTTAAAGTCGCCCGGATCGTCTTTGCGCCGCGTCAGTTTTATGCCCACCCGCCGCCGCGCGTCAACGGCCCGCGCCTTCACAGTTCGCGCTTCAGGTACATTATGTCGTAACTCTCGTGCGCCAGCGTCGCCTCGACCGCGCCGCTCGCGGGCGTGACGCTCCCGCTCAGACTCGCCCGCGGCTGGTGCGTCACCGTCGCGACCAACTCCCAGCCGTCCGGGCCGACGCGTTGCAGGTAGTCCCAGGTGTGCGGGCACGACGCGAACGGATCGGCCGCGGCCGCCGCCTCCGCCAGCGGCACGCGCCCCTGCCACTCGCCGTTCACGAACGTCACGTACTGCTGCTGCACCTGACACACGCGGTAGTCGTACATCTTTGCCATGAGATTGTCGCTCGTTAAGTCTCTCGTCGCCGTCAGCTAGTTCCGCAGCGAGTGGATCGGCGCGGGGATGCGGCCGCCGCGGCGGATGAAGGCGGCGGCGGAGAAGCGGCTGACGGGCATGACGGGGGCCGTGCCGAGCAGCCCGCCGAACTCGACCAGGTCGCCCACGTCTTTGCCGGGCGCGGGGATGATGCGCACGGCCGTCGTCTTGTTGTTCATCACGCCGACCGCCATCTCGTCGGCGATGATCGCGGCGATGGTCTCCGCGCTGGTCGCGCCCGGCACGGCGATCATGTCGAGACCGACCGAGCAGACGCTCGTCCACGCTTCTAGTTTTTCCAACGTGAGCGCGCCGGCCCGCGCCGCCGCGATCATGCCGGCGTCCTCCGAGACGGGGATGAACGCGCCGCTCATGCCGCCCACCGCGCTCGACGCCATCGCGCCGCCCTTCTTCACCGCGTCGGTCAACAGGGCGAGGGCCGCGGTCGTGCCCGGCGCGCCCGCGCGCTCGAAGCCGAAGCCCTCGATGATCTCGGCCACGGAGTCGCCCGGCGCGGGCGTCGGCGCTAAGCTGAGATCGATGATGCCGAAGCGTATGCCGAGCCGCCGCGCGGCCTCGCGCCCGACCAACTCGCCCGCGCGCGCGAGCTTGAACGAGAGTTTCTTGATCAACTCGGCCAGCTCGTCCAAAGGCAAGTCCTGCGGCGCGTGGCGCACGGCGTGGTTGACGACGCCGGGGCCGGAGACGCCGACGTTGACGACCGCCTCCGGCTCGCCCGTGCCGTGGAACGCGCCCGCCATGAAGGGGTTGTCCTCGACCGCGTTGGCGAAGCAGACGAACTTGGCGCACGCGAGGCCGCCGCGTTCGTGCGTCCGCTCGGCCATCTCCTTGATCAACTCGCCCGTGCGGCGCACCGCGTCCATGTTGATGCCGGCGCGCGTCGTCGCCACGTTGAGCGACGAGCAGAGCCGCGCGGTCGCCGCCAGGGCTTCGGGGATCGAATCAAGGAAGACGTTTTCAGTCTCCGTCCAGCCTTTATGAACGAGCGCGGAATAGCCGCCGAGGAAGTCCACGCCGACGCGGGCCGCGCCCTCGTCAATGGCGCGCGCGAGCCGCACGCAGTCCGACACGTTGCGCGCCGCGCCCGCGACGAGCGAGGCCGGCGTGATCGAAATCCGCTTGTTGGCGACGCGGATGCCGAACTCGGCCGCGATCTTGTCCACGGTCGGCACGAGGCGCGCGGCGACGCGCTCGATCTTGGCGCGCACGCGCTCGGCGGTGCGTTCGATGGAGTCGCCCGCGCAGTCGCGCAGGGAGAGACCGAGCGTGACGGTGCGCACGTCGAGGTGCTCCATCTCGGTCATCCTGATGGTCTGTAGGATTTCGGCCTGCGTGTATGGCATCAGTCTGGCTTCGGGTCGGCGTTAGTCGAGCATGTGACTCAGGAGCAGGATCAGCAGGAAGAGCAGGAAGAGCGCGACGGCGACGAGCACGAAGCGCAAGGCCGGATCGTCGCGCGCCTCATCGAGCACGACGACCGACGCCGCGCGCAGCCGCTCGCCGCGCGCGCGCTCCTGACCTTCGACCGGCGGCGGCGCGGACGGCTCGCCCTGCGCCGGCTGCTGGGCCGGCGGCGCGGCGGGCGGGCGCTCCTGCGCCTGCTTCTTGGCCCGCATCTCGGCGCGCGCCTGCGCCGCCAGCGCCCGCAGGTCTACCTTGTCCTTGTCCTTCTTGCTCGGCAGGACGGTGGCGCGGTAAGCCGCATCCTCCTCTTCGGCGCGCGCCCGCTGCCGCGCCAACTCGTCCGCCAGCGCCATGTACTCCTCGCCCGAAAAGGCCCGCGTGCGCTGTGCGGCGTCCGCCGGCGGCTGCTCCGGCGGCGGCTCGGCGGGCGGCGGTTGTGCCGCAGGCTGCTCCGCGGCCGGCGCTTCCTCGGCCGCGGCGGGCAGCGCCGGCAGGCTGTCGTTCAGCGCGCGTGCGACTCGCTCGGCCTCTTCCGCCAGCCGGCCCGAAGCCGTCGGTCTGCCGCCCATGCTCGCCCCGCACTGCGGGCAGAAGCGCGCGGCCCCGCGCACCGCCGCCCCGCAGTCCTGACACCGTCGTGCGATCTCCGGCTCCATAAGAACAGTGGTCAGTGGTCAGTTGGCAGACAGTTCAAAGTTTAAGGTTCAACGTTCAAGGTTGATCGGACGTTGAACCTTGAACCTTGAACCTTGAAGTCTTAACTGACCACTGCCCACTAAATCCTGTGCATCGCGTTGAAGAGGTCTTCGCGCTGGGCGTAGACGCGGACGCCGAGGCGCTCGCCAGCGGCGCGGAAGCGTTCCTTCAACTCGGCGACGGTGCGGCCGGCGCGCGCCATGTCGGCCACGATGACCATGGCGAACTTGCCCTGCACCACCGTCTGGTTGATGTCCTCGATGCTGCAATCCGACTCGGCCAGAATCTGCGCCACGCCCGCCACGATGCCCGGATGATCCACGCCGAACACCGACACGATCAGCCGCGACGCAGACCCCTCCGCCGCCGCCGCGCCGCGCCCGCCGCCCGCGCCCGCCGCGCCCGGCCCCTGCGCCCCGTCGGCGGCCAACGCCGGCTCGACCGCGCGGTAGATGTCCGTCACCAACTGCTCCACCTGCCGCTCGTCCGCCTGCGCGCCCAGCCGCCCGTACACCGCCCGCGTGATCCGGTAGATCAGTTCCTCGTTCGCCATAGACCAGTAGCCGGTAGCCGGTAGCCGGTAGCCGGTAGCCGGTAGGAGAACGCTGTCTTTACCTACTGACTACTGGCTCCTGACTACTGACTACCGCGTCCCGTTGTCGCCCGCGCGCAACTCGCGCGCGGCGGCGCGCAGATCGTCGGAGGGCGTGTCCTGCACGTCCACGCGATCCACGATGCCGACGACCGCCGCCTCAATCGCCATGTCCTGATCGCCCACGGCCGTGCGCGCCGCCTTGCCGTAGGCGCACATGACCGTCTCGCCCACGCCCGCGCCCAAGCGATCCGCCACCACCACGAGGCTCCGCGTCGGCTCCTTGTCCAACTCAATCGGGTGCACCAGGAGGAACCGCACGCCCTCCAAGTCCGGCGACTTCTTCGTGGCCCACACCGTGCCGACGACTTTACCTAAGAACATTGTAACGCGCTCCCGACTGCTCTTTCACGCGACCGGCTGACGCCGCGACGCCGCCACGCGCGCGAACGCCGCGCGCAACTGCTGCTCAAGCTCAGGATCGTCGGGCTGCTCAAGCTCAAGCCGCAGCAACACGTCGTCCGGATAGCGCCGCTCGTCCTGACGCAGTAGCGCCCACAGGTACGCACTGAGGCGATGCTGTACTTCGTTGATGAGCCGCAGGCGTTGCGGTTCGGTTAAACCATCCTGGCCAGCTACGTAAGTGCCGCGCCCGACAATCGTCAGCTCGTGTATGAGTTGCGCGACAAACTCTTCCTTCTCCGCGAGGGAGTAAGAGGAGAAGACGGCGATGGCTTCGTCGTTGGTCATCTACGTCAGGCACTCTCGCGCTCTAAACTGTCCACGTCGAAGCCGCGCTCTTCCAGCACCTTGATGCGGACGTTGCCGTCGAGGATTCGCCCGTCGGGCTTGACCCGCAACGCCTCGCTCTGGCCGGGGCGCAAGGATTCGACAATCGCCGCCGTCTCACGTTGCCGCCAGTAGGCCAAGGAGAAACGACCTGCGCCCGTTTCCAGCGTCTCGTCCGGGTGGATGCGTCGAAGCGGCGGGCGCTGTCCGCTGCTCATCGTGGACGCGCCTTACACTTTGGCAAAGACTTCGGCCGGCTCGCCCAGGTCGCGGGCCGAGGGGGTGATGATGGTGCGTGCGTTGACGTAAATCTTCTCGCCCTTCTGGATGGCGCGGCGCACGTCCTCCTCGGAGACGAACTCGACCGCCTTGCGGCCGTTCGCGCTCGCTTGCGTGCCGCCGTTGGCCGCGGGGGGCGGGGCCGGTTGCGGCGCGGCCGGCGCGGGCGGCGTTGCGGGTGGCGGCGCGCCGGCGTTGCCGCCGTTGCCGGCGCTCGGCGCGGGCGGCGTGGCGGGCGCGGGCGGCGCGCTCGCGGGCGCGGGTTGACCGACGCCGCGGGCCGAGAGGAAGCGATCCACGATGGCCGCCACGTCTTCGCGGCTGACGCGCGCGCCGGCGGCGACGGGAACCACGGGCGGCGGCGAGACGGGTACGGGTTGCGGCGGCGCGGCGGCCGGCTGTGTGGCCGGCTGCGTCTGCGCGCCGCGGGCGGGGCGCGCGCTCGGCACGGGGCGCACCTCGAAGGCGACGCGCTTGATGTCCATCAGGTGCAGCGGCGAGATGTTGTCCGACGTGACGTTGCCGCCCCAAGAGCCGCAGCCCAGGGTCATCGAAGGCGGCAGCGCGGTCGAGAAGCCGATTGCGCCGTGCGTGGTCGGCGTGTTGACGACGACGCGCGAGGCCGGCATCTCCATGCCGTAGGCGACGGCGTGCTCGCGCGAGCGCGTGTGGATGCCGGCGGTGTGGCCCATGCCGCCGTAGTGCAGTATCTCAAGGCAGCGCGCCGCGCCGCGCTCGACGCCGTCTTCGACGTAGAAGGCGAGGATCGGCGAGAGCTTCTCCATCGAGAGCGGGTGTTCGCGCCCGACGCCGCCGACCTCCGCGACCAGGCAGCGCGTGCCCGCGGGGACGCTGATGCCCGCCATCTGCGCGATCACGTCAACCGACTTGCCGACGATCTGCGGGTTCAAAGTCCGCTGCGGCGTGACGACGATCTTGCCCAGCTTGTCAGCGTCCGCCGCCGACACGAAGTGCGCGCCCTGCGCGATCAACTCTTCGCGCACCTGCTTGGCGACGGGCGCGTCCGCCACAATCGCCTGCTCCGAGGCGCAGATCGTGCCGTTGTCGAAGCACTTGCCCGTCAGGATGTTCTGCACCGCGAGCGGCACGTCGGCCGTGCGCTCGACGAAGACCGGCACGTTGCCGGGGCCGACGCCGAACGCCGGCTTGCCCGAAGAGTAGGCGGCGCGCACGAGGCCGATGCCGCCGGTGGCGAGGATGACGGCCGTGCGCTTGTGCTTCATCAGGGCTTCCGTGCCCTCGATGGTCGCGTTCGCCATGCAGCCGACGGCCTCGGCCGGCAGCCCTTCGCGCACGCCGACCTCGCGCATGACGCGCGCCGTCTCGTTGATGCAGCGGGCGGCCGAAGGGTGCGGCGAGAGCACGATGGCGTTGCGCGACTTGAGGGCGATCAGGATTTTGAAGATCGCGGTCGAGGTCGGGTTGGTCGAGGGGATGATGCCGGCGACGACGCCGCGCGGGCTGGCGATCTCGATCACGTCCGCCGACTCGTTGACGATGCCGACGGTGCGCAGCGGGCGGAAGGCGCGCCACACGTCCTCGGCGGCGAAGCGGTTCTTCTCGCGCTTGTCCGCCGGGATGCCGTAGCCCGTCTCCTCGACGGCCAACTGCCCCAGCCGCTCCGCCTCGCGCAAGGCGGCCAGCGCCATGGCCTCGCAGATGCGATCAATACGCGACTGATCGAAGCGCGCCAGCGTCTTCTGCGCCGCGTGCGCGGCCTCGACCAGATCGCGCGCCTGCTGCACCGAGACGAGGTCTTTATCAACTGACATGACGCCACCCCCGAAAAGCAGAAGTCAGGAGCCAGAAGTCAGAAGCCGGAAGAAGGAGGTCGGGGCCGTAGCGCAGAAGCAGGAAGGCAGAAGCAGGCGGCCGGTTTTTTCATTCTGGCTTCTGCCTTCTGACTCCTGACTTCTGGCCTCCTCACTTGCTTCTTTCCTTATTGTTCTCGCGCGCGCCGGCCGGGAGCGAGCGCCCTTCGCTTTCGCCGAGTTCGCCGCGCGCGCCGCCGCCCGTGAGCGCCCGCTCGTCGGGGCTGTAGCCGGTGCGCCCGTTGCGCGGCAGGACGCGCTCGACCTCTGTGTGCGGGCGGGGGATGACGTGGACGCTGATCAGTTCGCCCACGCGCCGCGCGGCGGCCGCGCCCGCGTCCGTCGCCGCCTTGACCGCGCCCACGTCGCCGCGCACGAAGATCGTCACGTAGCCCGCGCCGATGTACTCCTTGCCGATGAGCTGGACGTTGGCGGCCTTGACCATCGCGTCGGCGGCCTCGACCGCGCCCACGAACCCTTTCGTCTCGACCATGCCGAGTGCTTCGAGAGGCATAGCTGGAGTCCTCGCTTTTCGATTGTAGAATGGAAAACGGCTCTGCGCTTCTTTCGGGAACGGCCCAACCTAGCACCGCCCGGCGGAAGAATCAAGCGGCGCGCATCTGCCTGTCGGGCCTAAAGTTTGACAGCCTCGCGCGGGGCGGGCTATAGTGCGCGCCAAGACCCGGCCGGGTAGGCCAGGACGCGCGGTGGCGGCGTCCGGCGCAAGCCCCGAACGGCCGGCGGCCATGAGTCTTCGATAACAGCGATTCGTGAACCCTAAAACCTCTGACCCGACGCCCGACGAGCGCGCGCTGCGAGATGGGGCAGAGTCGTCACTCGGCGTGCTGCTCCGCCGTGCGCGCGAGGCCCAGGGGCTTTCGCTGCGCGACATCTCCGACCAGACCCGCATCTCGCGCCGCTACCTCGAAGCCATCGAGGCGGACGACTACAAGAACCTGCCCGGCGGCATCTTCAACCGCAGCTTCGTCAAGGCGTTCGCCAAGACGGTCGGCGTCAACGAGGCCGAGGCCATACGCGGCTACGAGCGCACGGCCCGCGCCCACGGCGAGACGCCGGACGAGCTGCCCACTTCGCGCCAGCCCTCGCGCATCTACACCGAAGGCGAGTCGGTGCGCTCGCCGCTCGTCACCATCCTGCTGAGCGTCATCATCCTGGCCGTCATCTCGCTCGGCGTCTACGCCGCGCTCCACTGGTATCAGCGCCGCAACGAGGCGCGCACCCAAGCGCCGCCCGCCGCCCCCCCGCCCGCCGCCAACCCCACCGCGCAAGCGCCCGCGCCCGCGCCGACGCAGACCGCGCCGCCCGCGCCCGCGCAGGGCTTGAAGGTGCAAGTCCGGGCCAAGGGCACGGAGGTGTGGCTGCGCTCGAAGACCGACGGCGCGCCCTCGACCGACGGCGTCATCGCCGCCGATCAGGTCAAGGAGCTATTGGCGACCGACACGCTGAGCCTGCAATACTCGAAGAGCAAGGTCAACGCCATCGAGGTCACGATCAACGGCCGGCCGGCGGTCGTGCCCACGGAAGCGCCCAAGGGCAAGCAACTCGTCGAGTTGCTGATCACGAAAGACAACTACGCGTCGCTCCTGCAACAGCCCTGAGAGACCCGCCCCGTCGCGCGCGAGCGGCGCGCGCGCGACGGCCCTTGCGCCCGCTTGCCGAAGCCCCGCCGCTTTGTTACGCTCGCCTGTGGTTCACCTCGGCCAGTTCAATCCGCCACAACCCGCGCCGCCGCGCCCCGTCCGAGTTTTCTTTGAAGGGAGGCCTATTAGTCCATCATGTTAACTGACGATCCGATAGAAGGCTTGACGTTCGACGACGTGCTGCTCGTGCCCGCGCGCTCCGACGTGCTGCCCAACGAGACCGACACCACCACGCGCTTCACCCGCGCCATCTCCCTGCGCATCCCCCTGTGCTCGGCCGCGATGGACACGGTCACCGAAGCCGCGCTCGCCATCGCCTTGGCGCAGCAGGGCGGCATCGGCGTCATCCACAAGAACCTGCCCGTCGAGCGCCAGGCCGAAGAGGTGGACAAGGTGAAGCGCTCGGAGTCGGGCATGATCGTAGACCCGGTGACGATCCGCCCCGACCGGCCCGTGCGCGAGGCTCTGGCCGTGATGGAGCGCTACAAGATCAGCGGCGTGCCCGTGGTGGACGAAGCCGGCCACCTCGTCGGCATCATCACCAACCGCGACCTGCGCTTCGAGACGCGCTACGACGTGCCCGTCTCGGACGTGATGACCAAGCAGCCGCTCGTCGCCGTGCCCGTCGGCACGACGCTCGAAGAGGCCAAGGTCGTCTTGCAAAAGCACCGCATCGAGAAGCTGCTGGTGATTGACGGCGACAAGCACCTCAAAGGTCTCATCACGGTCAAAGACATCCAGAAGGCGATCAAGTACCCGCACGCGGCCAAAGACGACCTGGGCCGCCTGCGCGTCGCGGCGGCCGTGGGCGCGACGGGCGACTACCGCGAGCGCGCCGCCGAACTGGTCAAGGCGCGCGTGGACTGCCTCGTCGTGGACACGGCGCACGGCCACTCGGGCCGCGTCATCGAGGCCGTGCGCGAGTTGAAGCGCCGCCACGCGGACACGCAGCTCATCGCCGGCAACGTCGCCACCACCGAAGGCGCACGCGCGCTCGTCGAGGCGGGCGTGGACGCCATCAAGTGCGGCATCGGGCCGGGGAGCATCTGCCTCCGCGGCGACGCGCTGATCCTGATGGGCGACAACAGCGTCAAGCCGATTGCGGCGGTGCGCGTCGGCGAGTCGGTCGTCACGCACCGCGGGCGCGTGCGCCCGGTGACTAAGACCTACCGCCGCGCCTACCGCGGCCCGCTCGTCGCGTTAAACGTCGGCGGCTGCCCCGACAAGCTGCGCGTCACGCCCAACCATGAATTCCTGGCCGTCACCTTCGACGCCCCCGCCGGCCGGCGGCTGAAGAACGGCGCGAAATACTTTTTCCGCCGGCCCAAATACAACACCGGGCTGCGCTGGGTGCGCGCCGACGAACTCAAGCCGCAAGACGTGCTGGCCATTCCGCGCCAAGACTATCAGGTCGAGGCGCGCGTCTTCGATCTGGCGGACATCGTCCCGCACTACCACGCCGACGCACGTTCGGTCTGGGCCAACAAGCCGAGTAAGAACGTTCACGGCGAAACCTATCAGCAACTCGCGGCCCGCTTCGGCACGACGGCGCGCGTCATCGGCACGATTGTCGCGGCCCGGCGGCGCGTGCGCGACGAGCTAGGCGCGCACGTCAACGCCTACCTCGACGAGCGCGGCTACGAGCGGCTCCTGCAACCCGTCAAGCTCGCCCGCTTCGTCGCCCTCGACAGTCGCCTGATGCGGCTCATCGGCTATTACATTGCCGAGGGCTACGTGGTCGGCAGTGCGAACAATCGGCAGGCCCGCTTCGCCTTCGGCGCGCACGAACTCGGCTACGCCGAAGACGTGTGCCAACTGCTCGCCGCCGTCTTCGGCTATCACGGCGCGGCCACGCGCCCGACGCCGCGCCACGCGCTCGAAGTGATGGTCTACAACCACGCCATCGCGCGCTTCTTCGAGCGCCTCATCCCGACCGGCGCGCGCAACAAGCGGCTGCCCGGCTTCGTGCTCAACCAGACGCGCGAGTCCCTGCGCCAACTGCTCATCGGCGCGCTGCGCGGCGACGGCTGCCTGAAGGACGCGCGCCGCATCGCCTACAAGACCACCTCGCCGCACCTCGCGCACCAGATCGCCGAAATCTTCGCGCGCCTCGGCTACCTGCCCTCGGTGCAGGCGTACCCGAGCGCACGCGCCTCCTGGAGCACGTCCTACCACGTGCGCATCGGCGGCGCACAGTGCGCCCGCTTCGCCGCGGAGTTTCCCGAATTGAACTTGCGCCTCCCGGCCGGCCTCAGACATAAGCAGGACGTGTTCGCCGACGAACCCTATCTCTATGCCGCCGTGCGCTCGGTCGAGATCGAGGAGCAGTCGGAACTTGAAGTCTTCAACCTTGAAGTCGCGGAGGATCACACCTACGTCGCCAATCGTGTCGCCGTCCATAACTGCACGACGCGCGTGGTGACGGGCGCGGGCGTGCCGCAGATCACGGCCATACGCAACTGCGTCGCGGCGACGCGCGCGGCGGGCGTCCCCGTCATCGCCGACGGCGGCGTGAAGTTTTCGGGCGACGTGGCGAAGGCGATTGCGGCGGGCGCGGACGTGGTCATGATCGGCTCGCTGTTCGCGGGCGTCGAAGAGTCGCCGGGCGAGTTGATCCTCTATCAAGGGCGCTCGTTCAAGGCGTACCGCGGCATGGGCAGTATCGGCGCGATGCGCGAAGGCTCGCGCGACCGCTACGCGCAGGAGGCGACCGAGGTCGAGTCGAAGCTCGTGCCCGAAGGCATCGAGGGGCGCGTGCCGTACAAGGGCACGCTCGCGGACATGGTGACGCAACTGGTCGGCGGGCTGCGCGCCGGCATGGGCTACACGGGCTGCCGCACGATCCGCGAGTTCCAGGAGCAGACCCGCTTCGTCCGCATCAGCGCCGCCGGGCTGCGCGAGTCCCACGTCCACGACGTGATCATCACCAAGGAAGCGCCCAACTACCGGCTCGAATGAGCGCAGGCTGCGGCGCTGGGTGAAGAAGCTGTCGGGAGGAGACATGACATGACCGGCGAAGAGATGGAACGCGCGATAGCGTTCGTTCTCGAACAACAAGCGCGCACCGAGGCCAGGGTCGAGCGATTGTCCGAGAGGATCGAGCGCCTGTCTGAGAAAGTTGACCGGACGGCCGACAGCGTGATCGCGCTGCTAGCCGCCGCCGAGATTCAGGCGGGCCAGATCAAAATTCAGGCGGGCGAGATCAGAGACCTGTCGGCCGCAATACAGGCACACAACGAACGGATGCGGGCACACGAGGAGCGCACGCGGCAACTCGACGAGCGCACGCACCGCACCGATGATCGCCTCGACGCGCTCATCGACACGGTCGAGCGTTACATCAGCGCGCGGCGCAACGGGCAGGCTTAAACGGCGCGGGTCTCGTAAGTCTGGCCGGCTGCGGGGCGGGACGGTGGGAGGGTGCTGTTGGGCTGCGATTAATTTTCAGACTGCGATTAATTTTTAGGCTGCTGGTACAACGTGGGCGGGGGCGAGCAGGGCGTCGGGGCAACTCGCTCCCGCCCGTGGTCTGTCAAGGAGGTGGGTGCGGCGCGCGTTGACGAGGAGGCTATTCGAGTTCACGCACTCGTCGTCCGCCGGCAAAAGGATTTTGCCCGGCACACGGTAAGCTGCGCCCGCCCAGCGTCGAACACGGGCGCAGGCGTCGGCGGACAGTTGTCAGCCCACGCCTGCGCGCGCAAGACAAGACGTGCGGGCGGCCGCGCCGGCGGGCCGCTTGGCAGTGCGTTGATGCTCCGCTTAACTCTCGCGCCGAGGTCGTGTAGGCTGAGACGCGGCGCGGGCGGCATCTGGCTTGCCCCAGGAGTCCGCGCGCGCTCGTGACGATGACAAGCACCGCACTGTGACGATGACACGCACCGTACACCTGATTGCGAACCCGAACGCGGGCCGGCGCGACCGCGCGGCCGAGATCGAGCGCTTCCGCGCGCTGCTGGCGGCGCGCGGCGTCGGCGTCGAAGTGCTGCGCACGGCCGCGCCCGGCGACGCCACGCGCCTGGCGGCCGAGGCGGCCCGCGCCGGGGCGCAGGAGATCATCGCGTCGGGCGGCGACGGCACGATCAACGAGGCGCTGCAAGGCCTGGTCGGGACGCGCGCGCGGCTCGGCGTCTGGCCGGCGGGCACGGCGAACGTGCTGGCGCGCGAGTTGGGGCTGCCCTTCGACCTGCAAGGCACGGCCGACGTGATCGCGCGCGGCGCGACGCAACGCATCTACCTGGGGTGCGCGACCGAAGAACGCACGGGCGCGCGCCGCTACTTCTGCCTGATGGCGGGCATCGGGCTGGACGCCTCGGTCGTGGCAAACGTGCGCCCGCGCCTGAAGCGGCGCGTCGGCAAGGCGGCGTTCTGGGTGTCGGGCCTGAGCCACCTGGCTTACTGGCGGCCCGTGCCCTTCACGGTCGAGGTCGGGGGCGAGCGGTTCAAGGCGACCTTCGCCGCCGTCGGCAACACGGCGCACTACGGCGGCGAGCTGGCGATCACGCCGCGCGCGCGGCTCGACCGGCCGGAGTTTGAACTCTGTCTCGTCTCCTCACACAGCCGCCTGCGCTACCTGCACCTGCTGGCGCAGACGATGCGGCCCGAAGGGGTCACGCGCGAGATCAGCGGCGTCCGCTTCGTCCGCGCCACGCGCGCGCGCGCCACCGGCGACGCGCCCGTGCAGGTTGACGGCGAACTGATCGGCCGCCTGCCCATGACCTTCGAGATCGTCCCCGACCCTATCGAGGTCATCACGCCCGCCCCGGCCTAGATTGTGGTTGAGTTTGTCGTGCGGCCGGGTTAACACAGAGGGCACAGAGGGGACACAGAGTACACAGAGTTCTTTACTGTGTCCTCCGTGCTAACTCTGTGCCCTCTGTGTTAACCCGGCCTCCCGCCATATGCAACCACAAACCGCTCCGGGTCACTTATTGCCCCGCAGCCAAGCCTTGCGCAACTCCTTTGCTGACTCCTTCGCGTCGGGCAACTCTTCGAGCCGGTAGGTGGCGCGCTCCGGCGTGCCCCTGTCGGGCGTGCGGACGAGGCGCAAGCCCACTTGGGCGAAGGCTTCGTCGTAAGGGGGCGACTCCGTGCCGCGGACGTGGCGGGCGAAGAAGTCTGACAGGTCGAAGCCGGCCGCTTCCGAGGCGACGCGCTGGAACTCCTCCGTGGTGTAGCCGCGCCCGTGCAGGTAGTAGGTGGCCTTCGGGCTGTCGAGGTAGAAGACGCGGTAGGCGCGGCGCAGCACGTCGTCGAGCGAGACGCGCCCCTGCGTGCGCCCGCGGATGAGCAGGTCGAGCGTGACGGCGAGCACCTCGCCCTTGTCGTAGTAGCTGATCGAAGTCTGGGTCAGGTTGGTCTGCTGGACGTGGCACGCGAGGTCTAAGAACGGCGCGGCGAGCGAAGACTCTTCGGCGCTCATCTGCCGGCTGCCCGGCGCGTTCTCGACCGCGCCGATCTCACCGGCGAGCACCTGGTAGAGCGATTGATCGTCCCACAGCCCGGCGCGGCGCTGCATCAGGTGGCCGTAATAGTTGGTGAACCCTTCGGCGATCCACAGCCCGCGCGTGCTGAGCGGGTGGGTGAAGTCCCACGGCCCCAACTCGACCGGGCGCAGGCGCTTAACGTTCCAGACGTGGAAGAACTCGTGCGCGGCCGTGGAGAGTATGTCTTCGAGCGCGCCGGCCGCGTCGAGCCGCGTCGGCACGATGATCTGCGTCGAGGTCAGGTGCTCCATGCCGTCGCCGCGGGCCGCGAGGCCGGCGTGGATGATGAAGGTGTAGTCGTCGAATTCGGGCGGGCCCCACATGTCGGTCTCGGCGCGGACGATCTTTTCGAGCGCGCGCGTGAGCCTTTTGCGTTTGCCCTCGTCGCCGCCGAAAGCGTGCAGGACGACGTGGTAGGTCTTCCCGTCCACCTTGAACTCGTCCGCCGTCCAGTCGAACCCGATCTCGGTCGGCGTGTCGATCAGGATGTCGTAGTTGGGGAACTCCCAGCCGAGCCGGGCGTCTCTCTCCCGGTGGGTGAAAGGCGCGCCCATGCGGCCGTTGACGACGCGCCAGCCGGCGGGCGGCTCGATGACGAGCGTGACCGGATCGGCCTTGTGCCCGACGACGTACATGAACAACTCGCCGCCGTTGTAGTTCGCGTGCCGCTCGTCGAGCTGCGCGAACGTGCCCGACAGATCGTTGCCGTAGACCTTGTAGCTGAGCGTGACCTTCTGCGCGCCGCGCAAGGGGACGCGCCACGTCTGCGCGTCCACGCGTGTGGGGCGCGACGAGGCGGCGTCGCAGCGCTCGCCCGCGGCACAGTCGGGCTGCGCCCACACGTCCTGCACGTTCTTGGCGAAGTCGAAGACGGCGTAGCGCCCCGGCGACCAGCGCGGCAGTTGGAACTCCAACGCCTCGCGCGGCGTCGGCGTCTCGACCGCGACGCGCACCTCGAACAGGTGCGTCGCCGGCTGCGACAGGCGCAGCTCGTAGGCGATGCGGAAGGCGTCGGCCGCTGCGGGCCGGGCGGCGTCGGCCGGCGTCTGACTGTTGGTGTCGGCGGGCGGCTGCGCGCGCGCGCCGACGGCCAAGAAGAAGAGCAGGCCGGCGGCGAGCGCGGCGAAAGGCTGACGCATGAACGACTCCGAAATGTGTGCTGCGGCGAGCGCGCGAACGCGCGGATTATCGGCGCGGCGCGGAACGCCTGTCAAAAGCGCCGCGCCGAAAGTTGACGGCGCGCTTGACGCCCCGGCCGCCGGTCGGCTAAATCAAGACACGCAACAGCGGATGAAAGAAACGAGCCGCGCACGCACGCGCAACAGTACGAAGCCCGATTAACCATGAGCGCCACCGAACGACTCTATTACGAAGACTCGCACCTGACGGAGTTCACGGCCCGCGTGACGGAGGTCGCCACACTCGCAGGCGGCCGCTTCGGCGTGCGCCTGGATCGCACCGCGTTCTACCCGACGGGCGGCGGGCAGCCGCACGACACGGGCACGCTCGGCGCGGCGCGCGTCGTCGAGTGCGTGGACGAGGAAGAGGCGGGCGTCTGGCACGTCTGCGAGGGCGCGCCGCCCGCGCCGGGCGCGGAAGTCGCGGGCGCGTGGACTGGCCCCGCAGGCTCGATCACATGCAGCAGCACACGGGGCAGCACATCTTGTCGCAGGCGCTCGTCGCGCTCTTCGCCGCGCCGACCCGCGCCTTCCGTATGCTCACGCAGGCCTCGGAGATTGACGTGGAACTGCCCGACCCCACGCTCGAACGCATCGAGCAGGCGGTCGATCTCGCCAACCGCGTCGTCTGGGAGGATCGCCCCGTCCGCGTCCGCAACGTCACGCCCGAGGCGGCGCGCGCGCTGCCCCTGCGTAAAGACTCTGCGCGGGCGGGCGAGTTGCGCGTCATCGAGATTGAAGACTTCGACATGAGTCCGTGCGGCGGCACGCACGCCGCGCGCACGGGCGAGGTGGGCTTGATCGCCGTGCGCTCTTGGGAGCGGGCCAAGGGGCTGACGCGGATCGAGTTCGTCGCGGGCGCGCGCGCGCTGGCCGACTACCGCCGCGTCAACCGCACGGCGCGCGCCGTCGCGCTGCACTTCAGCGCCGGGCGCGACGACACGCCGCCGCTCGTCGCGCGCCTCGCGGAAGAGAACAAGGAACTGGCGCGGCGCGTCCGCGCGCTCGAAGAGATCGCCGCGCGCGTCGAGGCGGACGAACTGCGCACCGCCGCCGCCGAGACGCCCGGCGGCGCGCGCCTCGTCGTCGAGTCGTTCGCCGACCGCGACGCCGAGGCGCTGAAGCGGCTCGCGCTGGCGCTCATCGCGCAGCCGCGCACCGTCGCCCTGCTAGGCGCGCACGACGCGGAGAGCGCGCGGCTCGTCTTCGCCCGCTCGGCGGACGCGCCCGGCGACATGAACGCGCTCATGCGCGCCGCCTGCCAACTGCTCGACGGACGCGGCGGCGGCCGCCCCGACCTCGCCCAAGGCGGCGGTCGCAACCCCGCCCGCCTCACGGAAGCCCTCGCCGCCGCCCGCCACGCCCTGACCCAAGGCTAAGCGCGCCGCCCCAAATCCGACCCCGCTTGACACCCGCGCGCCCCGTCCTTAATATCCCTCACGTCCCTTCGGGGCAGTAGCTCAGTTTGGCAGAGCGCCGCGTTCGCAATGCGGAGGTCAGGGGTTCGATCCCCCTCTGCTCCACTTAGAGAGTGTCAACGAGTAACGGCTGGCCCGCGCCAGCCGTTTTCTTTTCCCGTTGCCGGATCGGGCCGACCGCCGGCGGCGGGTGTTAGCCGCACATCGCGATGAACTGATCGACGCCGATGGTGCGCCGCGTTTTCTCGGGCACGTGGAGACCGAGCATGTCGAAGTAGGCGAGGACGTGCTGGTAGCCCATCTGTCGCATGAAGTTCTGACAATCCGTGCCGTCCTCGGTGACGAGCGCCGTGTTGATGCTGGTCGGGAAGGTGACGTACTGCCCCGCCCCGTAGCCGGGCTGCGTGTAGTCGTGCCCCTCCGTCTGGTGCTCGAAGGCACTGACGAGTCCTTTAACCAAGAGCGGCGCTTGAATCCCGGCGGGTTCGTAAAGGCCTACGATCTCGTCAAGCTTGTCCCAGAACTTGGTGACGGCGTCGAGGTTGTTGACCAGGCTCGTCGTGCCCGGCAGCCGCCGGTCGTAGTACGCCGCGAACTCCTTATCGCCCGGCGTCGGGCCGGCGGAGCGGCGACAGTAAAAACCGTCTTCGCGGACGACGCGCCGTGTGTCCCACTGCGCCTGCGTGTCGCGGAGCCAGAGCGCGACGAGCGGCGACAGCGCACCGCCCAGGCTGTGCCCGCCCGTGATGATGTTGACGGGCCCGTGGGCGTCGCGCAGGGCGCGGCCGAGGTAGCGGTCGAGCGTCTCGCCTTGCTGCGCGCCCGCGCCGGGCGTCATCTGTTGCAGGATGCTCAGCCCGAGGTACGAGCCTTCGGAGATTTTCCCGGCGCGCGCGCCGGGCGCGGCGTAGGGCCAATCGCGCAGCACGCGCACCCTGAAATCTTCCTCAAGGTCGTAGGGGGCGGCCCCGTTCGTGCCCGCCACCGAGACGAAGTAAGACGAGTTCTCCGCGTCATAAACCGCGAACATGACGTTCGTCGGGTAGGCTTCGGGCTTCGTGTGCCCGCCGATGTTGGCGACGTAGACGGCCGGCCCCCAGACGATCTGCCAGCGCGGGACGAGACTGAAGTCCTCCAGCCAGGAGTTAATCTCGCGGGCCACGCAACGCTCCATCGTGGCCGGGTCGTTGCACCCCGCGCCCGCGTTGGCCGCGACGGCCAGCAGGTACATCTCCTCTAGTCTATAAAACACGTTCCACCTCTCTCCTCGAAGCGCACGGTGAAATGCGAGCCGACGACGAGGTCACGCCGGGCGGCGGCTCCGGCCCGCGGTCGTACCGACGGCACAGGGCCGACGCCGCAAGCGGCGCGAGTTGCGCCCCGGTGCTGGCTGTCGGGAATCGGGCCGGTGGTCTTCATAAGGGCTGACCGGAGTGACCAACGTCGGCAGGTGTGCGAGGCCGGCGACGCGTGGAAGATATGCCCGTCGCGGGCGGATGTCAATGACGATTCGAGCCGCAAGGTTTCGCCACGCAGTGGCGGACGCGCGGGCGGCGGGCCTGTCATCAATCGGTAGTCAGCGCGCGCCGCCGCCGGACGTTGTGCCGCTTCGCTCTTGCAAGTAAACTCCGGCCGGTTCGAGTAGAGCAGCACATCAGGAGGTGCGTGTTGTTTCGACATAGATGCTCGCTACCGATCTTTACGCTCGCGCTGCTGGCGGCCGGCTTCGTGGCGCAGCGAGAGGCGGCGGCGCAGACCGTTCGGGATGATTCGTTGAAGCCGTACACGGCTTGTCAGTTTGAAGACGGCTTGCAAGTGGTGCAGGTGGATCGCTTGCCGAAAGACGTTACGTCCCGCACCGTGCGCACCGCCGGCGGGGAGAAGAAAGTCTCGCTCGCGGACGGCTACCGCGTGCTGGTCGCGTACCCGAAGACCGACTACTTCGCCAACGTCAAAGCCGAGAAGTCGAACCCCGCCGACTACGAGAAAGATAAGGAAGTCATCCTGGAAAATTTAAAGTGGGCCATCGCCAACACCAAGGACGCGGAAGCCCCGGAACCGATCAAGATTGCCTACGGCGGCTTTGAGGGTTACAGCACGAGCAGGGCATCGCTCGCGGGGGCCACGCTCGGCATCGCGGTGCTCTTCTCGGACGCCGAGCACCAGGTTCTGACCGTCTACTTCCTTAACCAGAACCCGAAGAAGCGAAAGTTTCAGACGATTGAAGAGTGGCGGACGCTGCGGGACAACTTTCTCAACCGCTACACGAGTTGCATCAAAGGTAATTCTTCAGCCCGGCCCTAAGCCACTCGGACTCGGATCATGCCGAATCACGGGCGGCCCGACAAGTCGTCCGAGCGGCCCGTCCGTCCGTCAGTCATAAACCGCGAACAGGTTTTAGGCGAGACTGTCGCCGATCCGTCGCCGTAATCCTCACGACCTCGGTCAGTCGCCGCGCCGCAGGAGGTTGTTGCCTTGCTCGATGAGGCCGGCGGCGATGAGCGCGCCGCCGGAGTAGATGAACCAGTAGAAGCGCGCGTGGTTGATCGTTTCGGGCGCGCGCACGAGCGAGAAGGCGTAGCCCGCGCTGGCGAGGCCGAGCAGGATGAGCACCACCCAGCGGCAGCGCAGCCACAGCCGCAGCCCCCGCGGCGGACTCCCTTTGACGCACCAACTCGACAGCAGACCGCGCAACGCTCTCAACCCTCCCGGCGCAACGTCGGCGGGCCGCGCCGCGGCCCGCCCCGAGCAAGATTGTAGCGACCGGCCGCAGATATATCTAATGAAGGCGGGTCGTGTGTTCAGGTGGCGGGTGGCGTGAAGCCGTTTTAACAAAGGGGCACGGAGGGTTTATCAATTTAAGACGCGCCTGTTGTCATGTGGACAATACTGAGTAGAATGGCGCGCGGCGCGGAGTTTAAGACTTGAGAGACGAGGGGGGCGGAGCAGTTGGCGAAGGCGCGGGGCGAGGGTTGGGCGTGGCCCGTGTGCGCCGTGGTGCTCGCGTTGATGTGCGCGAACCTGCTGTCGGTCGTCGCGCGCAAGAGCATCACGGCGGACGAGGTGGTGCTGATCCCGGCCGGCTATCAACACCTCTCCGCGCGCGACTTCCAACCCATCAACGAGCACCCGCCGCTCGCCAAGCTGCTCGCGGCGCTGCCGCTGCTCTGCATCACGCCCGACGCGGCGCAGCCGGAGGAGGCGACGGACGCGTCGCCCTTGTGGGGCTTCTGGGAGACGCGGCGCGGCGTCTTCGGGCGCGTCTCGTTCTGGGCGCGCGCGCCGGCGGTGTTGCTCACAGTCGCGCTCGGCGGTCTCATCTTCGTCTTCGCGCGCGAGCTGTTCGGCGCGCGCGCCGCGGTGCTGGCCGTGGCGCTCTACAGCCTTGAGCCGACGGTGCTGGCGCACGGGCGCGTGGCGCAGACCGACGTGCCGGCCGCGTTCGGCTACCTGCTCGTCTGTTACGCGCTCTATCGTTACGTGCCCGCGCCGTCGTGGCGGCGCGCCGCGTTCCTGGGTCTCGCGTGCGGGCTGGCGCTGCTCGCCAAGTTCTCGATGGTGCTCGCTGTGCCGGTCGTCGGCGTGACGTTCGCGGCGCTGCTGTGGCGCGCGCGTGCGGGCGCGCGGGCGACGCTCGCGGCGCACGCCTGCGTCGTCGCGCTGACGGCGTTGCTGCTCGTGCACGCGGGCTATTTCTTCCAGCGCCGGCCGCTGGGTGCGTCGGACGCGCAGTGGTTCGCGGAAGCCTTCCCGGCGCACGCCGGGACGATGTTCGCGTTGGCGCGCGCGCTCGCGCTCGTGCTGCCGACCGAGTTCGTCGTGGGCGTCTTTTGGCAGTTGCAACACAACGCCGCCGGCCACCCCGCGTCGCTGCTCGGCATGTACGGCCGCACGGGCTGGTGGTACTACTTCCCCGTCGCCTTCGCGCTCAAGACGACGCTGCCCTTCCTCCTGCTGTCGCTGGCGGCGCTCGCGTGGGCCGGCTACGAACTGTGCGTGCGCCGCGAACGCCGCTTCGCCGTGCCGCTCGGCGCGTTCGCGCTCTACACCGCGTTCCTCATGCTCAGCCGCATAGACATAGGCGTGCGTTACTACCTGCCGGCGTACCCGTTCCTCTTCATGCTCGGCGGCGCGCTGCTCGCGCGTCTGCTCGACGCGCGGCGCGTGCGGCGCGCGGCGCTCGCCGCGGTCGTCGCGCTCTTGGTCTGGACGGGCGCGGAGGCCTGGCGCGCTTACCCAGATCAGATGTCGTACTTCAATCAACTCGCGGCGCGGCGACCGCACTGGCAATACCTGTCGGACTCGAACGTGGAGTGGGGCGACGACGCGCGCGGGCTGGCGGAATACCTGCGCGCGCGCGGCGAGACGCAGGTGCGCGCCGCCGCGCTCGCCGCGCCTTATACGCTCCGCTACTACGGCGTCGAGTACGTGAACTTGCTCCCGCCCGACGACGCGCCGCTGCCGGAGACGCGCTACGTCGCCATCGGGGCCAGCTACCTGAACGGCTCGACCGTGCACGAAGGGCGCATACGCGGTCGCGCGCTGACCGAAGCGGAGCGCGTCAACTACTTCGACGCTTACAGACAGCGGACACCCGAAGCCGTCATCGGCGGCTCCATCTATCTTTTCCGCGAACGAGAGTAGACGAGAGAGATGATTAGAGGGTAGCGGCCTAATCGCTCAAGCCTCCGTGCCCCCTCTGTGTTCTCTGTGCCTCTGTGGTGAATCTGGCTGAAGGGGCATTCACCACCGCAGACACAGAGGGCACAGAGGATGCACGGAGGCGTCGGTCATGCGCGGGCGAGTTGGTTTATGAGCAGCGAGAGACGGGCGGGCGTGTGGGTAATCCTGCCGACGTACAACGAGGCGGAGAACTTGCCGCGCCTGCTGCGCGCCATCATCGCGCTCGAACTCGATCTGCACATCGTCGTCGTGGACGACGACTCGCCCGACGGCACGGGCGAGTTGGCCGCGCAGGCGGCCCGCGAGTACGCGCGGCTACACGTCATCCGCCGCGCGGGCGAGCGCGGTCTCGGCACGGCCTACCTCGCGGGCTTCCGCCACGCCCTCGGCGCGGGCGCTCGTGCCGTCCTCACGATGGACTGCGACTTCTCACACGACCCGCGCGCCATCCCCGCGCTGCTCGCCGCGCTCGCGGAGGCGGACGTGGTCATCGGCTCGCGTTACGTCGCGGGCGGGCGGATCGAAGACTGGGGCTTGCACCGCAGGCTCTTGAGCGCCGCCGCCAACCGCTTCGCGCGCGCGCTGTTCGAGCTGCCCGTGCGCGACTGCACGTCGGGCTTCCGGCTCTACCGCGCCGCGGCGCTCGCGGCCGTGCCGTGGGCGCGCGTGCGCTCGACCGGCTACGCGTTCCTCGTCGAGACGCTCTACTGGACGCTGCGGCAGCCGGGCGTGCGCGTGCGCGAGACGCCCATCCGCTTCGTTGACCGCAAGCACGGCGCGGGCAAGATGAAACTACGCGAGGCGTGGCTCGGCGTCACGAACCTCCTGCGCCTCAAGGCGAGCAGCCCCGGCAAGTGAGTAAACAGATTCTTAACGAGCGGCCGTCCGTCTGAGCGTCAGGACGAGAACGTAAATCTCGTTGGGCTGGCTGGCGGCGAGTGTGCCGACGATGGTCGGCACGCCTTCGCGCGCGCTCAGCTCCGTGGTTAGGCCCGTGTCCTGATAGTTGATGACGGGGTAACTGCCGCCGCCTTCGGCGCGCGCGACGCCGGTCTGCACGGGCATCTTCAAGCCGAGCCGGAACCGCACGACGCGTATGAAGGGCGGCTCGCCCGACCCGCGCGTGAGCGTGACGGTGTTCAGGCTGTAGTTGTAGAAGGTCGGGCTGTTGGCGTTGGCCGCGAGCGGCGTGGCGGGGAAGTTGCTGACGCCGGATACGTCGAGGTTGCCGTTGTCGCGCACGCGGTTGAAGAAGGTCGTCACCAGACGGTAGTGCTGGTAAGGCAGCGCGGCCCGGAGTTGCCGGACGGTGTCGTCGAGGGCCGGCGGGAGGCGTTCGCGTTCGCCGGCCGCGTCCGAGGCGACGAGCAGGTGCAGTTGGACTTCGTGGTTGATCTCGCCGCGCTGCACCTCTTCCGCTTTGGGTGCGTCGGGCGTCTGGGCGCGCGCCGCGTACGCGCCGCAAAGGAGCAGCGCGCAGACTAAAGCAGCGCCGCGCCAGGGCAGCTTGGTGAAACGTGTCGGTCGTGTCGGTCTTCTCATCAGCGAGGCTCCTTGATCGTGCTCATGTCGTAAAGTCCGGCCGGCGCACAGCGCGCGCACGGCAAGTTCCACGCGGGCCGCCCTGTGAAGTTCCAAATCAAGTGCCGCCGCAAAACGCGGTCGTCGTTATCGGTCAGTCGGCGTATAATGCCGCGCCGAGACATCCGGTGAAACTCTGTTTAAGAGGAGTCGCGCGCTGACGGCTATCTCGTTCCAGTCGGTCGTGCTGTGGGTTCTGCTCGCGGCGTGTTGGGCGGTCGTGCCGGCGTTCGTCTGCGAGCGCCGGGTCAGGGCGCTGGGCGGCGGGCGCGTGTGGGGCGCGGCGCTCGGCGTCGTCTTCGGCCCGCTCGGCGTGGCGGCGGTCAACGTCTACGGCACACTCCTCTACCGCGCGCTCATCGCCGCGCACCTGCCGCGCCGCGCGCCGCACGCGCCGCCGGAGCACCGCGCGTGGCAGCCCGCGCCGCCCCGCTTCGTCTTCTCGGCGCGCGCTGACCTGCTCGCCCTCGCCTGCCTCTGGGCGGCGGCGTTCCTGGCCGGCGCACTCTACAACAGCGGCCCCGCCGAGCAGACGGCGGCGACCAACGCCGGCCGAGCGCCGCGACGCACGCAGGCGACAGCGCCCGCCGCCGCCCCCACCGCCGACACGCCGACCGCGCCCTTGAGCACCGAGCGCAACCCGCCGCAGACGTTTGAACGGCCTGCGGGCAACGCCCCTTCGGCGGCCGAGCCGGGCCGACTCTCCGTGCTGGGCGCGGCGGCGGCGACGGCGGCCGGGTCGCCGGAGAACGCGCCGGTCGCCGACGCGACGGCGCAGACGACGGCGACCGTTCAGCCCGTCGGCGTCGGCCCGACGCCGACCGTAAACGCGGCCACGCCGACGCCCGAACCGACCGCTTCGGTCAAACCGGCCGCCTCGGCCGGCGGCGCGAGCGCGCCGGAGTTGGTGCGGCTCGTGCTGCCGCCCGGTCTGAAGGCGCACGGCACGATCAGCGGCGCGGGTAGCACGACCACGCTTGCGATCACTTGCGCCGACTGCGCCTACGAGCAGGCCGGCGAACGCCTGCACGCCGCGGGCGTCCGCGCCGCACTCAAGGCCGCC
Organism: Pyrinomonadaceae bacterium; assembly: GCA_036389395.1. Classification (GTDB taxonomy): domain Bacteria; phylum Acidobacteriota; class Blastocatellia; order Pyrinomonadales; family Pyrinomonadaceae; genus QHXQ01. The sequence continues at coordinate 45,134 of DASVPY010000008.1, forward strand.
GGCATCCGCGTCGTCGTCGTCGTCAGCCGCCAGGATAGCTGGACTTTCATCCTCTAAAGAGCAGTAGGCAGGAGTCAGAAGCCAGGAGCCAGAAGGAAAGGCCGGCCTCGATGAAAGGCCGGCTTTTCTGCTTCTGCGTCCTCTACCGTCTCCCTACTGGCTTCTGGCTTCCGGCTTCTGCCTTCTTCTTTCTGCCTCCTGCTCTTAATCCAAGATCAAGCAGCGCCCGGTCGTGCTCTCCCCTTCACGACCGGGCGCTGCTTGGCGGCCACGATGAAAACAGCGCGGCCGATGCGTTAAAAGTCTTCCGTTACGCGGCGAGTTTCAGCCCGTCGTAACCTAGCGCGGCTTGCTCCTCGTTAGCGTCCAACAGCGGCTCAAGCGCGGCGAGCGCGGCGCGCAACTCGCGCACCTGCGCGCGCGTCAACAGCACGGTCGCGGCGCGGTCGCCCTTGTAGCTGACGCTGACGCTCAGCGCGTGCGGCGCGTGCGCCGACAGCCGCACGTCGCCGCGCTGCGTGTCCTTGCCGACCCGGAGCAGAATCTCTTTCTCTCTCTCCATAATCCCTCACTTAATGCGCGCGCGCGCGCCACGGTAGGAAAAGCAACGGGCGTGCCAGCACCGGCCGCGTGCGCGGCGTCGGCGGCCGGCGAGTTTTTGGCGCTAACTGGTGAGTTCGGACGGCATGTCCCAGGCCCCGGCGTGGGGGCCTGGCGCAAAGCGTCGAGGGGCTGCGTGGAAAGGTGTAAGCGCGCGGGCGCTGCTGCCGCGCCGACTCAGACCCGGCCGGGCCAGTGCGGCAGGCCCGCGAGGTAATCCGGGCTGACGCCGTTGAGCCAGACGAGGTGATCGTCAATCTTCTTCGGGGTCAGCAGGTGCGCCGCGGCGACCGTCCAGATTAGCCCGACGATGAGGGTGAAGAAGCCGACAGCGATCACTTCGCCCGTGTCACTGCCGAAGCCGAAGAAGAGCAGGGCGACGCTGGCCGTCATCAGCAGCGCGCCGACCATCATGCCCGTCCGCCGCCGCGCCCTGTGCCGCTCGCACAAGCCCAGGTAGACGGTGGCCTGCTTTCGCACGCACAGCGCGACGATCAGGTAGATCAGCCAGGCGACGAACAGGAGCAGGTAGAAGGCCGGCGGATGCCAGCGGTAGGTGCGCTTGAAGTCGGCCTGCTCGACCGGGCAGCCGCACTTGACGCACAAGGGGGGCAGCGGCGCGTCCTTGGCCGCGACGAGCGTCTTGCCGTCGCGCCAGACGCCGGCCGGCGCGGCCGCCTGCGCCTCGTAAGGGTTCGGGCCGCGGAAGAACTGCGCGGGCGGCGGCGGCGGGGCGTAAGGCGACGCCCACTGCCCCGGCGTGTAGGCGGCGGGCTGCGTGCCCACGGGCGCGCCCGCCTGCACCGTGAGCGGGTACTGGCAGCGCTTGCACTCGACGGCCGACTGCCAGTTGACCATCCCGCACTGCGGGCACTTCACACTGTTGCTACTCATTGGGGGTGTTTTGTGAACCTTTCGTGGTGGCGCTAAGACCTGGCGTCGCGGGCGCGCGCCGTTAAGGGCCGGCGCGGCCGGCGCGTTATCTTGAAAGTAGCACAGCGGGGCGGCGAGGGGCTAGCGAATTTTACCGGGCGCGGGCGATCAAATTGTCTTGTCACGAATGCCGGCTTGTAGTAATGTGCGGCGCACATCAGTTCTGACGAGCAGCGCGCCGCCCCGCTCCTGAAACCGGGCCGCCGCGCCGACCGAGACGTAAGATACGACCGGATGCCGGAACGCAAACTATTTCCCCCTGTGCTCGCGCTCCTCCTGCAAAACCGGAGACTCGCCGGCATTATCTCTTTCACTGCCGTACTACAGGCCGGTCTGCTCCTGGCGGGGCTGCCGGGCTGGCCCTGCCCGGTGGCGCACACGCTCGGCGTGCCCTGCCCCGGCTGCGGGCTGACGCGCGCCACGGTCGCGCTCGCGCGCGGCGACTGGCAGGCGGCGCTCGCTTTGCACGCCTACGCGCCCGTCCTCGTCCTCGTGCTCGCGCTGTGCGCCGGGGCCGGGCTGCTGCCGGCGCGCCCGCGCGCGGCGCTCGTCGGCGCGGTGGCGGCGGTCGAGCGCCGGACGGGTCTCGGCGCGGCGCTGACCCTCGGCCTGGTCGTCTACTGGCTGGCGCGCCTGCTCTTCGCGCCCGCCGCCATGCTGCGCCTCGCGCGCGGATGACTTCCCAACTCGAACGAACAATCACACCCCAACTGGAGGCTGAAAAACAACATGAACGTCTTTGCATTGCTGGCGATGCTGACCGGGCTGGGCAGCCTGATCATTTTCATCATCGTGCTGATCAAGCTGTTCCAGAATGAAGGCGCGCTCAAAGGCATTCTGGGCCTGATTTGCAGCATCTACACATTCATCTGGGGCTGGATGAACGCCGGCCGGCTCAACATCCGCAACCTGATGCTCATCTGGACGGCGCTGATCATCCTCGGCATCGTCCTGAACCTGCTCGGCGGCGGCATGGCCGCCATGCAGACGCCGACCACGCCCTGACGCCCGCACCACCGGCACCACACACGAGACGGCAGGCCCGGCGCGCCGCGGGGCTTGCCGTCTCGCGTCTTTTGTCGCCGCGGCCGCGGCGCGGTGCTAGAATGCACGCGGGCTAGGAGTCATGACGACGGCGGACATCTACAAGCTCTACGCGCGACACATTAAACCGCTCCCGGTCGAAGACAGATTGCGCCTGCGCGCCGTCATGGCGCGCGAACTGGCGCGACGACCGGCGGACGCCCCCCAGCGTCCCGCAGCATCATCGAGCTGCACGGCCGCGGCCGCGACCTCCGGCACGGGCGCGACGCCCAAGAATACGTCAACGAGCTGCGCCAAGAGTGGCGCGCCCCAGGGATACCGTTGACCGAAGAATTACTACCTTGAGCGCGACCATTGGGGGCGCAGATCGCGGGCAACGCGTGTGCGCCGGTGGCACATCCTTGGTCGCAGCACGCCGCGCTCTCCCGCTTGCCAAAGCCGGCCCGGTTTGGTAAACGTCCGCTAGAAAGGCCGGTGCTCGTCCGTCGCCAGTCGCCCGAAGGGGGGAGTTTTATGCCGCACAGGAAGTTGCTCAAGCTGTTGCTCGTGGGCGCGCTCGTCTGCGCCGCCGCCGCGCCCGCGCTCGCCGACACCATCCGCCTGCGCGATGGCACGGTCATCCGCGGCCAGATCATCGCCTTCAAAGATCAGCAGTTCACCGTGCTCATCGGCACGGGCACGCGCGGCCGCCGCAGCCGCATCACGCTCTTCATCGAGGACGTGGAGTCCATCGAGTTCGACGGCGCGCTCGGCGGCGGGCCGACCGGCACGGGCGCGGCCGGCATCGGCGACGTGGTCGGCGGCGGCAACGCCGGCACGGACACAGGCGCGGACGACAACACGCCCGCCAACAACACGCGCCCCGCCCCCGTCATCTCGTCGCCCCCGGCCAACACGGGTCGCACGCAGCCGCAGCCGGCGTCGGGCGGCGCGCCCGTCTTCTTCCCCATCCGCCTGCGCGTGCGCGCCGACAGCACGAACAACGGCTGGAACGACTCGGGGCTGATGGTGCGCCGCGGGCAGCGTCTGCGCATCACGGCGTCGGGGCGCGTCTCGCTCGGCAACGGCGTCTACGCGACGCCCACGGGGCTGCCGCGCGTCAACGACAACGACAAGCTGATGCGCAACGAGCCGACCGGCGGCCTCATCGCCGTCATCGGCGACGACAACGACGACTTCATCTTCATCGGCGCGAACAGCGAGTTCGTCGCCCAGCGCGACGGCCGCCTCTTCCTCGGCGTCAACGAAGGCAACCTCAACGACAACGCCGGGGCCTACGACGTGACCATCGAGGCCGAGGCGCTCGCAGGGAATAGATAAACCGAAGTTCAAAGTTCAAGGTTCGACGTTCAAGGTTCGGCGGCTAGCCAACCTTGAACGTCGAACCTTGAACTTTGAACGCTGCCCGCCTTTTGCATCCAAACGCGCGCCCCCCGCATCCTATTCTTGACCACGTTTAGGGTACGCCGTATATTTCAATCGCTGACGCACGCGTGTGCCCGCCCGGTAAAAATTTTAGAGGTTGATCGCGCCATGAGAAGTGTCTTCGTCCGCCGCCTACAGGCCCTCACGGTCGCCTGGGTCATCGTGCTCGGCGCGCTCGCGCCGGGCCGGCTGCCGGTCGCCGCGCAGTCGCGCCGCCAGCCGCCGACCGCCCCGCAGAAGAAGAACCAGCGCCCCGGCGACCAGCAGCCGCAGACCGACGAGCAACAGCAGCCGCTGCCGCCCGACATCTTCAACAAGCCGACCGAGGGCGAGATCGTCAAGGTCGCCGCCAACCTCGTCAACGTCGAGGCCACGGTCGTCAACAAGAAGACCAAGCAGCTCATGACGGGGCTGACCAAGGCGAACTTCGCCATCTTCGAGGACGGCGTCCGGCAGGAGATCACCAACTTCAACACGCCCGAGGCCAAACTGAACGTCGCCGTCGTCGTCGAGTTCAGCAAGATTTCCGAAATCCTCGGCTTCTACGGCAGCAGCGGCTTCGACGACGGCCGGCGCGAGGTCATCATCCCCGCCATGATGTTCATGCGCGACGCCGTCAGCCGCGGCGACTACATCTCCTGCGTCGCCTATGACATGCGCGCGACGCCGCTGACCGACTTCACCAACGACCCGGCGCGCGTCAACCAAGTCATCAACCTGCTCGCGCGCAACCACCCGGCGTTCCGCGAGACGAACCTGTTCGACGCGCTCAAGCTGACGCTCGTCGGCGGCCGGGGCGACTCCGTCGTGCTCGAAGACGCGAAGGAGGGAACGACCGAGTACGCTGGCCTCGTCAGCGTCGAAGGCCGCCGCCGCGCCGTCTTCCTGATCTCGTCGGGCCTCGACACGTTCTCGAAGATCAACTACGACCAGGCGCGCAAGATCGCGCAGAACGCCGGCATCCCGATCTACATCATCGGCACGGGCAACCTCTTCTTCAAGAAGTACGCCGACCGGCTCGGCGCGACCGACTCGCTCGACGGCTTTCCGGGCCGCATGACGCTCTACCAGGCGCAGAACACGCTCCAGACCTTCGCCAAGGAGACGGGCGGGATGTACATCCCCGTGACCTTCGAGGGCGAACTCGGCTCGGCGCTCAGCTCGATCAACGCGCTCATGCGCAACCAGTACAGCCTCGGCTACAACCCCGGCGACAAGCGCGACGGCAAGCAGCACAAGATCGTCGTCAAGGTGGACGTGGACGGCGACGGCCAGTTCGACGACGCCGTCTACGACGTGCAACACCGCCGCTTCTACAACGCGCCGAAAGGGTAAAGCAGAAGGCAGGAGTCAGAAGCCAGGAGTCAGTAGAAAAAGTTCAAGGTTCAAAGTTAAAGGTTCAAGGTTAGGTGCGTGCTAAACCTTGAACCTTTAACTTTGAACCTTGAACTTTTTCTTTCGGCTCCTGACTCCTGTCTTCTGTCTTCTGTCTTCTATGCTCCGTACAGTCGGAGGCGGAACTCGTCGTTGTTGGCGATGGTGTCGGGGCGGCGGCCGGAGAAGAGGCGGGCGTGGCGCAGGAGCATGGGCAGCCCGCCGCGCGCGAGCGCCAGACCGTAGGCGGGGCTGGCGAAGAGCGCGGCGGTCTGCGGGTTGAGCCGCTGGGGCACGCCGTAGCGGATGGCGCGCTGGGCGGCCGGCATGAAGCCGAGCGTGCGGCGCGGGTTCGCGATCTCGATGGACTGGTCGAAGACGTGCAGGCGCGTCGCCGGCTCGCGCAGCGCGAGGTCGCGGTGGACGAGCGCGTTGGCGACGGCCTCGCCGACGGCGTCGCGCTGGTAGTTGGCGCGCGCCGCGACGGGCGCGTCGGCGTCCGCGGCTTCGGCCTGCCGGCGCGGCGGGCGCGCGGCGTCCCACAGATCGCAGTAGCGCCGCACGAAGCGCAGCGCCGCCTCGTAGAGCGTGTGCAGGTTGCCCGTGAGCTGGACGCGCTCGACGACGGGCGCTTGCGTGTTGTCGCCCGCGTAGCGGACGGCCGTGACGGCGGCGCGCGGCAGCAGCGCCGCGACGCGCTCGTTGCGCCCGAACAGCAACAGCCCCGCGACGGTCGGCACGAACTCGCCCATCTGGCCCGCGGCCAAGAGCAGGTCGCGCTTCAACACCTCGCCGGTCGGGTAGCCGCTCGTGGTCTGCTCGTCGAAGGCGTCGCCCGCGAACTCGCGCACGAAGCTCCACAGGTGCGCCTCGTCTATGTCGGCCTCGGTCGCGCCCGCGACCGCCACGTTCTCGTAGCGCAGCGGGCGCGCCTCGTCCAACAACTCGGAGAGTTCTTCGCGCGACGCCTCGCGCTTCTCCGCGCCGACGCGGATGAAGTAGCGCCCGTCGCGCGTCTGGTAGGGCCGGCGCTTGCCCTCGACTTCGAGCGCGACGACGCGGCGGCCGTTGTCGAACGCGATCAGATCGATGTAAGGCACGAGCGGCGGCACGACCTGCTCGCGGCACAGGCGCACCAACTCCTCGCGCACGCCCTCGGCGTCGTCCACGCCCTCGATGCGCAGTTGATCGTTGACGCCGAAGATGATCGTGCCGCCGCCGGTGTTGGCGAGCGCGCACACCTCCTGCGCGATCTTCTCCAGGTTCGAGAGCTTGACCTTGAGTTCGAGGTAGGTGTCTTCGCCGCCGCGGACGAGCCGGAGCAGCTCTGTGCGCGAGGTCTGGGGCGCGGGCAGGTTGTAGACGTACTCTTGGAAGGAGCGTTCCGTCGAGGGTTCGTGCCGCTGGTTGCTGCGAAACTTTCTGCGCGCCATTTTTGTCAGGACGGGGCCGCTCGCCATGCCCGCCCGGATGCGCGCAAACGAGAACGCGCACCGCTGGATTCAAATTCTCAAGACCGACCGCGCGAGTATAACACACCCTGCCGCCGCGTCTTCGGTCGGTTGGGTGTGGCGCGCGGCCGGGTTAACACAGAGGGCACAGTTAAAGACTCTGTGTACTCTGTGGATACTCTGTGTACTCTGTGTTGAGTTGATTGTTAGCGAGAGACACCCACGAGATACCAATCAACGATGTGGCTTGGGCGGCGGCGTGGGCGCGGGCGACGGCGTGCGGCCGGGGAATTCCAGGTGCGGGTAATCTTCCGGGTTGAACGCGTAGATTCTGTAGAAGAGTGTGAACTGGCCGGCGTGCGGGTCTGAGCCGACTGCCTGCGTCTCGGACGGGCGGGGATCGAGTTGGAACAGCGCGTCGCCCTTGAGCCAGTATTGGCCGTCGCCGTCGCCCCCGCCCGCGTGCAACGCGCGCAACTCCGGCGTGTGATAGACGAAGCGACCGGGCGTCCAGCCGTCGGCGGCGAGCGCGGCCCGCGTGCGCTGTTGCAACGCGTCCACCTGCGCCCACGTCCAGTCCGAAGGCGTGGCGTAGATGTCGATCTTCTCCACGCGCGAGTCGTCCTTGCGCGTCGTCAGCCAGTAGTGGCGGCAGCCCGCGAGGCGCAGCCCCGTGCCGGCCAGTTCGAGATCGAAGACGGCCTGCGCCGAGGTCTGCACCGCGCCGCCCGGAAAACTAAAACCTCGCGGCAGCTTGAGCGTCGAACGCCGCGCCACCTCTTCGAGCGGCAGACCGACGTTGGCGACGAGCGTGCCCTCGGACTTCCCCGTGCGCTGGTAATAAGCCTCGCGCAAGATGTCGCAGCCGCTGAGCGCACAGAGGAGCAGGCAGACGCACGACGATGAAGAGAGCAGACGACAAAGGTCTCGGCTTCGTCCGCCTGCTCCTCTGTCGTCTGCGCTCTTCATCGTCGTGCGCCCGCGCCGGGCGACGCGGGCGCGGGCGGCAGCCATACTATACGGCCGCCCGCCGCGAAGTCTACGGGTGCGTCTTCCGCGCGCGCCGCCGCGCGGCTATACTCCGGCGGTAGCGCGCACGCCATGTCGCAGACGCACATCTACGTCGGCTTAGGCTCGAACCTCGGCGACCGCGCCGGCTACCTACTGCTCGGCGTGCGCGGGCTGCTCGCCGCCGGTCTCTGCGTCACGCGCCTCTCCGCGATCTACGAGACCGAGCCGGTGGACGTGACCGACCAACCGCCCTTCCTCAACATGGTCGCGGAACTCAGCGGCGCGACGCCCTTCTCCCCCGAACAACTACTCGCGCGCCTGCTCCGCATCGAGCACGCCCTGGGCCGCCGCCGCGACGTGCCGCGGGGGCCGCGCACGATTGATCTCGACCTGCTGCTCTACCGAGACGTGCAACAGCAGTCCGATCTGTTGACGCTGCCACACCCGCGCCTCCACCTGCGCCGCTTCGTCCTCACCCCGCTCGCCGAACTCGCGCCCGGCGGCGAGCACCCAACGCTTAAACAGACCTTCGAGCAACTGCTCTCTGCCGTCGCAGACCGGGCGCACGTCCGCCTGTGGCGACCGGGCGACCGCGCCTGAGTTTCATCGCGCCGGCGGTCGTGCGTTAATGAGTCGGGGCGCGGCCGCTCTTTGCGGCGGACAACGTCAGGGCAGCGGTAAATCTTTCTTATCTTTTCCTTTCTCTTTGCCGGGTGACAGGGGTTTCACTGAACCGTCGGCCACGTTAAGCTCGACCGCCCCCTGCGGGCCGGCGGCGACTAGCTTACTGCCGTCGTGGCTGAATCTCAGCGACGTGGCGTGGAAGGATATGCTGAAACGTCTGACCAGTTTGAGTTCCAATACGGTAAATAACAGCACGCGGTTCGCCCCACCCGCCGCCAATATCTTCCCATCCGGGCTGAAGAGCAGTGTGTTTATTGGAGTGAGTTGCAGGTCTTGCGCGACCACTTGCCCCGACTTCACGTCCGTCAAGACCACGGTGTAGCCATCGGGTGTGCTGGCGGCGAGCCGCCCGTCCGGGCTGAACGCGCCCACCCGCGTGACCGTAGGCGTCTGCGGCTTGAGCGGCTCAGACTTCGCCGACTCGCTCGGCGGCGCTGCCTGTTCCGTCTTAGTCCCCTGCCGGAGTGTTTGCAACCGCCTGCGGGCCAGGGCGGCAAACGTCCCTTGCGGGTACTTGTCCAAGAAGGCTTGATAGTCTTCGGGATCGTTGCTGTTTCTGATCGACTCCCAGAAAGTCAACTCGGAGGCCGGGTCGGCCGCGCCCCTTGTGATGTTTTGGTTGCCCGTGCCCGGCGCGGTGTTCTGGTTGCCCCCGGTCATTGCATCGGCCCGCGCCGTTTTCGGGGCCGCGGGCACGAGGTTGCGGGTCAGCGTGGCGGAAGAAGTCTCTTGCCCTGAAGGCAAACTCGAAAAGCTGAAGTACAACTGGTTCGCGCCCCGGCGGATGAGCACGACCGTGCCGTTGTCCACGCAACCGGGCGGGTTGTAGGTGATCTTCTCTTTGAAGTTGAAGACGTTCGGCCGCCGGCCCGTCAAAGTCCAGTAGCCGCCGCAGCCGAGCGACGGGTAGTCAATCTTGTACGCGCCGTTGCTGACGGTGAGCTTGACCGTCCAGTACGAGTCGTTGTTGTACTGGTGCGCCGTCCCGCCCCACACGCCTTTCAGCGCGGCGGGATCGTCGAGCGCCGGTGTGGGCGTCGGTTTCGGCGTCGGCGTCGGCGTCGGGTTGGCGGCGACGAGCGGCACTTCGGCGAGCAGGCGCTGCACGGTGGCTTCCAGCGTGGCGCGATCCTGTGACCCGACGAACTGCTGGCGGAAGCGGCCTTCGCTGTCAATCGCGTAAGTCACGGGCCGGCTCGTGCCCAGCCTGAGTTCCGCGGGCACATCAGCGTCGTCTATCCGCAGCAGCCCGTAATTCGGCTTCATCCCTTGTTGCGCCGCGAGAGCCTCCGCCGTATCGCCCGTGATGACGCCGACGACCGCCAGGCCGCGCGCTTGGTAGTCGCGGTTGAGCGCATTTAACTTGGCCGTCTGCGCAACACAGTCGGCGCACGAGGCCGCCCAGAAGTTCAGCAGCACGACGCGGCCGCGCAGGCGGCTCAGGCTGTAGGGCTGGCCGGTGAGCGTCAGCAGGTTGAGATCGGGGATGGACTCGAAGGAGGCGTTGGTGGCGACGGGGCCGCCGTCTGTGCCGAGCGGGGTCGGGGTTGCTTTGGCGGTCGCGTCCTCCGTGGGCGGCTTGTTGGCGTTGTCCGACGCGCGCGGGGTGAGCGCGCGCAAGGCCACGGTCAGGCCGGCGACGAGCGCGAGGGTGAGGGCGAGGCGCGCGCCGGTGCGGAGACCGAAGGGCGGCAGACCGCGCTGGTAGAAGAGGGCGCGGAGGCGGCCCGGCAGCACGAAGTCGAGCGGCGAAGTCTTGGCCGTTTCGAGGAAGCGCAGGAGCGTGTAGTCGCGCAGGGCGAGGCTGCGGGGCAGGCGTTTCATCAGCCGCAGCAGTTGTTGCAGGTGTTTGCGCGTGCGGCTGTGAAGCCAGCGTTGGGCGAAGAGGTTGAGGCGGTACTCGTCCTGGGCGAAGGTCTGCGGCGGCGCGGGGTGCTGTTCCAACGCGGCGACGAGGGCGGCGCGCACGCCGCGCTCGCGCGCCGGTTCGAGCGCGCGGATGAGATGCCAGCGCAATTCGTCGGGCAGCGCGCCGCGGCGCAGCCAGGGCAGGCGGACGAGCTTGAGCAGGTTCTCTTCCGTCAGCAGCCCGCGCGGCATACAGTCGAGCGTGGCCAGGTACAAGGTCAAGTCCCACTGCAACTCGGGGTAGACGGCCGCGGCGCAGAGCCACTGGAAGACTTCGGGGCCGAGCGTGCGGCGTAAGACTTCGATCTGCGCCGCGGCGTCGGCGTCGGCGTCGAGGCGCGGCAGGGCGGCGAGCGCGGACTGTTCGGCCGGCGGCGCGTATGGATCGGGCGCGGCGGCCTCGAACAGATCGACGAGCGCGCGCAGGCTGTTCATGGTCGCCGGCAGGACGAGGAAGAGTTGCGCCAACGCCTGCTCGCGCACGCCCCAGCGGGCCGGACTCTCCGGCGTCAGCACGGCGCGCTCGGGCCAGTGCGCGAAGACGCTCGTCCAGTCCTCCGGCTGCCCCGTGACGGGATCGAGCAGCTCGTCGCCGCTGCCGAAGACGAGCAGCCGGTGGCCGCCGTACTTGTTCTCCAACTCAAACAGGTGCACGCTCTGCCCGCCCTCCTGCTCGTCGTAGCAGACGCGCGGGTCGCCGTCGTAGAAGTAGCGCGTGGCGTGCAGCCCTTCGGCTTCGAGGGCGCGCGCCTGCTCGTCGAAGAGCCGCGCCTGGTGATCGCGGTAAGAGGCGCGCTCGATGAGCACGATGTATTCGGGCACGCGGCTGGCGGGGCGGAAGCGGAAGACGGGGAAGCCGAGCGCGTCTATCGTCGCGGCGATGGTCGCCTCAACGTCCAAGTGGAAGTGCTCGGCGACCTGGCGGCGGCGCAGTAAGCGCGCCGCGTTGTAAAACTGCTCGGAGTCGAACAGCTTCGGCGCGCCGCCCTCGACGCGCACGGGCCAGGCGTAAGGCGGCGTCTTCTCGCGCTCGCGTTGCAGGAGCAGGCGGCGGCGGCGGAAGCGATACCACTCGTAGACGAGGAACAGCAGCAGCGGGGCCGCGACCGCCGCGACTTGCAGCGCCAGCTTGTGGCGCGCGATGTAGCTCGCGATCAGATCGCGCCAGCCGGCCGGCGGCGCGGGCGTGTCGGGCGAAGAAGCGGGCGCGGGCACTTGCAGTTCGGGCGGCGTCTCGGCCGTTGCGGGCGCGTCCGCGGCGGGCGGTTCGACGGCCGTGTTGTCCGTGGGCGGCGACGGCGGGGTCGTGCTCTGTCTGCGCCAGGCGACGATTGCCAGGGCGACGCCGACGGCGAGCACGAGCGCGGCGAGCAGGTACGCGCGCCACGCGCGCCGCGCGCGCCGAGCCGCCTTGAACGTCGCCGCCTGCGGCGTGCCGCCGCCGGTCGCGTCGGCCGCCGCGCCGTTCTCGTCCGGGTGGAAGAGTGCGAAGTGTTCGTCGAAGGCCTGGTAGAACTGCGCCTGCTGGCGCGCGCTGGTGGCGAAGAGCGGGCAGAGCAGCGTCTTGAGCTGCGCGGGCGTGCAGCGGCCGCCGACGCGCGCGAGCAGCACTTGCAGGCGCAGGTATTGATCGACGCCGACGACGAAGCCGCGCTGGCGCAGGTGCGCGACGAGCGCGCCGAACAACAACTGATCCGAACCGGCGGGCGGCATGGCGACTTCAACGGGCCGGGCTGAGGTTGCGCGCGAGCAGGTCTCTGTCCTCCCGGCTCTTGGCCAGGACGGCGTAGGTCAGCGCCAGGGCCTCGCGCTCGCCGGGCCGCAGGTTGTTCACGTCGAGTTGCCGGCGGTCGAGGACGCGCAGCCACGCGAGCAGCTCGGCGGTGGCGGGCTTCTTCTTCAGCGCCAGCTCGCGAATCTTCTCGAAGTGCGCGAGCGCGCCCGCCAGCATCTCTTCGGTGAACGCGCCGCTCAGGCGCAGCCGCCGCCGCACGATGGCGCGCAGCTCGTCGGTCGTCGGGAACGGGATGTGGTAGAAGACGCAGCGGCGCAGGAAGGCGTCGGGCAGGTTCTTCTCCGAGTTGCTCGTCAGGATGACGACGGGGCGGAAGCTCTGCTCGGCGGCGAAGGTGCGGCCCGTCTCCTTGACGGTGAAGGTCAGGCTCTCGATCTCGTTGAGCACGTCGTTGGGCAGGTCGCGCGGGGCCTTGTCGATCTCGTCGAGCAGGACGACGGAGCGGGTCGGCCCGCGCCCGCGCAGGTGCGCCGGCAGGTAGGGGTCGGCCGCTTCGGGCGCGAGCGACAACAGGATCGCCAGCCCCAGCGCCTCGTAGGTGACGTACTGCTCCACGTCCGTGCGGTCGGGGCGGAAGTGTGCGTCGTGGAAGTGGCCGAGCGCGTCGTAGCGGTAGAACAGATCGCGGGCGGCGGAGGTCGTCTTGGCGTGGAAGACGAGCGGCGCGGGCAAGCCAAGTTCGTGCGCGACGCTCGCCGCCAGTTGCGTCTTGCCCGTGCCCGGCTCGCCCGTCACCAGCAGCGGCTGCCCCAGCATGAGCGCGACGTTCACGGCGTCGCGCAAGCCCGCGCCGGCGATGTAGCCCGCCGGGTCGTCGAGCGCGCCCGTCGGCTCGAACGGGGGCAGGCTCAAGCCCCGCTCGGCGAGCGGCCGGCCGTCGCCCGCGTATAAACTGAAGCCCTGCTCGGTGCTCAACTTTAGCCGCCCTCCTTACCGCGCGTTCACGCGCCCGCGCTCGTGACGTAGCCCTTCTTGACGAGGTAGCTCTGGTGAATCTCGTGCAGCCGGTGTTCGACATCCTTCATCGAGAGGCGCGCGGCGGGCCGGCCGTCGGCGGTCGTGAACATCGCGGCCGAATAGTCGTGCCGCTCCTTCTCGTCCCAGATGTTGTAGCGGCTGAACCACTCGTGCACGTCGTCGGGCTGGACGGGCAGCAATTCGCGCGTGACGAGGAACGGCAGGTCGCGACGCTCGGCGGTCGCGGCGAGCGCGCGCAGACCCGTCTGCACCCTGGCCTTGTCGAACGGCTTCTGCCCCAGCCAACTGCGCCACCAACCGCCCGGCGTCGGCTTCGGGTAGACGACGGCGAGGAAGACTAAGAGTTGCGGCTGCGCCCCGGCCGCGTCCAGCGCCGCCCAGTATTCGGCGTACCAGCGGAGCAGCTCTTCGGTCGGCGCGTCCCAGCGCGCGGCGTTGATCCGGTGCTGCACAGCGACCATCGCGTTCGGGGCCACGGAGGGCAGGCGCGCGAGCGCCGCCGCCGTGCGCTCGCCGCCGCCCATGTGCGCCGGCTCGAACTCGGAGAAGAGCTTGCGCCGCAACTCGACCTGGCGCTCCGCCAGCTCGCCCTCGTAAGGCCAGCCCGGCCGGCGCAGGACGACGACGCTGTGCTGCGGGCCGTAGAGTTTTTTGGCCACCTCGCGCACGCGCGTGGCGACGAGCCGCTCGACGAAGCTGTCGTGGCACTCGCCTTCGTCGCCGTGCACGACGAAGAGTTGCGGGCGGCCGGGCCGGCGCTCCAGGTTGGCCGTGAAGTGATCGTAGAACTCCTCCTCCTGCGCGCTGCGGTCGCAGAGCTTGGGCACGAGCTTGCCGGCGACGAGGTCGGGCGCGAGCGGCGCGGGCGCGGGCGGCGGCGCGGGCGCGACGTGGATGGCGGCCAGCACGCGCCGCGCCAGGTCTTCCTTGTTGCCGAAGAAGTCAACCGTGTGCCGGGCGCTCAACTCGGCCTTGAGCGCCGCCACCCGCTCGCCCGCCGCGCCCCGGTCAACGTGCGCCGGCGGCCAGGGCACGTCGTCGCGGAGCAGGAAGATGAGGCAGGTCTTGTTGGTCGCCACCGCCTGCCGGTATTCGAGTTCGGTGATGGCGCGCGCCTCCGGGTTGTCGTGCTCGGGCACGTAGCCGTAGCGCCACGCGAAGATGCCGACGTAGATGTCGCACGCCGCCACGTCCGCCAGGCAGACGGCGACCGGGCGCGTGTCGGCGGCGACGTAGTCCTCCATGCCGATCACGTCGTGGCGCAACTGCCGCAGCGCGCGGTAGACCTCCGCCCGGTGCTCTTTCAGGTCGCTGTACGTGGAGGAGATATAAACTCTGGCCATAACGCGGACGAGAGCAGTGCGCAGTAAGGATAACGGGCCGCGCGCCCGCGCGACGGGCCGGCCGCTTCTCTGCTTCGCGGCGGCGCGCGGGCTGCGTCGGAACGCCCGGCGGAAAGAGCCAGTATCATAACCGCTAACACGAATTTGGCCTAGAGGGGCGGCCGGTGGCGGGTCAGTTTGAAGGTGCGTGCTGAGGTGCGGCCGGTTCAACACAGAGGACACAGAGTAGGCACGGAGTTCACAGAGTTCTTACTGTGCCCTCTGTGCCTACTCTGTGCCCTCTGTGTTGAACTCATCTTGCGCTCAGCACGCACCTTCAAACTGACCCGCCACCTGAATCTCTATGCCGTTTGCGCGCGAAATATTTCACGCGCCGCGGCCGTCGGCCGTCGAGGCGGACGTTTCTTTCTTGTTTCCCTTGCGCCACTTCCCTATAATCGCGCCGCTCCCAGTAAATCCGGCGTAACGACCGAAGCGACCCTACGATGGTTTATCTCAAACAGCAGCGCCCCGAAAAGGTGACGGTGCCGGCGGTGCGCGCCTCGAAGGAACGCGGCGAGCGGCTCGTCTGCCTGACGGCTTACGACTACCCGACCGCGCGCATCGTGGACGAGGCGGGCACGGACATCATCCTCGTCGGCGACTCCCTGGGCAACGTCGTGCTTGGCTACGACACGACCGTGCCCGTCACGCTCGACGAGATGGTCGTGCACACGCGCGCGGTACGCCGCGGCGTCCAGCGCGCGCTGCTCGTCGCCGACATGCCCTACGGCTCGTACCACACGGGCGCGGACGACGCCGTGCGGGCCGCACTACGTCTGATCAAAGAGGGCGGCGCGGAGGCGGTCAAGCTCGAAGGCGGGCGCGCGCGCGCCGACTTGGTGCGCCGGCTGGTGGGCGAAGAGATACCCGTCATGGGGCACGTCGGGCTGACGCCGCAGTCGGTCAACAAGCTCGGCGGCTTCCGCCTGCAAGGGAAGACGGCCGAGGCGGCGCGGGCCTTGGTCGAGGACGCGCGCGCGCTCGAAGCGGCGGGCGCGTTCGCGCTCGTGCTCGAAGTCGTGCCGCGCGAGATCGCCCGGCTCGTCACGGCCGCCGTCGCCATCCCGACCATCGGCATCGGCGCGGGCGCGGACTGCGACGCACAGATTCTCGTCCTCCACGATCTGGTCGGCTTCTCCTTCAGCCCGACGCGCCCGCGCTTCGTCCGCCAGTACGCAGACCTGCGCGCCGCCATGACCGACGCCATCACGCGCTACGCCGACGACGTGCGCAGCGGCGCGTACCCCGGCGACAACGAATCCTACCCGCTGCCCGCCGACGCCGCCGCCGAGCTGCAAGCCGAGCTGGCCGCGACGGCGGATGACGACGCGGGAAGAAGTAAGTAGAAGTCAGGAGTCAGAAGCCAGAAGCCGGACGAAAAGCTGGCCGCCCGTTCGCGCGGCCCGCCGCTGGCTTCCGGCGTCTGACTCCTGACTTCTGACTCCTGACTTCTGATTCCATGGAAATCATCAACCGCCGGCAACGGATGAATTCGGTCGCGCGCAAGGTGCGGCGCGAGCAGGACAAAACAATCGGTCTCGTCCCGACGATGGGCGCGCTGCACGAGGGCCACCTGAGCCTCGTGCGCGAGGCGCGGCGCATGTGCGACGTGGTCGTCGTCTCGATCTTCGTCAACCCGACGCAGTTCGCGCCCGGCGAGGACTTCGACCGCTACCCGCGCGACCTGACCCGCGACACCACGCTCCTCGCGGACTACAACGTGGACTACATCTTCGCGCCCACGCCCGAAGAGGTCTACCCCAAAGGCTTCTCGACCTACGTCACCGTCGAAGGCCTGTCCGAACAACTCGAAGGCGCGGCCCGCCCCGGTCACTTCCGCGGCGTGGCGACCGTCCTCGCCGTCTTCTTCAACATCGTCCGCCCGGACTTCGCCTACTTCGGCCAGAAGGACGCGCAGCAGACCTTGATCGTCCGCCGGCTCGTGCGCGATCTGGCCTTCGACACCGAGATCGTCGTGCTGCCGACCGTGCGCGAAGAGTCGGGCCTCGCGCTCTCGTCGCGCAACGCTTACATGAACGGCGACGAGCGGCGCGCGGCCACCATCCTCTACCGCGCGCTGGCGCGCGCAGAGGCCGCTTATCTCAGCGGCGAGCGTTCGGCGCGCAAGCTGGCCGAGGGCGTGCGCGCCGAGATCGAGACGGAGCCGCGCGCCCGGCTCGAATACGTGAGCGTGACCGACGCCGACACCCTGGAGCGGCTCGACCGGCTGGACGACCGGCCCGTCCTCGTCGCCGTCGCCGCGCGCATCGGCCACACGCGCCTGATCGACAACCTCGTGCTCAACAAGCAGCGCGCCACCGGCCCGCTCAAAGGCACGGGCGCGCTCAAGCTGCCCTGAGCCGCCGCCGCGTGAAGGCCGCGCGAGACGCCTTGAGCCGCGCCGTCCCCGACCGCCTTGCGACTGCCGACACACATCGAGACTGAACGCCTCCTGTTGCGCCCGCCCGCGCTCGGCGACGCACCCGCGATCTACGAGACCTACGCACGCGACCCGGAAGTCACGCGCTACCTCATCTGGCGGCCGCACCGCTCGCTCGCCGACACGGAAGAGTTCCTGCGCGCTCACCTCGCGCGCCGCGTCGCCGATGCGGATGACGCGGCGGCGCAAGGGTCTGTCGAAGTGTCCGCTGAAGTGTCCTGGGTGCTGATACTCAAGGAGGGTGATCAACTCGCCGGCATGTTGGCGGTGCATCCGGCGGAGTTCCGCGTCGGGCTGGGCTACGTGCTGGGGCGCGCTTACTGGGGGCGCGGGCTGATGACCGAAGCCGTGCGCGCGGTGACGGAGTTGGCACTCGCGCAGCCTGAAGTCTTCCGCGTCTGGGCCGTCTGCGACGTGGACAACCGGGCGTCGGCGCGCGTGCTGGAGAAGGCCGGTCTCGCGCGCGAGGGCGTCTTGCGCCGCTGGTCGCTGCACCCGAACGTGAGCGCCGCGCCGCGCGACTGTCTCTGCTACGCGAAGGTGAGATAAACCCGCGCCCAAGCGCGCGCGAGGATGCGCGGCTGGGTTGCGCCCCCCGCTCTCGTCTTCAGCATTGACAATCTGGGCGCGTGGGGATACCCTCCCCGCGCTGACGGTTTGTTAGACTCACGTTCCTCGTTCCGCGGGCACGGCTTCAACATCGGTGCTCGGCGGCCGCCGATGAGACGGTCACTCCCACGCATCGAGAGGAGAATAGAGGCATGTTATTTCTAAAGTGCCTGCTTTTAGCGCAGGGCGTAGTGTGGTCTATTGCCACCCTCTGTATCGTCATATTCGACCTTCATTTCGGCCCTACAGAGATAATGTTTAGCTGGATCATCGCCGTTCTTTTTTCTCTGGTCATATGGAAAATTGATTCGAATCATTAGCCGCTGCATAACCCGCCCCCGCGCCTGCCGCCGCCCCACCTTCATTTAGCCCGCGGTGCCGCCTGCCACCCGCGAAAGGATGAACGCCGCAGGCCGCGCGCGGCCTGCGGCGTTTCAGTCCGACCCGCCTTATCGGCTAAAATCCGTCTGATGACCGAACGGCAACAGAAAGCGCAGATCGAGTTCACCTTAAACGGCGAGCCGTGCGAGGTCGCGTTCGCCCCGCACAAAACTCTGCTCGAAGTCCTGCGCGAAGACCTGAACCTGACCGGCACGAAGCACGGCTGCGAGCTGGGCGAGTGCGGCACGTGCGCCGTGCTCGTGGACGGCCGCTCCGTCCTCTCGTGCCTCATGCTCGGCTTGGAGGCCGCGGGGCGGCGCGTCGAGACGGTCGAAGGCATGGCGACGCCCGCGGGTCTGCACCCGTTGCAGGACACGTTCGCCGACCTCGGCGCGGCGCAGTGCGGCTACTGCACGCCCGGCTTCCTGCTCGTCGCCAAAGAACTGCTCGCGCACAACGCGAACCCTTCACGCGCCGAGATCAGAGAGGCCCTGAGCGGCAACCTCTGCCGCTGCACCGGCTACATCAAAATCTACGAAGCGGTCGAACTCGCCGCCGCCCGCCTGCGCGGCGAAGACTTGACCCTGCCCGAAGAAAGCGTCTATGGCCACAAGTAAGCGAGCGCACGGCGGCGGCTCGAACGGCAACCGCACCGACGACCGGCCGTTGCAGGTCGTCGGCAAGCCCTTCCGCAAGGTGGACGCGCGGGCGAAGTGTACGGGGCAGACGAAGTTCGCCGACGACATCGTGCTGCCGCGGATGCTCTACTGCAAGCTGCTGCGCGCGCACGAGCCGCACGCGCTCATCAAGCGCATCGTCACGACGAAGGCGGCGGCGCTGCCCGGCGTCCACGCCGTCATCACCGGGCGCGACCTCCCCGTCCCTTACGGCATCCTGCCCGTCTCGCAGGACGAGCACGCGCTGTGCGTGGACAAGGTGCGCTTCGTCGGCGACCCCGTCGCGGCCGTCGCGGCCGTGGACGAGGACACGGCGTTCGCCGCGATGAATTTGATCGAAGTCGAGTACGAGCGGCTGCAAACGATCACGAGCATCGAAGAGGCCTGCTTCGTGGACGAGCCGCGCATACACGACTACGGCGACCACGGCAACGTCCACAAGCAGGTGCATCTTGAGTTCGGCGATCTGGACGAGGGCTTCGCCGCGGCCGATCACGTGCGCGAAGACGTGTTCTTCTACGAGGGCAACACGCACCTGCCGATGGAGCAGCACGCGGCGGTCGCGCACTACGACCCGGACGGCAAGATCACGCTCTGGTCTGCGACGCAGACGCCGCACTACGTCCACCGCGCGCTGGCGAAAGTCTTGGGCCTGCCCGCCGCGCACATCCGCGTCATCGCCACGCCGAACGGCGGCGGCTTCGGCGGCAAGAGCGACCCGTTCAACCACGAGGTCGTCGTCTGCAAGCTCTCGATGTTGACGGGCCGGCCCGTCAAGATCACTTTGACGCGCGAGGAGGTCTTCTACTGCCACCGCGGCCGCCACCCCGTCTTGATGAAGGTCAGGACGGGCGTGAAGCGCGACGGCGCGATCACGGCGATGGACTTCCAGTCGTTCCTCGACGGCGGTGCGTACGGCTCCTACGGCGTCGCCTCGACGTTCTACGCGGGCGCGCTGCAAACCGTCACCTACGACGTGCCGCGCTACCGCTACCGCGGCTTGCGCGCGTTCACCAACAAGCCGCCGTGCGGCCCGAAGCGCGGGCACGGCACGCCGCAGCCGCGCTTCGCCCTCGAAATCCACCTCGACAAGATCGCCGACGAGCTGGGTCTCGACCCGGCCGAGATGCGCATGAAGCATCTGGTCGCGCCTTACTCGATCACGGCCAACTACCTGCGCATCGGCAGCATGGGCCTCGGCCGGTGCATCGAGAAAGTTGTCGCCGGGTCGGACTGGAAGAACAAATACAAGCGGCTGCCTTACGGGCGCGGCGTGGGCCTCGCGTGCAGCTCTTACATCTGCGGCGCGGGGTTGCCGATCTACTGGAACAACATGCCGCACAGCGGCGTGCAGTTGGGGCTTGACAGACAGGGCGGCGTGCGCGTCCAATGCGGTTCGACCGACATCGGGCAAGGCTCGGATTCGGTGCTCGCCTACGTCGTCGCCGAAGTGCTCGGCATCGACCCGTTCGACATCCGCGTCGTGACCGCCGACACGGATCTGACGCCGGTGGACCTCGGCAGTTATTCGAGTCGCGTCACGCTGATGACGGGCAACGCCGCCCTGCAAGCGGCGGAGCGCGCCCGCGAACTGCTCGCCCTCGCCGTCGCCGAAAAACTCGGCGCGCCGATTGAGAACCTCGCGTTCGCCGAGCGCCGCGTCTTCGACGTGGAGCGCCCGGAGTTGGGCGTGACGTTCGCCGAGGCGGTCGTGCTCGCCGAATCGAAGTTCGGCACGATTGGCACGGTCGGCTCGTACACGCCGCCGCGCGCGCCGGGCAAGTTCAAAGGCGCGGGCGTCGGCCCGTCGCCCGCCTACAGCTACTCGGCGGCGGTCGCGGAGGTGGACGTTGACGCGACGACCGGCTTCGTCACCGTGGAGCGCGTCTGGATCGGGCACGACATCGGGCGCTCGATCAACCCGATGCTCGTCATGGGGCAGGTCGAGGGCGGCGTCTACATGGGCTTAGGCGAGGCGCTGATGGAAGAGATGACCTACCGCGCGAACCGGAACGCCGTCCACAAGTTCCCGTCGCTGCTCGAATACAAGAGTCCGACGACGCTTGAGATGTGCGACGTGGTGACGTACCTCGTCGAAGACCCCGACCCGTCGGGCCCCTTCGGCGCGAAGGAGGTCGGGCAGGGGCCGCTCCTGCCGGTCATGCCGGCCATCGCCAACGCCGTCTACGACGCCGTCGGCGTCCGCGTGGACGAAGTGCCGATCACGCCGGAGAAGGTCTTGGCCGCGCTGAAGGCCAAGGCCCAGGGCAAAGCCGCCCGCTACGGCCCGAAGGGCGTGCCCGAAGTCGCCTGGCCCGCGCCCCTCAAAGTGCCTACGCCCGCCGAAGGCGGCGACGGCGAAGAACTCCCGCGCGTGGCCGTGCATTCGTGAGACATGAAGAACAAGACAGTTATGGAGTCAAAGCTCCCGCCCGAAGAGCTTGAGTTGGTAGTCACGCAGGAGGACTACGAGGAAGGCTTGAAGCGCGGCTGGACGGACGACGACATGCTCAAGCCCGGCCGCTACAAGGTGCGGCGCGGCGGCTTCCTGGCGCGCCACCCGGAGTTGAAGCTTGACGAGAAGAAGCGCGCGTGAGGCGGCGCGTTCGTGTTGATGACCCGCGGGCGCGGAGGGTCGCCCGCTTTTCCCCTTGTGAGGTGAAGGATGAGCCTGGCAGACGTGGTTGCGGAGGCCCGCAAGAGCGTGGTCAAGATAGAGACGCGGGGCGGTAACGGCACGGGCATCGTCGTCTCGTCCGGGGCGGTGCTCACGAACGCGCACGTCGTCGCCCACGAGGCGGAGGTCGCGCTCGTGGACGAGGCGGGCAACAGGCAGGCGGGCACGGTCATCTGGCGCGACCGGCTGCTCGACCTGAGCGTGATCCGCGCGCCCGCCGCGCAGTGGCCGCCCATCCCCGTCGGCGACATGAGCAAGGTGCGCGAGGGCGACGAGGTCATCGCTTTGGGCCACCCCCTGGGTCTCGGCTTCACCGTCACGCGCGGCATCGTCAGCGCCCGCTCGCGCCAGTTCGACGGCAAGGTCTTCATCCAGACCGACGCGGCCATCAACCCCGGCAACTCGGGCGGGCCGCTGCTCGATCAGAACGGCTGCGTCATCGGCATCAACACCTTCATCATCCGCGCCGGCGAGTCGCTCGGCTTCGCCATCCCGATTGACCGCGCGCTGGAGGCCGCCCGCCCCGTCATTGACGGCCAGGCGCAGGCGCAGAGCGACATCCGCTGCCACGTCTGCCTCGCGTCCATCAGCATGGAGATGCCCTACTGCCTCTCCTGCGGCGCGACCCTCAGGCGCGCCGCGGCCCCCGCCGCCCCGAGCGCGGCATCGTCCAACCAGCCCGCCGCGGGCGAGAAAGTCTGCCCCACGTGCGGAAAACATCAACCCCAGTCCGTCTTCTACTGCCAAGCGTGTGGTAAAGACTTGAGGAGGAACTGACCATGGCCATCGCAGACGTACGCAACCTGATCTCCAGTGTGATTGATCGTTTCGGCGGCGACTCTTACGAATCCCGCGTGGACAAGAACACCTGGCGCGTCGGCATCGGCTCGGCCGGCGGCTTCATCGCCCTGATCGAGAACCAGCAGGAGGCCGACAACTCCGATGTCGTCGCCTACTTCCCCCTGATGAAAGTGCCGGTGGACAAGTCCATGCCCTTCTACCGCCGCCTGCTCGAACTCAACCGCGGGCTGATGGGCAAGGCCTCGTTCGCCGTGGACGACGAGAACACCGTCTCGATCATCGCCGGGCGCAGCATCGTGGGCATAGACCCGAACGAGATGGCCGACCTCATCGTCCGCACGGCCCGCATGGCGGACTACTACGACGACGTGCTGCTCGACGAGTTCGGCCGCGAGAACGCACTCGGCGGCGGCGCGCCGAAGGCCGAGGAGCCGAAGAAGTAAGAGTTGGAGAAGTAAGAACTGAAGGAGTAAGGGCCGCGGCCCGGCCCGCCCGCGACGGCTTGGTCAGAACGTTATGATGCGACTTCCGAGATTCACGTACCTCGTCCCGCGCAACGTGGCGGACGCGGTGCGGATGATGGGCGACGCGGGGCCTGCGGGCCAGTTCGTCGCGGGCGGGACGGATCTGTACCCGAACATGAAGCGGCGGCAGCAGACGCCGCGCACGGTCATCTCGGTGGCGCGGCTGCCGGAGTTGAACGAGATCGGCGGCGACGCGCGCGCCGGGCTGCGCATCGGCGCGGGCGTGTCGCTGACCGACGTGTGCGAGCACCCCGTCATCAACCGCGACTACCCGATGGTCGCGGCCGCGGCGCGCACGATCTCGACGCCGACCCTGCGCAACATGGGCACGATTGGCGGCAACCTCCTGCTCGACACGCGCTGCAACTACTACGATCAGAACTACGAGTGGCGCAAAGCCATCAACTTCTGCATGAAGAAGGACGGCGAGGTCTGCTGGGTCGCGCCGGGTTCGGCGAAGTGCTGGGCGGTGCAGTCGTCCGATCTAGTGCCGTTGATGGTCGCCATGGGCGCGCGTGTGCGGTTGGCTTCGACGCTTGGCGAGCGCGAGGTAGATGCCGCCGGTCTCTACAATAATGACGGCATCGATTATCTGCACAAGCGTCCGGACGAGCTGTTGGTTGATATTCAACTGCCGGCGCGTAATGGCTGGCGCGCGGTTTACAAGAAGCTGCGGCGGCGCGGCGCGTTCGATTTCCCTGTGCTCGGCGTCGCCATCCGGCTCGACGTGGGCGCGGACGAGACGATCAAGGGCGCGAAGATAATCCTCGGCGGCATCGCGCCTGCGCCCGTCGAAGTGAAAGAGGCTGAGACGGCCCTCGTCGGCGCACCGCTCGATGAGGAGCGCATGCAGGCGGCGGCCGAAGCGTGTTACATGAAAGCGCGCCCGCTTGATAACACAGACTTCGTCATGAACTGGCGTAAGCAGATGGCACGCCCCTACGTCCTGCGCGCGCTGGAAGAGTTGAAAGGAAAGTAGTCAGTAGTTAATAGCCAGTAGCCAGCATGAAGGAATGCCTTGCTACTGACTACTGACTACTGACTACTGACTACTTGCTTTGAA
>DASVPY010000009.1:0-43939 GCA_036389395.1 Pyrinomonadaceae bacterium
GCCCGCAGGCGACTCGCCCATCGACTTTTCACTGCTCGGCGAAGTTCCCGTCGACCTCATGCTGCGCCATCAGTTCGTGCCGCTCAGGCGCGAAGGCCGACGCCTCCACATCGCCATCGCCGACCCGACCGACCTCGAACGCCTCGACGAGATCGCCAGTGCCCTGCACGCCCGCGTCGTCCCGCACGTGGCGACCGCCGGGGCCATTGACGTAATCTTGCGCCGGGGCGACGCCACGCAGCGCGTCCTCCAGGAGGCCACCTCCGGCTTCCGCATCTCGCTCGTCAAGGAGACCGAGCAGGGCGAAGAAGTCCTCGACCTCGACCGGCTGGCGACCGACTCCGAGATGTCGCCCATCATCAAGCTGGTCGACACCGTCATCTTCAACGCCATGGAGTCGCGCGCCAGCGACATCCACATCGAGACGCGCGACACCGCCGTCCACGTTAAGTACCGCATTGACGGCGCGCTCTACGCCAAGGTGGACCCGATTGACCTCGCCTACCACCAGACCTTGATCTCGCGCATCAAGGTCATGTCGGAGCTCGACATCGCCGAGCGGCGCGTCCCGCAGGACGGCCGCTTCCGCGTCCGCTACAAGGGGCGCAACGTGGACTTCCGCGTCTCGATCATGCCGACCGTCCACGGCGAGGACGCCGTCATCCGTATCCTCGACAAAGAGCAGATCAACGAGTCGTTCCGCAACCTCGATCTGAACGTCGTCGGCTTCGACCCGGACGACATCCGCAAGTTCCGCCGCTACATCGCCGAACCTTACGGCATGGTACTCGTCACCGGCCCGACGGGCTCGGGCAAGACGACCACGCTCTACGCGGCCTTGAACGAGATTCGGAACGAGGAAGACAAGATCATCACCATCGAAGACCCGGTCGAGTACCAGCTCCACGGCATCACGCAGATTCCCGTGAACGAGAAGAAGGGCCTGACGTTCGCGCGCGGGTTGCGCTCGATCCTGCGCCACGACCCGGACAAGATCATGGTCGGCGAAATCCGCGACAACGAGACCGCGCAGATCGCCATCCAGTCGGCGCTCACCGGTCACCTCGTCTTCACGACCGTCCACGCGAACAACGTCATAGACGTGATCGGGCGCTTCCTGAACATGGGCGTCGAGCCGTATAATTTCGTCTCGTCGTTGAACTGCGTGCTGGCGCAGCGCCTGATCCGTATGCTCTGCGAGGTCTGCAAGCGGGCGTACCGGCCGGCGGAGGACGAGTTGATGGAGTCGGGGCTGCGGCCCGCCGAGTACCGCGACGCCGTCTTCTACATGAGCGTCGGCTGCGACGCGTGCAACCACACGGGCTACCGCGGGCGCACGGCCATCCACGAGCTGCTCGATCTCTCGGACAACATCCGCGAGATGATCGTCGCGCGCCGGCCCGGCTCGGAGGTGCGCCGCGCCGCCGAGGCCGAGGGGCTGTCGTCGTTGCGCACGTCGGCCCTGAAGAAAGTCTTCACGGGCGTCTCGACGCTGCACGAGATCAACCGCGTGACGTTCGTCGAAGAGGTCAAGCTCAACGGTAACGGCCACAAGTAAATTTTCGGTCTTCGGTCTTCAGTTCTCAGCCGGTTTAAGTGGTAAGTAAGAAGGCCCGTGCTTTCTGGAACGCGGGCCGCGCCCCCGGCGTGTAAAGCGGCGGGCAACGCGAAGCGGCCGGCGGCACAACTGAACGACTGAACGACCGACGGCCGCAGACTGAAAACCGAAAACTGACAAGCCCCTGTGAGGATCGAGATGAAGTATAAAGCCTCCGCCGCGCGCGGCCTCGCCGCCGTCGCCGTCGCCTGCTGCCTGCTGTTCGCGCCGCTCGCGGCGCTCGCCAAGAAGGGCGAGAAGAACTACAACCGCGGCATCGAGTACGAGAAGATGCAGCAGTGGGAGCGCGCCGCGCAGGAGTTCGCGCTCGCCGTCGCGGCCAACCCCGCCGACATCGAGTACCAACTCCACTACCGCCGCGCCGTCTTCAACGCCTCGCAGCGGTTCATGGAGCAGGGGCGCGCGCTCGCCGAGCAGGGCGACTACACCGGCGCGTACAACGCCTTCCGCATGGCCTACGGCTACGATCCGATCAACGAACTGGCCGCCTCGGAGATGGAGCGGATGCTCCGCCTCCAGCGCGAGAAGGAGGGCACGCGCAACAACGCCGACCCCAACAAGGGCGGCCCGACGGTCGCGCCCGCCGCGTCAGGCCCGACGGCGAGCGCGGGCGGCGTCCCGACCGTGCCCGCCAGCTACCGCACGGGCGGCGCGGCGCAAAGCCCCGTGCCGGGCCGCGCCGAGCAGTTGCGCGTCATCAACTACAGCGGCGACCTCGAAGCCTTCATCCGCCAACTCGCCAACGAGTTGAACCTGAACGTCATCTTCGACCGCGACTTCCCCAAGCGCACGCTCAACATCCAACTGCGCGAGGTGACGACCGCGCGCGCGCTCGACTACATCTTCACCGCGCAGAACATCTTCTTCCAGAAGCTCGACCGGCGCACGATCCTCGTCGCCGACGCCTCGAAGCGGCCGCAGTACCAGCAGTTGGTCTTGCGCACCTTCTACCTGTCGAACACCGACCCGAACGACGCGCGCAACCTGATCATGTCGGCGCTGCCGCCCAACGCCGGCCGCCAGCCGCAGGTCGTGCCCAACAAGCAGACCAACAGCATCACCGTCCGCGACACGCCGGAGAACATCGCGCTCATCGCGCAACTCCTCACCAGCGTGGACAAGGATCGCGCCGAGGTGGTGATGGACGTGAACATCTACGAGGTGTCGCGCAACAACCTCTTGCAGATCGGCAACCAGTTGGGCGACGCCAACTCGCTCACCACCGGCCTCGGCGGGCTACTCACCAGCACCTTCCCGTTCGGCGCGCGCCAGGATCGCGTCACGGGCACGACCACCGGCACGGGCAAGGGCACGGGCACGACCACCAGCACGATCATCCCGAACGTCGTCGGCGGCGCGCTCCTGCTGCCCGCCTCCTCCGTCAGCCTCTTCCAGTCGAAGGACAACACGCGCCTGCTCGCCTCCACCCAGGTACACGCCTTCGACGACGAGCAGTCCACCACCCGCATCGGGCAGAAGGTGCCGGTGCAGACCGCCGCGGTCACGCCCTACGGCGGCACGGGCACTAACACGACGACCAACGGCTCGCCCGCAACGAACGGCCTGTTCGGCGGCGGCTACCCGGTCATCCAGTACCAGGACACCGGTCTCATCCTGAAGTTCCAGCCCAAGGTCTACCCGAACCAGGACGTGGAAGTGAAGATGGAGATCGAGTCGAACGACGTGATCGGCGGCGCGTCGAACCTGACGCCGACCTTCAGCCAGCGCGCCATCAGCGGCAAGGCGCGCATCCCGAACAACCGGACGATGATGATCGCCTCGGTCGCGCAGGACAAGCACGCCGACGGCCGGCGCGGCATCCCCGTGCTCGGCCTGATCCCGCTCTTCGGCCGGCTCTTCGCCACGCCGACCAACAGCGACAGCAACTCGGACATCGTCGTCACGGTCACGCCGCGCGTCCTGCGCGCCCCGACCGTGACGCCCGCCGACCTTGAGAACCGCGACAGCGGCACGCTGCAAGCGCCCACCAGCCAGTCGCTCGAAGCCCTGCTCTTCGAGGCCGACCGCGAGGATCAACTGGCCCAGGCGCGCGCGCTGCCGACCAACAGTCAAGTGCAAGTGATGACCGCGGCGGCCGCCGACGCGCTCAACGCGCCCGACCCCGAGCCGCCTTCGTTCGTGCCCGCGCCGTCGGCGCTGACGCCGGCCGCGATAACTAAGGCAGCCAACGGCGGGGCGATGAGCTTCGCGCCCGCCGGTACGAACCTGGTCGCCCCGCAACTGATCGCGCCCGCGCTCAACACCGCGGCGACGCGGACGCAGTTCGCGACCACGAGCGCGGCGACGCAGGTCTCGGCGCAGCCGGTCGTGAACAGCGGCGCGGCGCAGCCCGTGCCGGCGGTGGCGAACCGCGTCGCGCCGACCGCGGCGGCGCTCGCGCCCACGGGCGCGGCGCTCATGCTCATCTCGAACCAGCCGGAGATGCGCGTCGGCGAACGCCAGAAGCTGCTCGTGCTGGTCAAGACGGGCGGGCCGCTCAACCTCGCGGCCACGACCCTGCGCTTCGACCCGCGCCTGTTCGCCGTGCGCTCGGTCGCGAAGGGCAACATGTTCGACGGCGCGCAGGGCGCGGCCACGCTCACGCAGTCCGTCGATCCGACGGGCGCGCTGCTCGCGGTCGTCGCGCCCGCGGCCGGCACGCCGCTCAACGGCATGGGCGTGCTGCTCGTCGTCGAGATCGAGGCGCTCGCGCCCGGCGCGGGCGACATCGGCTTCGACCAATCCGGCGTCCACTTCATGGCCGCCGACGGCCGCGGCCTCACGCCCCAACTGGCGCAGGCGCACGTCGTCGTGAAGCAGTAGGCGGAGGACGACATGAGGCGAGTAAACAGTAAGCAGACGGAAGGGGCGGCGCGGCATTCAGCGTGCGCCCCGCGCCGCACACTGCTTGCTGCTCGCTCTGCCGGCGGCTGGACGCTCATCGAGTTGGTCGTGACGATGACCGTGATGGTGATCCTGACCATCGGCGTGCTGCCGATGGTGAAGACGGCGGTCAAGCGGCAGCGCGAGTCGCAGTTGCGCGAGGCGCTGCGGCAGATGCGCGAGTCGATCAAGGACTTCCAGCGCGACACGGTCGGGATGCAGTGCGCCGGCGCGGTCGGCGGCGCGCCCGCGCCCAACCCGCCGAACGGCGCGGGCGGTCAGCCCGCCGTCGTCATCGATCCGCGCAGCAAGGTCGCCATCGCCGACTGCACCATCTTCGGCGTGGACAACATCCTGCGCTACCCGCCGAGCCTTGAGGCGATGGTCGAAGGCGTGGGCGTCGTGCCGCGCCAGCCGCAACTCGGCGCGGTCGGCGGCGCGAACCCCGCGTCGGGCGAGAGCAGCAGTCTGCCGACGCTCGGCAGCGGCGGCCTGCTGGCGAACAAGAAGAAGATTTACCTGCGCGAGATTCCCGTCGATCCGATGACCGGCAAGAAAGACTGGTGCCTGCACACGCCCTTCGACGACGCCGACACCTGCTCCGACGGTACCGACGCCGGCCTCTTCGACGTGACCTCCCGCTCCGACGGCACCGCCCTCGACGGCACGAAGTATAAGGACTGGTAGGAATGGAGAAGCCGGGAGTCAGAAGCCAGGAGTCGGAAGATCGCTCGGCGGCGGTCGCGCGGCGGTCGCGTCTGCGACTGGCTACTGCTTACCGCGTGCCGCGCGCGGCCGGCTTCACGCTGTTGGAGTTGATGATCGTCATCTCGATCATCATCGTGCTGGCGGTGATCGTGCTGCCGCAGTACCAGCGCACCGTGCAGCAGGCGCGCGAGAGCGTGCTGCGCGACGACCTGTTCCAGATGCGCAAGATGCTCGACCAGTACGCGGCCGACAAGGGCAAGCTGCCGGAGTCGCCGCAAGACCTGGTCACGGCCGGCTACCTGCGCGAAATCCCGCGCGACCCGATGACCGGCAACGACGACTGGCGCTGGGACACGGGCCCCGACCCGACCTCGTCCGAAGGCGGCTCCGGCATCACCGACGTACACAGCGTCTCCAGCGATCAGGCGCTCGACGGGCAGTCAACTTACGATCAGTGGTGACGGGCAGGAGTCAGAAGCCAGAAGCCAGAAGCCGGAAGGTGTGCGCGCGTCCAGCCGTTATCCTCTGACCTCTGGCTCCTGACTTCTGGCTTTTGTCTTAAGGCTTCCGGCTTCCGGTTTTTAACTTCTGGCTTCTGACTCCTGACTTCTTTTTTATGCCTAACCCTCTGGCGAAGATACTGAAGCCGCGTTGGCCTTCCGCGGCGGTGGGGCTGACGGGCGAGGTGGCGGCCGTGGTGGCGCTCGACCGGCGGCGCGACACGTTCGTCGTGCGCCGCGCCGGTTACGTGCCGCTGCCCGCGGGCTTGCTGCGCCCGGCGTTCGAGGAGTCGAACGTGGCGGACGTGGGCGAGTTGGCCGAGACCTTGGGCGAGTTGGTGCGCAGCACCGGCTTGCAGAAGCGGCGGCGCTGGTCGGTGGCGCTGCCCGAGGCGGCCACGCGCACCACAATTCTGACGATGGAGACGAGCGCCGGCTCGCGCGGCGAACTCGAAGAGATGGTGCGCTGGAAGACCGAGCGCGCCTTCGGGCACGCGCTCGAAGAGTTGCGCATCGCGCGCGAGCGGCTGCGCCCGGACGCGCAGGGGCGCGCGCGCTACCTGACGACGGCCGTCCGGCTCACCGTGCTCGCCGAGTACGAGGCGGCGTTCGCGTTGCTCGGCTGGCACGCCGGGCTGATCCTGCCGCGCCACGCGGGCGAGGCCTGGTGGCTCATGCGCGGCTCGCCGCCGGCCGACTCGCTCCTGGTCAGCGGTCACGCCGAAGGCTTCACGGCCGTGCTCCTGCGCGCCGGGCAGCCGCTGCTCGTGCGCACCATCGCTTGCGACCCCGAAGACCGCGCCGACGAACTCTACCGCTTTCTACTCTTCTACCGCGACCGCGTGGCCGCCTCCGCCGACGAAGGAGGCGCGGCCGAACGGCTCGACCAACTGCTCGTCGCCGGGCGCGGGCTTGAGCCGGAGGCGACGCGCACGCTCGTCGCCGAGACGCTCGACGCCGCCCCGCGGCTCGTCTCCGCCGCCGACCTGCGCCTCACGTTGCCGTCCGGCGATCTCGACTTCAAGTTCATCGCCGCGCCCGCCGGCCTCGCCGCCCTCGCGTGGGCGTGAGCGCGGCGGGCAACTTCCCGGCCCGGCGCGGCCGGCGGCTTTGACGGGAGGCGCGAGAGACGATGGACGAAGAGAGGTCTGACGAGCCGGGGCGCTTCCGCGGCGCGGGCGGGACGCGCGGCGGCGTAATCGAGTTCTTCCTCGGGCTGGCGATGGCCGTGGCCGGCGGCTACGTGCTGACGAATCAGGTCACGGTCTCAAGCGGCTACTGGGCGGTCTGGGGCTACAGCGCCTTCGGCCTGTCGCTCGTGCCGCTCATCTTCGGCGTCGGCCTCTTGTTCTTCAACGGCCGCTCGATCATCGGCTGGCTGCTCGCGGGCGCGGGCCTCGTCATCATCCTCACGGGCGTCCTGCTCAACCTGCACATCTACTTCCAGCCGACCAGCCTCTTCAACACGCTCGTCATGATCGTCCTGCTCGCGGGCGGCGTCGGTCTCGTCGCCCGCTCGCTCGTCGCACACTGATTCATTAAGTCGCGGCGGTCGTCAGACCTTCCGGGCGTCGTCCGGCGGGCCGGGCCGCGCGCTGCCTGCTTTTGAAACTTCGCCGCTTATGCTAGCGTAACACCACTGTCCCGGTCGTCCTGCTTATGAGCGCACTGGCCCCCACGTTCGAGAGTCTGGCGGCGCTGGCCGATTGCGATCTGGTCGCGCGCGCGCTCGCCGGCACGGACGCCGGCTTCGAGGAGTTGGTGCGCCGCTACCAGCGGCCCATCGTCTCCTACGTCTACCGCATGACGGGCGACTACGAGGCGGCGCTCGATCTCACGCAGGACGTGTTCATCAAGGTCTACAACTCGCTCGCGCGCTACCGCCCCGAGTACAAGTTCTCCACCTGGATTTACCGCATCGCGCACAACGCGGCCATTGACTACCTGCGCCGCACGGGCCCGCGCACGCAGGAACTGGAGACCGGCGACGGCTACGAGCGCCCGATCCCCAGCGGGCTGATGACGCCCGAACAGGAGAGCGAGCGCAAGGAGCGCCGCGCCGAGATCGAGGACGTGGTGCGCGCCCTGCCGCCCGCCTACCGCGAGCTGATCATCCTGCGCCACGGCCACGACCTGAGCTACGACGAGATCGCCGAGGTCACGGGCCTCCCGCTCGGCACGGTCAAGAACCGCATCTTCCGCGCGCGCGAGGCCATGCGCGGGCCGCTCGCGGCGCGCGGCATCACCGCGCTCTGAAGTCTCTCAAGGGGAGGAAAGACCGGAAGCGATGGACGCCGCCGACACACTTGCGCGCCCCGACTGCCGCCCCGAAGAGGCCGCCGCCTACCTCGACGGCGAGTTGGCGGCCGACGCGGCCGCGCGCTTCGAGCGTCACGCGCGCGCGTGCGCGCCGTGCGCCGCCGCGCTCAACGAGCAGCGGCGACTCCTGTGCCTGCTCGACGTGGCCTTCGGCGACATGACGCGCGAGCAGCCGCGCCTGCCCGGCGACTTCAGCCGCGTCGTGCGCGCGCGCGCGCAGGCGGACGTGAGCGGTCTGCGCACAGAGAAGAAGCGCGCGCTGACCGTCTGCGCGGCGCTCGCGCTCCTGGCGTTCGCGCTCCTCGGCGCGTCGGCCTTCGGCGAGGCGCTCGCGCCCTTGGGGTTCGCGGCCCGCGCCGTGCGCGCCACCTGCGACGTGCTCTGGCACACGCTGACCGAGGCGGCGCGCGGCTCGGCGCTCATCCTGCGCGCGCTCGGCGCGCAGGTGACGGAAGGGCCGGGGGCGTTGCGCCTCTCCGCGTTCGCCGGGCTGCTCGGCGCAATCGTCCTCCTCTTCCGCCTCATCAGCAGTTATCACCGCACGCGCATCCCCGACTAAGCCCGTGCGCGTTCGTTGCGCGCGCCGCCGCCTTGCTTACTCCCCTCGCGGGCGGGCGCGTTCGTGTTAAGACTTGTGACCGAGACCGTCCGTCTGACAGACGTTGACCGTGTTCGTTGTAAGACCGTTGACCTTGTAACACCTTCGATGACCGACGTAGACGCGATGACCAGCCGACGACCCGACGCCCGCGCGGCGCTCGCGGCCCTCGTGCGCACGACGGCGCTCGTGCTCGCGCTGGGCGCGGGCCTGTGCGTTGCGGCGCGGACGCAGGAGGAGGTCGAGCAGGGCGTGGCGCGGGGCGACGAGGGCGCGCCGCGCATCGTCGAGGGCGACGCGTGCAAAGACGTGTTCGGCCTGGGCCGCTCGGTCGTCGTGCGCGGGCGCGTCAAGCACGGCGTCTTGGCGTTCGGCGGCGACGTGATCGTCGAGGGGCGCGTCGAGGGCGACGTGGCGGCGGTGGGCGGGTCGGTCGTGCAGCGCGAGGGCGCGTGCATCGGCGGCGACGTGTGGGTCTTCGGCGGCGTCTACCACCACGGCAAGACGGAGCCGTGCCGCAACCCCGCGAGCGCCACCGTCATGTACGCCGGCTACGAGAGCGAGTTGCGCCAGATGGCGCGCAACCCCACGTCGCTGCTGACGCCGCGCTGGACGCCGGCCGCACTCGGCGTGCGCGTCCTCGCCGTGCTCTTCTGGTTCATCATCTCGCTCGCGCTGACGGCGGCGACGCCCGGCGCGATCTCGCGCGCCGCCACGCGCCTGCGTCTGACGAGCCTGCGCGTCGCGCTCATCGGGCTGGTCGGCGCGCTCGTCATCGGCTTCGGCGTGCCGGTGTCGCTCGCTTGGCTGCCGCCGGTGTTGGGCGCGCTGGTCGGGGCGCTGGCGCTCCTGCTGCTGCTGGTCGCGTACCTCTTCGGGCGCGTCGCCATCCACGCCGCGACGGGGCGCTGGTTGCAACGCCTGTTGCTGACGGAGCGCCGCCGCTCGGAGACGGGCGCGCTGCTGCTCGGCACGGTCTTCTGGGTCGCGGTGCTGTCGCTCCCTTACGTCTGGCTGCTCGGCGTCGCGGGGCTGCTGGTCACGAGTCTCGGTCTCGCGCTCACCGCGCGCTACCGCCTCGGCTGGCGGCTGCCGATAAAACAGTGACGAGTGACAAGTGACGAGTGACAAGTTAGTTGTTAGCTGTTAGCTTTTGGTCTTTAGCCAAAAGCTAACAGCTAATCCCTAACGGCTTTTACTCGTCACTTGTCACTTGTCACTCGTCACTGTTCTCGAATGCTACCGACCGGCGAACCGACCGATGACGCTCTCGTCGCGGCCACGCGCGCGGGCGACGCGGACGCGTTCGCGCAACTCTTCGAGCGCCACCGCCGCCGCGTCGCGCGCATCGCCTCCCGCTTCTTCGCCCGCCCCGAACAGATCGAAGAGATCGTCCAGGAGAGTTTCACCAAAGCCTACTTCGCGCTCGCCGACTTCGCGGGCGCACACGCCGCCTCGTTCGCCGCGTGGCTCGCGCAGATCGCCGTCAACGTCTGCTACGACGAGTTGCGCCGCCACGCGCGCCGCGCCGAGCAGGGCCTCGAAGACTTGAGCGCGGGCGAGGCGCGCGCGCTCCACGAGCGCCTGCACGCCGCCGCGCCCGGCGCGGACGTGGAAAACGCGCTCGTCGCGCGCGACCTCGCGGCCAAACTCCTCGCCCGCCTCTCGGCCGAAGACCGCCTCGTCCTCACGCTCCTCGACGCCGAAGGGTTGTCGGTCGCCGAGATCGCGCGCCTCACCGGCTGGTCTGTGCCCAAGGTCAAGGTGCGCGCCCACCGCGCCCGCGCACACCTGCGCGGGCTGCTGCGGAAGTATCTGTAAAACGTAAGAGCAGGAGGCAGGAAGAAGCCAGAAGCCAGGAGTCAGAAGTCAGTAGGGAGACGGTAGAGGCCGCGGCAGCGGAAAGGCCGACCTTAATGAAAGGCCGGCCTTTCATTCTGGCTCCTGGCTCCTGGCTCCTGCCTACTGCCTCCTGCTCTTTTCTTGTAACCCGGCGGGCGTTGCCCGCGTCTTTCGTGTGTAAGCCAAGCCGCCCGCGGGGCGGAGACGGAGCATGAACGCCATGTTCGGCAGGCAAAATCCCCAATCCCAGCAGTCCCGGCTCGACCGCGCGGGCCGCGCCCTCGTGCGCGCCGCCGCGGCCAACGACGAAGCCTTCGAGCAGGCGGCGGCCGCGCCGCACGCCCTGGGCGCTCTGCGCGCGCGCATCGCCGCCGAGCGCCTGCGCCGCGCCGAGGCCGACGACGGCTGGCTCGCCGTGCTCTCGGTCGCGCGCCGGGCCGTGCCCGCGCTGACCGCGTTCGCGGCGCTCGCGCTCGCGCTGATGCTGTGGCTGGCGGGCGTCGGCGGCGCGACGCAAGCCCCCGCGCCGCTGCCGCTCAGCGACGACGCGCTCTTCGAGGCGCGCGACGCGGGCGTCGAGCAGACCGTGCTCGCGGGGCCGCAGAACCTTTCGCGCGACGAGGTCTTGCGCCTCGTCGTCGAACGCGCCGAACAGAACACGCACTAAGTTATGACTATCAACGGGCGCACAAGAATCAAAATCTGGCTCGTGCTGGCGCTGGTCTTCGCGCTGGGCTGCGCGACGGGCGCGGCCCTCGACGTGCTCTACCGCACGCGCGCGGCCTCGGGGCGCGAGCGCCGCGAGCGCGACCCGCAGGCCCGCTTCGAGGCCCTGCGCCGCGATCTGAACTTGACCGACGAGCAGGCGACGCAGATTCGCGCCATCCTCGACGAGACGCGCAACCAGTACCGCACGCTGCGCGAAGAGCTGCGCCCGCGCTTTGAAGCGCCACGCCAGCAGGCGCGCGCGCGCATCCGCGCGCTGCTCACCCCCGAACAGCAGCAGCGCTTCGACGCCGTCGTAGCGCAGCAGGACAGCCGGCGCGAAGGGGAACGCCGCGACGACGACCACGGGCGCGACGAACGCTGAACAGTCGCGGTCTCGCAGACGTTAAGCTTCGACGTAAGCTTCGACGCGAGTTTCGACGCAAGAATTCGACGTAAGTAACAGCGCGCGCCCGGCCCCACGTGGCGCAGCTAAACGTAGCAGCCGAAGTCACTCGCCCCGTTCGAGCGACGGGGCGCAACTTTCAGCCAGACAAGAGGACGCATGAAGAAGTTTCTCGCCATCCTGACGCTCTGCGCCTGCGCGACCGCGGGCACGGGCGCGCGCGCGCAGCAGCCCGCCGCGGCGCAAACCCCGGCCGCGCAACCGCCGGCCGGCATCTCCGCCAACCGCGTGGCCGGCGAGGTGACGGCGCTCGACGCCGCCGCCCGCACGATCACGGTTAAGGCCGACGGGACGACGACGCTCGTCACCGTCGTCGTCGGCGACGCCACGAAGTACTACCGCGCCAAGCCCGAAGCCGTCGCGCACGCCGACAAGTTGACGCCGGCCGATCTGCTCACGATTGAGCCGACCGAGATCAGCGTGGGCGACCGGCTCGTCGCGCTCGGCAAGGTCGCGGACGATCAGAAGTCCGTGCCCGCGCGCGTCGTCATCATGATGACGAAGGCGGATCACGCGGCGAAGCAGGAGCGCGACCGCGAGGAGTGGCGGCGGCGCGGCGTGCTCGGCGTCGTGACGGCGCTCAACGCGGCGACTAAAGAGATCACGATCAACGTGCGCGGGCCGCAAGGCACGACGCCGGTCGTCGTGGCGGTGACGGACAAGACCGAGTTCCGCCGCTACGCGCCCGACTCCGTCAAGTTCAGCGACGCCAAGCCCGGCACGTTCGCCGATCTCAAGGTCGGCGATCAGCTCCGCGCGCTCGGCGAACGCAGCGCCGACGGCGCGCGCTTCGCGTCCGAAGAGATCGTCTCCGGCTCGTTCCGCACGCTCGTCGGCACGGTCACGGCCGTGGACGCGGCGCACAACCAGTTGACCATCAAGAACGAGCAGACCAAGCAGACTATGACGGTCGTCATCAGCCAGGACTCGACCTTGCGGCGTATGCCGGAGCAGTTCGCGCAGATGATGGCGATGCGCGGGCAGGGCGGCGGCCCCGGCGGCGGCCGGCCCGAAGGGCAGGGCAGACCTGAAGGTCAAGGCCAGCAAGGCCGGCCCGCGGCGGGCGGCCCGCCGCAGGGCGGCGAAGGGCGCGCGCCGGGCGAGGGCGGCCCCGGCGGCGGGATGCGGCGCGGCGGCTTCGACGTGCAGGCGATGCTGGAACGTCTGCCCGTTACGACCTTGGCCGATTTGAAGGCGGGCGACGTGATCATCGTCTCAAGCACGACGGGCGCAGACCCGACGCGCGTCACCGCGATCAACGTCATCGCGGGCGCGGACGCGCTGCTCGCCATGATGCAGGCCCGCCCGCAGCAACAGCAGCAGGGCGCGGCCGGTTCGCTCGGCACGGGCTTGCCCGCCGGTCTCGATTTCGGCATCGGCTTGCCGTAATAACCTCTGCGTCCTTCGCGGCTCTCTTCGCGGCCTTTGCGGTTAGGTCTTAAAACCTTTAACCGCAAAGGCCGCGAAGAGAGCCGCGAAGGAACGCAAAGAGTTTTATATAGTCCACGGAAGGGAAGTCATCGGAGAGTCATGCATACATTCGCAGCTATCATCTTGAGGCGCGCGGCGGCGCTCGCGCTCGTCGTCGCGCTCGGCGCGGCGGCGTTCGCGCAAGGCCAACTCGGCACGCTGCGCGGCACTGTGACGGACGAGTTCGGCGGCCTGCTCATCGGCGCGACTGTCACGCTCGTGGACGCGAGCGGCGCGCAGAAGACCACGCAGACCGGCGACGACGGCGCGTACACGTTCGCCAACCTCGCGCCCGGCAAGTACGCCGTGACGGCCGCGGCCGCCGGCTTCGCCGTCTACAACAACCCGGCCGTCGAAGTCGCCGCGGGCCGCCGCCAGGCGCTCGACATCCAGTTGAGCGTCACGCTCGGCAAGGAAGAGGTGACGGTGGCGGCCGAGTCGCCCGTCAGCACGGAGGCCGAGAACAACGCCAGCTCGCTCGTCATCAAGGGCACGGATTTGGACGCGCTGCCCGACGACCCGGACGATCTGGCGGCCGCGCTCCAGGCGCTCGCCGGCCCCTCGGCCGGCCCCAACGGCGGGCAGATTTTCATTGACGGCTTCACGGGCGGGCGCGTCCCGCCGAAAGAGTCGATCCGCGAAATCCGCATCAACCAGAACCCGTTCTCCGCCGAGTACGACCGGCTCGGCTTCGGGCGCATCGAGATTCTGACCAAGCCCGGCACGGATCGCTTCCGCGGGCAGACCTTCTTCACCTTCGCCGACGAGAGCCTGAACTCGCGCAACCCCTACTCCGTCACGCGCGCGCCCTACCAGGCGCGCAACTTCGGCGGCAACCTCTCCGGCCCCGTCGTCAAGCGCAAGGCGTCGTTCTTCT
The DNA here is from genome assembly GCA_036389395.1 of Pyrinomonadaceae bacterium. Classification (GTDB taxonomy): domain Bacteria; phylum Acidobacteriota; class Blastocatellia; order Pyrinomonadales; family Pyrinomonadaceae; genus QHXQ01. Next base: position 13,987 of record DASVPY010000009.1, read on the forward strand.
TCGACTTCGAGCGGCGCGGCTCGGACGAGAACGGCATCATCAACGCGCCGTTCCTCGACCCGGCGACGCTCGCCGAGACGCGCGTCAACCGCGTCGTCGTGCAGCCGACCGCGCGCCTCACCTTCAGCCCGCGCTTCGACTACCAGTTGAACGCGAAGAACACGCTGGTGGCGCGCTACACCTTCTCGCGCAGCCGGCAGGACAACCTCGGCGTCAGCGAAAACTCGCTCGACGTTGATCCGTTCTTCGGCGTCAACCGCCTCTACAGCTCGAAGAACACCGACCAGACGTTTCAAATAACGGAGACCGCGATCCTCTCGCCGACCGTCATCAACGAGACGCGCTTCCAGTTCCAGCACGGGCACACCGAGTCGGGCGGCGACATCTCCGCGCCGGTCGTCCAGGTGGCCGGGTCGTTTACGGGCGGCGGCTCAAACGCCGGCCCCGTGCGCAACACGTCGAACCGTTTCGAGCTGCAAAACTACACGTCGTTCACGCGCGGGATGCACGCGCTCAAGGCGGGCGTGCGCGTGCGCGGCGTCCGCATCACGGACTTCAACCAGGGCGGCTTCAACGGCACCTACACCTTCACCGGCGGGTTCGGTCTCACGTCGCTCGACCAGTACCGCCTGTTCCGCCTCGGCACGCCCGGCGTGCTGCCCTCGCAGCTCAGCCTCAACGGCGGCAACCCCGAAGCCTCCGTCAGCCAGACGGACTTCGGCCTGTACATGCAGGACGACTGGCGCGTGCGCCCGAACCTGACCGTCTCGGCCGGCCTGCGCTACGAGAACCAGACGAACATCAGCAGCAACCTCAACTTCGCGCCGCGCTTCTCCTTCGCGTGGTCGCCGAAGGGCGGCGCGCGCCAGCCGCGGACGGTCGTGCGCGGCGGCTTCGGCGTCTTCTACGACCGCGCGGGCGAGAGCCTGAGCTTGCAGGCCAACCGCTTCAACGGCACGAACACGCGCCAGTTCTTCATCACCGCGCCCGCGCCCGACGACGCCTCGCCGGAGGCCGCGCTGCGCCGCGCCGTGCTCGCCGCCTTCCCCAACGTGCCGGACGTGGCGATGCTCGCGCCGTTCGCGCAGGCGCAGGCCACGCGCCGGCTCGATCCCCGTCTGACCGCGCCCTACACCGTCCAGTCGGTCGTCAGCGTCGAGCGCCTGCTGCCCGGCAAGATCACGGCCACGGTCAACTACATCAACACGCGCTCGCTGCACCTGCTGCGCTCGCGCAACATCAACGCGCCCGTGGGCGGCGTGCGCCCGTTCGGCGCGGCCGCCGGCAACATCTTCGAGTACGAGTCGAACGGCGTCCTCAAGCAGCACCAGTTGCTCATCAGCGCGAACACGCGCTTCAACCCGAAGTTCTCGCTGTTCACGAACTACACGCTGAGCAAGACGGACAGCAACGCCGACGGCGTGGGCACGTTCCCGGCCAACAACTACGACCTGAGCGCCGAGTACAGCCGCGCCTCGTTCGACGTGCGCCACCGCTTCTTCTTCGGCGGCTCGTTCAGCGCGCCGTGGGACTTGCGCCTGAACCCGTTCATCATCGCCACCTCGGGCCGGCCCTTCAACATCACCACGGGGCAGGACACGAACGGCGACACGCAGTTCTTCGACCGCCCGGCCTTCGCCGACGCGCAGACGCCGCCCTGCGTCAGCGCGAACGCGCTGCTCTGCTCGCTGCGTGTCACGCCCTACGGCAACTTCGACGTGAACCCCAAGCCGGGCCAGACCATCATCCCGCGTAACTTCGGCAACGGCCCCGGCCTCTTCACCGTCAACCTGCGCGTCAGCAAGTCGTTCAGCTTCGGCCGCCGCGCGAACGCGCGCGCGGCCGCGGCGGGCGGCGGCGCGCAGCCCGCCGCGAACACGCAGACGGCCGCGAACAACAGCGGCGGTCAGCGTGGTGGTGGTCAACGTGGCGGTGGTGCTCAACGCGGCGGCGGCGGTCAACGCGGCGGCGGGGGCGGCGGCGCGTTCGGCGCGGGTGGCATCTTCGCCGGTGGCGGCGGCGGCCAGCGCGGCGGTGGCGGCGGCGGCGGCCCCTTCGGGGGCGGCGGCGAGGCTCGCTACAGCCTGACCTTCAGCGTCAACTTCAACAACCTGCTGAACCACAACAACCCCGGCTTCATCGTCGGCAACCTCAGCTCGCCGGACTTCGGGCGGGCCATCTCGACCGGCGGCGCGTTCGGCTTCGGCCCCGGCGGCGGCGGGCGCTGCCCCAACAACCGCTGCGTCGAGGCGCAGGTGCGGTTCAGCTTCTAGGCTGGTCTGCGGAAAAGCTCAACACAGGGCGCAGAGGGCCACAGAGGACACAGAGTTTTTAAACTGTGTCCTCTGTGGCTTTCTCTGTGCCCTCTGTGTTTCAACCGGCCGCTCGTTACCTGCAACCGCAAGACCCCCCCGCCCGTTTTGAAACCCGCGCCCCGCTTTCTTCGTTAACACAGCTTGACACCAGCGCGTCTTATACCTTTAACTCGTGCGCGCGCCGCACGCTCTGACCCGAAACGGTTTCGCCCCGACAGCCCGCCGCAAGGCCCCTTTTAGGGCGGCCGAAGGAGTTTAAAAGCAATGAGATTCGCAGCCCCCACACTCGCCCGCGCCCTCGCGGCGCTCTTCGCGCTCGCCGGCCTCTGCGCCGCGCAGCAGCCCGCGCCGCCCAAGGCGGCCACGACCGCCGTCACGCCCGCAAGCACGCCCGTCGAGCTGGCCCGCGCCGCCTTCAACGCGCAGGGCGGCGAGAAATTCCGCGCGCTCAAGAACATGATGCTCATCGGCTCGGTGGACATGTACTCGCCCGGCTCGACCCAGTCGCTATCGGGTAAGTTCGGGCTGCTGTTCGCGCAGGATCGGCTGCGCCTGAACATCCAGACGCCGCTCTTCCAACTAGAGAGCATCTTCGACGGCGAGCGCAGCTACAGCTCGATGCCGCGCGTGGAGTTGCCGCCCATAAACAAGCTCGGCTGGGCCGCCCTCGCCCGCTTCGACCAGCCGGGCTACGTCGTCTCGGCGCTGCCGGACAAGAAGAAGGAGCGCGCCTTCCGCATCACCGACCCGGCGGGCAACGCGACCGACTTCTACGTGGACGCCGTGACCGCGCGGCTGATTCGCTACGAGGTGCAGTTCAAGGGGCTGACCTTCAGCGTCGAGAACCAGAAGGTGCAGGAGTTCGAGGGCGTGCTCGTGCCCGTCAACTCCGTCTGGAAGATCGACATGCCGACGGGCCCCGCCTACGCCGAGTTCAAGGCCAAAGAGATCAAGCTCAACCAGACGCTCCCCGACGACGCCTTCGCCATCCCCGGCCAATAGCGCGGACGATCAACGAGCGGCCGGTTCTACGCAGCCCACGGCGTGAGACGCCGTGGGCTTGTTTTTCGTCGTGGCCCACTACAAAATCACGACCTTGACAGCGCTTTTTTAAAGGCGTAAAAGCACGGGCCGTAGGCAACCGTGGAAGGCGCTCATCAGGCTACCGCTCTAGCAATAGCTCTCACTGCTCAGACGGAAGGGAACCCTTATGAAACGGCTGGATCAGAGTAACCTGTGGCTGGTCATGATCATCGTTACGGTCATCGTCTCCGCCATCAGCATTACCGCCAAAGCGCCGCCCGCCGCGCCGCAGGCGGCCCAGGCCGGCGGCGCGGAACTGCCGCCCATCACCTCTAAGATCAAGCGCCTGAAAGTGGTCAGAACCACGGTGCGCCATCCCGAGAGTCGCGGCGCATCGGTCGTCCTTGAGCTTGAGAACGACTCTGACCTGCCCGTGATTGCCCTCACCGTCAGCTTCGGCAATAAGTCGATATCTAAGGACGGCGGCATGTTCTCCGACCCGCCTGAGGTGGTCATCCCGCCGCACGAAACCCACAGGTTCAGCATCGTCCTCCGTGATTTGGATAAGCGTATCCCGGTGGTGGTCTCGGCCGTTATTTACGCTGACGGCACGGAAGAAGGCTGGGCGGAGGTGCTCAGGGAGATGCACGAGGAGCGTGTGTATGAACGGGCGAAACGCGCAGCGCAGAAAAAAGGCGTGAACCCATGAGGACGCTCCTGACCGTCCTTGTTTGCGCCAGCGTGCTCCTATTCATCTGGCTGCGCGCCGCGCCGCCAGCGGCCTGCGCCACATCAGGGTGTAAATCGCACTATGTTTCGAGCGGCAGCGACACCGCGACCATAGACCAGATCACAAGCGGCGGCATTTACTACGAGCAAACCAAGTACTGGACGGTTTATTTTCTCGATGGGTACTTCGAAAATACCTCGCCCACAGCCCGATACTTCGTGACGAACACGGGCTTGCGTTGCGACGCCCTCTTCAACACGCCTGACTTTCGGGACGCCACTGATCCCTTCAGCGGCCTCGTCATCGGGCAGTGGACACAATTAACTTACGACGCCACCTACAGCTTTGGGGCGGGGTGCGGCGTAAGCAGCACGCCGCAGCGATTCACGGTTGAGCACGTGTGCAGTAACGAGCAGTATTCCTGCCCGGACATCTGCCACTGGCCTGTCTGGTACGAGGGGCCCAACTGCTGGGAGGCGAGCGACTACTGTCTCTACCCGGACACGGTCTGCCCCGACTACCTGACCCCGAACGGGCAGGGCTGCTGCTGCGGCACGACGCCCGTGCTGGTGGACGTGGCCGGCGACGGCTGCGCGCTCACCGACGCCTACTCCGGCGTGCGCTTCGACTTGGGCGGCGACGGGCGGCCTGATACGACCGCCTGGACGCGACCCGGCTCAGACGACGCCTGGCTCGCGCTCGACCGCGACGGCGACGGACAAATAACCAACGGTAAAGAGCTGTTCGGCAACTTCACCGAGCAGACGCTGACCGCGGCGGCCGCGCCGAACGGCTTCCGCGCGCTCGCCGAGTTCGACCGGCCGGCGCGCGGCGGCAACGGCGACGGCCTGCTCGACGGCCGCGACGCCGTCTTCGCCTCCTTGCGGCTGTGGCAGGACGCGAACCACGACGGCGTCTCTGAGGCGGACGAGCTACACGACCTGCCCGCCCTCGGCCTCGCCTCGCTTGACCTGAGCTACAAGGAGTCGAAGCGGACGGACGAGTACGGCAACCAGTTCCGCTACCGGGCGAAGGTCAGGGACGCGCGCGGCGCGCAGGTCGGGCGCTGGGCCTGGGACGTAATACTGATAGTCAACCCGCCGGCGACCGCGCCCTAACTGCTTATCCGGATACAAGCCCGCCCGCGAGTCTCGCATTGATTCGCGGGCGGGCTTACCTTGGCGTGAACGGCGCTAGACGCTCATCAGTTCTTGCTCTTTGTTCTTGGCCAGCTCGTCGATCCTGGCGATGTAGGTGTTGGTGAGTTTCTGGATTTCGTCGAGGGCGTCGCGCTCGGCGTCCTCGGAGATGGCCTTGTCCTTGAGCAGCCGCTTGAGCCGGTCGTTGGCGTCGCGCCGCACGTTGCGCACGGCCGTGCGGTGCTCCTCGGCCAGTTCGTGCACCTGCCGGGCCAACTGCTTGCGCCGCTCCTCGGTCAGCGGCGGGATGGGCACGCGCACGAGCTTGCCGTCGTTCGACGGGTTGAGACCCAGATCGGCGGCGCGGATGGCCGTCTCGATGGCCTTCAGTTGCGTCTGATCCCAAGGCTGGACGGTGAGCATCTGCGGCTCCGGCACGTGGATCGAGGCCATCTGGTTGAGCGGCGTCGGCGTGCCGTAGTAGTCCACCATGACGGGGTCGAGCAGGTTCACCGTCGCACGCCCCGTCCGCACGGTCGCCAGCTTCTTGCGCAAGTCCTCCACCGCGCCCTCCATGCGCGGCCGCGTCTCTTTCACGACATCCTTCTCAGTCATTGCTCATCTCCGTGACAGGTGACAGGTGACAGGGAAAAGGCAGTGACGAGTGACGAGCAGAGGACAAGTTTTTAACTCGTCATTCGTCACTGCTTTTCCGTGGTGACGGTCGTGCCGACGCCCGGCTCGCCCGTGACGACGCGCAGGATGTTGCCCGGCTGCGTCATGTTGAAGACGATGATGGGCAGGTGGTTGTCCATGCAGAGCGAGATGGCGGAGGCGTCCATCACTTGCAGTCGCTGCTCCAACACCTCCTGGTAGGTGATGCAGTCGTAGCGCGTCGCCGTCGGGTCTTTCACGGGATCGGCCGTGTAGATGCCCTCGACCTTCGTGGCCTTCAAGATCACGTCCGCCTTGATCTCCAGCGCGCGCAAGGCGGCGGCCGAGTCGGTCGTGAAATACGGGTTGCCCGTGCCCGCGGCGAAGATGACGACGCGACTTTTTTCCAGGTGGCGGATGGCGCGCCGCCGGATGAACGGCTCGGCCACTTCGGGGATGTTGATGGCCGAGAGCACGCGCGTGTGCGTGCCCGTCTTCTCCAACGCGTCCTGCAAGACGACGGCGTTCATCAGCGTCGCCAGCATGCCGATGTAGTCGGCCGACGAGCGATCCATGTTGCCCGCGCTCTTAGAGACGCCGCGGAAGATGTTGCCGCCGCCGACGACGATGGCAGTCTCGACGCCGAGCGCGTGCACCGCCTTGATCTCTTCGGCCACGGCGCGCGCGACGTTCACGTCCACGCCGTAGTTCTGCGCGCCCATCAGCGCCTCGCCCGACAGCTTCAACAGCACCCTGCGGTACGCGGGCGCGCGCTCGTCCATCCTCTGTGCCCCGGCCAGTGTCATTGCGGATTGCGGATTGCGGATTGCGGATTGCGGATTAAAGGAACTGCCGGAAGACGGAGCGGGCCAACTGCCTCTTAATCCGCAATCCGCAATCATCCTTACTGTGTGCCGCCGAGCGAGGCGACCTCGCTGGCGAAGTCGTCGGCGCGCTTCTCCAGGCCCTCGCCCATCTTGTAGCGGGTGAAGCGGCGCACGGTGATGTTCTCTTTGATGCTGGCGATCTTCTCGGTCAGCAGGTCGTTGATCGTCTTGGACGGCTCCTTGACGAACGGCTGGTCGAGCAGCACCGCCTCCTCGTAGAACTTGTTGAGCCGGCCCTCGACGATCCGGTCGAGCACCTGCTCCGGCTTGTTCGCGTTCTTCGGGTCGTTCTTGGCCTGCGCGCGCGCGATCTCGCGCTCCTTGTCCAAGGCGTCCGCCGGCACTTCGGCGCGCGAGACGTAGCGCGGCTCGGCCGCCGCGATGTGCATGGCGATGTCTTTGACGAGTTGCTGAAACTCTTCGGTGCGCGCGACGAAGTCGGTCTCGCAGTTGATCTCGACGAGCACGCCGACCTTGCCGCCCATGTGGATGTAGGAGCCGACCGCGCCCTCGGCGGCGATGCGCCCCTCCTTCTTCTTCGCCGAGGCGAGGCCGCGCTTGCGCAGCAACTCGATGGCCTGCTCCTCGCTGCCGCCCGCCTCCGTGAGCGCGTTCTTACACTCCATCATCCCCGCGCCCGTCTTCTCGCGCAGCGCCTTGACCGCCGCCGCCGTAATCTCTGCCATGATGTTCGTCGCTCCCCTAAAACGATTGGTTCAGTAGACAGGAGTCAGAAGTCAGGAGGCAGAATGAAAAGCAAATCCTTCTTCTGACTTCTGACTCCTGGCTTCTGCCTCCTGAAAGGAAGCGCAGCCCGGCGGGTGGTTCCGCGTGGCTGCGCTCGCCGAATGATGAAACCTGAGTTGTGCCGGGGGCCTGCGGCGGCCGGGGCGTCACTTGGCCGCGCCGACCGACTCCGCGCCCTTCTCCTGCTCGGCGTCGCGGGCGGGGCGCAAGGCGCTCTCGTCCTCGCCGCCGCCCGACGCGCCGCGCACAGGCGCGTGCGTGCCCACCTGCTCGTGGTCGCCGACCGCGTCGGGCTGCTGCCCGGTCGTGTGATGCCCGATGTTGCCCGGCACGGAGACCTGCGTCTCGGTCGAGGGCGCGGCCGCCTGCATGTCGGCGGCGACCGCGGCCTCGCGGCCCGGATCGCGCACGGTCGTGACCGAAGAGGTGTTGTCGGCGCTGGCGCTGCGGCGGCGCGGCTGCACGTCGCCCGTGCCCGTCGCCGTCGCGCTGGGCGCGGCCGCGGCCGGCGCTCCCGCCGCGCCCTCGTCGCCCTGACTCTGAAGCTGCTGCCCTTCGACGACAGCGTCGGCGATGCGCGAGGCGAACAGGCGCACGGCCCTGAGCGCGTCGTCGTTGCCCGGAATGACGTAGTCGATCCCTTCGGGCGAGCAGTTGGTGTCCACCACCGCGATGACCGGGATGCCGAGCCGGTTCGCCTCGGCGACGGCGATCTCCTCCTTGCGCACGTCTATGATGAAGAGCGCGTCGGGCAGGCGCGACATGTTCTTGATGCCCGCCAGGTTCTTCTCCAACGTCTCGCGCTCGCGGTCGAGCTTGATGCGCTCCTTCTTCGTGAGCATCTCGTAGCGGCCGTCGGTCTGCATCGCTTCGAGGTCGCGCAGCCGCTTGATGGACTTCTGCACGGTCTGGAAGTTGGTCAGCAGGCCGCCGAGCCAGCGCTGGTTGATGTAGTACTGCCCGGCGCGCGTGGCCTCCTCGCGGATGGCGTCCTGCGCTTGGCGCTTCGTGCCGACGAACAGGATGGTGCGGCCGCGATCCTCGGCCGCCAGGTTGGTGACGAACTGGATGGCGTCGCGGAACATGCGCTGCGTCTTTTGCAGATCGATGATGCTGATGCCGTTGCGCTCGCCGAAGATGTAGTCCTTCATCTTCGGGTTCCAGCGCCTGACTTGGTGGCCGAAATGGACGCCGGCCTCCAGGAGTTCTTTCATTGTGACGGAAACCAAACTCGAACCTCCTCAGTTGATTGGTTTATGTACTCGCCGTGCCCGTCAGCGCCCCGCCGCGGCGGCAGGCGCAACCAACCCGGACGACGACAATGGAGTTGCCGATTGCGGGTTGTGGATTTCGGATTGCGGATTAAGAGAACAACTGTTCTGCTAATCCGCACTCCGCAATCCGCAATCCGCAATCGCACTAGCGTTTCGAGAACTGGAAGCGCTTGCGCGCGCCCTTCTGCCCGTACTTCTTGCGCTCCTTGATGCGGGGGTCGCGCGTCACCAGCCCGGCCTGCTTCAAGGCGGGGCGCAGGTCGGCGTTGAACTCCATGAGGGCGCGCGTGATGCCGTGGCGCACCGCGCCGGCCTGGCCGGCGGGGCCGCCGCCCGCGACGTTGACGAGGATGTCGAACTTCGCCGCCGTCTCGGTCAACTGCAACGGCTGGCGGATGATCATGCGCAGCGTCTCGTTCGGAAAGTACTTGTCAAACGGCTTGCGGTTGACCACGATGTCGCCCGCGCCGGGGCGCAGGTAGACGCGCGCCGTCGAAGTCTTGCGCCGGCCCGTCCCGTAATACTGTGTCTCAGCCACGATTTCTTCTCACCTCGATAATTGTCTGGGGAGTTTGTCTACTTCTGCCCGCGCGCCTTGAATTCGAGCGGCTGGGGCTGCTGCGCCGCGTGCGGGTGGGCGGCGTCGGCGTACACCTTCAACTTCTTGGCCATGGCGCGGCCGAGCTTCGTCTTCGGCAACATGCCTTTGACCGCCAGCTCGATGACGCGCTCCGGGTGCTTGGCGAACTGATCCTTGACCGAGATCGAGCGCAGGCCGCCGGGGTAGAGCGTGTGCCAGTGGTAGACCTTCTGCTCGGCCTTCGAGCCTTTGAAGACGGCCCGGCGGGCGTTGATGACGATGACGTGGTCGCCGGTGTCGAGGAACGGGGTGTACTCCGGCTTGTTCTTGCCGGTCAGGACGCGCGCGACCTCCGTCGCCAGCCGGCCCACGGTCTGCCCCGCCGCGTCCACGACGTACCACCTGCGTTTGTCGGCGAGGCCCTGCCCGCTGGGAAAGTAAGTTGACATAGTTAACTCTCTCGAAAAATAGCGTTTAGAACGCGAACGAGTAGAATACTGAAGCGGGCGGAAAGTTGTCAAGGTAAGAGCGGCGGCGCGGGCGCGCGGGGGCTGGGGCGACGGGCCAGAAAAAGGTGTACCGCGCGGGGCGAGATCGTGTATTATCGCGCCCGCCTCCTTGCAGTCTTGCTGGGCAGCGGTCTGACCGCCCCGCTCAAAGGCACGCGCCGCGCCGGGCGTCCGGGTCTCAACCTCAGACCGTATATCTTGTGCGCGACCGGCCAACGACGCCAGCTCACGAGCAGCACCGGGGATGATGTGCCCCGGATAAGGGAGACGTGCCCCGGCGGGTCGCCGGGCGGGCCAAGCGGGTTGCGCTGACGCTCAAAAACCCCCGTCGCCAGCGCGCGCCGGGTTCTGACAGGCAGTCTTTCAAACCATTTCTGGACAAGGAGAAGAAACACCATGCGGAAGGTTAAAGCAGTTGTGCTGGCCCTGGGCCTGCTCGCGGCGTGCGCCGTGAGCGCCGCCGCGCAAAACAGCAACATGTCGGGGCACTCCGACATGCCGGCCCAGAAGTCGCTCTACGAGCGCATCGGCGGCCTCGACGCCATCAAGGCGGTCATCGACGACTTCGTCGGGCGCGTCGCCGCCGACACGCGCATCAACCAGAAGTTCGCCAAGTCGGACATCCCCCGCGTCAAGCTGCACCTCGTCGAGCAGGTCTGCCAGGTGACGGGCGGGCCGTGCCAGTACACGGGGCTGAGTATGAAGCAGTCCCACAAGAACATGAAGGTGACCGAAGGTGAGTTCAACGCCCTGGTCGAAGACCTCGTGGCCACGCTCGACAAGTTCAACGTGCCGGCCGCGGAGAAGGGCGAAATCCTGGGGGCGCTCGGGCCGTTGAAGAGCCAGATCGTGGAAGTGCCCGGCAGCGCCACCGGCACGCCGCTGCCGGCCAACTTCAAGCCGGCGAAGCCGCTGCCCGCGGCGCGCATCGCCAAGGGGCCGCAGATGAAGGGCCCGAAGAAGAAGGGCATGTAGCCCGCGCCGCGCACAGGGCGCGCGCCGCCGGCCTACGCCCGAACGCACGCGCCTAACCTTCGCGCGTCTGACCGGCGCGCACAAACCGAGAGGCGCTCAGGTTCGATTGAACCTGAGCGCCTCTCGCCGTTTGCGGGTCGGCTCGGAAACGTTTTAGGGCTGCTGGTTGTCGTTGCCCGGCGGCGGCGTCTGCGTCGTCGTCTGGTCGCGCCGCTTGAGCTTGGGCGGCTGCGACTGCTGCGTGTCGCTGCTCGTGCCGGTGCTGTCGGACGTGCCGGTGCTGGTCGAGTCGTCGGGCGTCGGCTGGCGGCGCTTGAGCGTGGGCCGCCCGTTGCCGGAGCCGTCGTTGCCGCCCGCGAGGTCGCCCGTCGTCGAGGCCTTGGCGTTCGACAGCCGGAGGAGGCGCGCCTTGACGCGCTGGAACTCGGACGTGCTCAGGACGTACTCCTCGCGCTCGGGGAAGCGGGCCACGAGCGCGCGCGAGGCGTCGAGCCGTTCGGTGGACTGCGGGTGCGTGGCGAAGGCCTTGGAGATGAGGCCGGGCTTCTTCTTGTTCTGCGCCGCCAGCTTCTCGAACATCGTGGACATGGCGTTCGGGTCGTAGCCGGCGGCGTACATGTACTGCACGCCCAGCTTGTCGGCCTCACTCTCGGCGGCGCGGCTGAACTTCATGAAGGCGGCGAGCAGCCCGAAGCCGGCCAGGTTCTGGTAGACCATGCCGGCGATGCCGCCCGTGAAGATCGAGCCGATGAGCGCGCCGATCTCCATGGCGTTGCCCTTGGCCTGGTTCTCGACGGCGTGGCGCGCGGCGACGTGCGCGATCTCGTGCGCCATCACGCCCGCGACCTCCGCCTCGTTGTCGGCCGCCAAAATCAGCCCCTTGTTGACGTAGAAGAAGCCGCCCGGCAGGGCGAAGGCGTTGACCTCGTCCGAGTCTATGACCTTGATGGTGAAGGGGACTTTGGCGTCCGAGTGGAGCACGATGTTCTGCCCGACGCGGTTGATGTACTCGGTGATGAGCGGGTCGTCAATGAACTTCGCCTGGCGGTCAACTTCCGCCGCCAACTGGCGGCCCAGCGCGACCTCTTTCTCCATCGAGCCGGCCATCTTCGCCCAGATGCCGGTGTTGATGTTGCGCTTCCCGATCATGTTCGGGTCTTCGCTGGACGAGAGCGGGCGCTTGGGGTCGTTGCTGGTGGCGGCGTCGTCGGCCGCCTTCTGCTCCGGCTTCGCCTGCTTGTCTTTCTTATCCTTCTTGTCGGTCGAAGCCTGGTCGGCCGGCTGCTGCGGGCGCGGCGCGGCGGCGGCGAGCGTGCCGCCGAGCATGGTCAGAGCGAGCGCCCCGGCCGTCAGCTTGCGTGCGAGTTGGCTAAACATGGTGGAAGTCTCCGAAAAATGCTTCTGCGAACGCCTGTGGCCGCCGGGGAGGGCTAAAGTTGACCGCGTCGGCTTGCTCCCGTTTGCGCCGTCCGGCCGGCGCGCCCGTTGAAAGGGGGCGCGCCGGCTTTAAGTCTCAAGTTGTCGGTTCAGGGCGCGCCGGCCGTTGTCTGACACGAGGGCAATTATCGGCCGGGCGCGTAACCCTTTGATGCGGCGGGGCGCGTCTGCGTTTACGCGCGCGCCGCCCGAAAAAAACTAAAGCGGGCCGGTTCGGGCGGAGGAGTGATCAAAAAGAGTCCGGGGAGGCGCAGCGTTGCGTCGCCGCCATTATAACAGCGGGCCGGGAAAAGTATAGTCGTTGCTCAAGCGTAGGGGCGACGGAGCGGCGCGGGCGTTGGTTGAGGGTAGCGTGCGGCCGTTTTCAACACAGAGGGCACAGAGTAGGCACAGAGACACAGTAAAAATCTGTGTCCTCTGTGCCCTCTGTGTGAACTAAGCGTCGAAAACTTGCCCGCTCAATCACTGGGCCGGGCCGAAGCGGAGGCGGTACTCCGGCGAGTTGACGAAGCCGTTGACCATCGTGCGCGAGTCGTCGGGGTGCGTCGCCAGGTAGTCGAGCCAGTTCTGGTAGCCGCCCGCGTCCGGCTTGCGCCTGAGATACCCGTAGTACTGCATCCCGACGAAGGCGTTCCTGAACTCGGCCGCGCCGGCCTGATCCGAGTCCGCGACGGCGCGGAAGACCTGCGCGCGCGTCAGCGTGCCGGCGTTCAGGCGGGTGACGAGGTCGGTGCTCGTCAGCGTCACTTTCGTCGCCCCGTCGGGCTGCGCCGGGTCGGGCGTCGTGATCGAGCCGAGTTGGTAGCGCGCCAGCAGCGCCGTCACGTAGGCGCTGTTCGACAGCCCGCCGTAAGCGGTCTGAAACTCCGACCGCTGCGTGAAGTTCGTGGCTAACTGCACCTTGCGGGCGTAGACCTCCTCGGCGGTCGCGCCGGCCACGAAGCTCATGTCGGCGACGATCTCGCCGTACTCCGGCAGGCGGTTGAAGGCGAGTTTGTAGAAGCGGAAGACGTAAGCGCCCTTCAACTGGAACTCCGGCGAGCCGAAGAACGCGGCCGAGACCGTCAGCCGGTCGCACGCCGGGTTGTTGTTCACGTCCGAGCAATTATTCAAGACGTTCGACCAAGGCTCGCCCTGCTCCGGCTCGCGCGACAGGAAGTCCAGATAGTGCTGGCGGACGAAGAACGGCGTCGTGAAGATCGGGTTCGGCGCGCCCGCGGCGTCGTTGTCTAAGATCGTCACGGTCGCGGTCGCGGGCGTGACGAGGGTTGTGCCGGCGGCGTTCGAGAGCACGACCTGGAAGGTCTCCGGCCCTTCGGCGTGCGCGTCGTCTATGACGGGCACGGCGAACTGCTTGCTCGTCTCGCCCGCGGCGAGCGTGAGCGTGCCGACCGCGGTGGCGAAGTCGCAGCGCCCGTAAGCGCCGCCGTGGTTGTTCGTCGTGTCGGCGCAGCCGACGGTGAAAGTGTCCGTGTCCACCGTCCGGTAGTCCACGGCGACGGGCGCGGTCGCGTCGCCGTTGCGCGTCACGGTCAGAGTCACGCGGCCGCCGCCTTCGCCCGCCTGGTAGCTGGCGGCGCTGAGTTGCACGGTGCTTGAGGTCGGCGTGCCCGTGAAGTTCGCGGCCTGATTGTGGTCGAGGTTGTTGAAGAGCACGGCGGCGGGCGTGAAACGATAGCCCAGCTTGGTGACGGTGACGGTGTAGCTGCCGCCCGCGGGCAGACCCGTGAAGCTGAAGTTGCCGGCCGCGTCGGACGTGACCGAGGCGTGCGTCTCGTTGATCGTCAACGTCGCGCCGGCGAGCGCCGTGTTGCCGGCGTCGGCGACGCGCCCGCTGATCGCGTACTGCGCCGACGGGTCGAGCGACAGCGGGTTGAAGAAGCCGGTCGCGAGGAGTTGTGTCTTGTTGTCGTCGAGCAGGTACGTGTTGGGGTATGAAGCGTAGCCGAACCACATCAGCGAGTTCGACGCGAACGAGCCGCCGGTGCAGCTCCCGTTGTCGCAGCCGGGCGGGTGCGGCAGGTTGAAGGAGTGGCCCAACTCGTGCCCCAGCCCGCCGATCCAGCGGTTGACGCCGAACGGGTCGGGCTGCTCGTTGGCGCAGACGGGCACGTTGCGCTGCCCGGTCAGCCCGCGCAGATCGTTGGCGGCGAGCAGAGCGATCCCGGAAGTGCCGCCGATGTACTGCCCGCAAATCTGATCCGCGTCGATGTAAAAAATCCAGCGGTTGTTCGGATCGTTGAAGCCGCCGCCGGTCAGCGCGAAGCCGTCGGCCAGCACGGTCTCGTAGAAACCGCCCGCGCGTGCGTTCGCGCCCGTCGAATAGAAAGCGGCGGCGTGCGGCGTCTGGTAGAACTCGACGGTCGGCGCGTGGAGCGAGAAGGCGTTAGAGTTGCCGAGCTGGTCGCGGTAAAAACGCTGGAGCGAGCCGATGGCGTTGGCAATCGCGCTCTGGTAGTCGGCGCGGAAAGTCTTGTCGGCGGGCACGAGGTAGATCACGCGCACCTGCTTCGAGCCTTGCGCGGGCGCGGCCAGCACGCCCGTCACGTCGCCCTGCTGCGGGCGGAACTCCGGGTTGTCGAACGAGTGCCGGCGGACGAACTGGCGTTGCTCCTCCGAGTCGGGGACTTCGGTTAGACCGAGCGGGTTCGCCGACGGCTGAGTCGGGTAGTCTCCGGGCCGCGCGCCCTGCGCGACGACCGCGGTCTGCGTGAGGACGAGCAGCAGCAGAAACGTTACCGCCCGCGCCGCGCTACTAAGGTAATGCACTTACTTGTCTCCGGTAGATTAAGGAAAACTCAGCGAGATGTTTTAACCGGCCGCGTGCGGGAGGGGCGAGCCTTCCGCCGACGCGCTATCTGAGCGCCGAAAGATAACAAGATCGACTGGTCATTTCAAGGACGGCCGACGCTAAAACGCTGCGGGACGTTTGATGCTAAAACGCCCAGTGTCCGTTGGCGAACAGCCCGGCGAAGAGGGCTAAAAATAGTAACGACCAGATGGTGAGGGCCTCGTACCAGAAGGGCCGCCGGCTCAGGCGCGCGAACAGGATGAACACCGGGAAGAGCGTCAGCGTGTAACGCGGCACGCTCAGCATGAAAGAGGTGCTGGTGAAGAGCAACCAGTTGAGCGCCATCCAGACCGTGTAGGACAAGCGCAGGAGGCGCGCGCTGGCGACGGTCGCGCCGAGGCCGAGCAGGGCGAAGAAGAACTCCTCGAAGCCGACCATGTGCGCGTTCTCCGGCGCGCCCCACATGCCGTTGAAGGCCGAGCGCAAGCCGGCCCAAGGCGGCGCGAGGTTCCTGTACCAGTGCTCCCGCTGGTAGGTCATAAACGTGAACGCCTGCCCCGTCACGTGGTAGTTCAGCCACAGGTAGCCCGCGAAGCCGACCAGCGCGCCCGCCGCCCACGCCCACTGCCAGCGCCAGCGCCGCGCCGCCCTGTACTCTTGCCAGGCCTCGACCAGCAGAACCGGGCACAGGATCAGCCCGTTGACGCGACACAGCGCCGCCAACACACTCAACGCGCCCGCCAGATGCCAGCGCCCGCCGCGCCCCGCCAACAGGCAGCCCAAGACGAGTGCGAGAAACAGGCTCTCCGTGTAGCCGACGTGCAGGAAGTAGCTCGTCGGGAAGATGACGAGGAACCACGCCGCGCGGCGCGCTAACGTCTCTGTCTCGTCCAACTCCGTCAGCCGCTTGAGCAGCACGACGGCGGCGACCGACGCGACGCCGGAGACGATGAACGCACTTAAAATATAGTCGCGCGCGACGAACGCCACGAGGCGCGTCAGCAGCGGGTAGAGCGGGAAGAACACGATCAGGAAGCGCGCGTCGCCCGCCGCCTGGTAGCCGTTCTGCGCCAGGCTCTGGTACTGCACCGCGTCCCAGCGATTCCACACCTTGAGCCAGCCGAGCGACGGCTCCAAAGGTTTATTCTGCCAGACCTCGAAGGCGACGCCGCCGAGCACGATGATCAAAAACTTGGCGGCGAGGACTAACTTGATCACCGACCAGTCGAGACCGCGCGCCCAGACTCTCAGGCGGTCGGCCGCGGGGCCGCGCGCCGCGCGCGGCGGCGTCTCGCGGACTTGCTCCCCGCCGCCCGTCTCTTCCTGCCCGACCCTGGCCGGGCGCGCGGCCGCAGGTTTGCCGCGCGCCTTTGGTTTCGTGTTCTTCATCTCGCCGAACGGTCGCCTCGTAAGCCGCAATTTTAGTCCAAGCGCACGCCTTGGCACAGCCGGCGGCGCGGCGGCGACGTGCCGTCTTACGCGGCCGCAAGTAGTCGTTGCGCCCGCGCGCGGCGGCGTGCTAGATTCAAAAGTGGGCCCCACCCACCCCGCGCCGCGCCGGGCCTCCGTGCGGCATCACCCAGGTCAGCCCCGCCGACCGTCTCCGAGCCAAGGGCATGAAACCTTCCCAGGATAAGATCAAAGACTTCGTCGAGCCGCAAGCCTTCGACGAGGTCGGGGACTTTGCCGCCGATCCGGCGCGCGTACTCGCCGCCTACCGCTTCACCGACGCGACCGCAGACCTGCTGGCGCGCTGGCTCGACGCGCTCGCCACGCTGCCCGCCGGGCGCGGCGCGGCCCACGCCCTCGCCGGCCTCCGCGGCGTCGGCAAGAGCCACCTGCTCGCCACCTTCGCCGCGCTCGTCGCCGCGCCCGAGTTGCGTATGCGCGTCACGGACGCGCACGTCGCCGCGAGCGCCAAGCGTCTGTCGAGCCGCCGCTTCAAGGTCATACGCGTCGAGCGCGGCACGCGCCCGACCCTCGGCGAAGAGTTGCGCGCCGCCTGCATCGCCGGCTTCGGGCGCGACGCCGCCGGCTGGGGCGAAGACCCGCCCGCGCTCCTCGCCTCCGCGCTCGCGCGCGCGGGCGGCGCGACGCTCGTCCTCATCGCCGACACCGCCTACGGGCGCGAGCAGCGCGTCGAGCGCGACGACGGCCCCGCGCTCAGCCAACTCGCCGCCGCCGCGCAAGCGACCGACGCCTTCGTCGCGCTCGCCTTGGACGACGACATCGCGGGCGCGGACGGCATCAACGCCGCGCTCGTCCAGACCTACCACGTTGACTACCTCGAACCCGAACACCTCTACCGCATCGCAGACCTCTACCTGCTGCGCAAGCAGACGCGCGCCCGCGCCGCGCTCCACGAAATCTACCTCACGCTGCGCCACACGATCCCGAACTTCAACTGGAGCGAGCAACGCTTCGCCGCGCTCTACCCCGTCCACCCGCTCGTCGCGGACGTGTCGGCCGCCGTGCGCCTCCACGCGCCGTCGTTCGCCTTCCTGCCCTTCGCCGCGCGCGCGGCCTTGCAGGCGCTCAACCGGCCCGCGCTCTCGCTCATCCTGCTCGACGAAGTGTTCGACCGGACGGAGGCCGACCTGCGCCGCGCGCAACCTCTGGCGGCCGCCTTCGCCGTCTACGACGAACTGGCGGCCAGCGGCGTCGCGCAGTTCCCCGCGCTGCAACGCCTGCAAGTGCGGCTCGTCTTAAAACTATTGTTCATCCTCTCGCTCGACGGGCGCGGCGCGTCGGCGCGCGACCTGTGCGCGGCCTTGCTCTACCACGACGAGAGCGCGCCGCTCGCGGGCGTGCAGCGCATCGAGACGACGCTCGAACAACTCGCGGCCTGCGCGCCCGCGGGCGGTCTCGTCGTCCGCACAGAGCAGGGCGAAGTCCGCTACCGCTTCCGCCTCGACGACGGGCAGGAGTTTGAAGAGGAGCTGAACGAGGCGGTCGCGCGCCAGCCCGCCGACGAGGCCGCGCTCCTGCACCTGCTCGCCGAGAGCGCCCGCGCGCGCTTCAGCGATTGGCCGTTCGCGGCTGACGCGACCGAACTGCAAGTCAACTGGCGCGGCGCGCTGCGGCGCGGCCGCTGCGCGCAGGCGACGCCGCACGCGCACGACCAAGACGAGCCGGACGCCGCCCCGCACGCGCCGCACTACGAGTGGACGCTCCTCCTGCACGCGCCCGCCACTACGCAGACCGACGGCTCAGCCGCAGCGCTCGACTCAACCGCATCGCTTGCGACCGACGACGCGCAGACGATCTCATTCGTCTGGCAACCCGCCACGCCCAAGCCCGAAGACATGCTCGTGCTGCGCCGTCTGCTGGCGCTGCGCACAGACCCCGCGCTCGGCGCGTTCGTCGAGCCGTGTGTGGCTGCCAACGCCGCGCTGACCGCGCAGGTCGAACGCCTGTGGGTGCGTCTGCACCTGGAAGAAGCCGCGCTCACATGTGCCGGTCAACCAGTGACTTGGCCCGCAGAAGCGCGCCACGCGCCGACGCTCGCCGCGCTCGTCACGCAACTGCTCGACGCGCCGCTCGCCGCGCGTTACCCGCAGCACCCCGCGTTCGAGGCGACGCTCAACGAAACGGACGCGAGCCGGCTCGTCGCCTGCATGTTCGGCGCGCTGCCCGAAGCGGACGCGCAGACGCAGATCGCGCAACTCGCGCGCCCGCTCGGACTCGCGCGCGAGCGCGCCGACGGCCACACGCTCGAATGCGGCCCCCTACTGCTCGACGCGCCCTGGTGTCGCGCGCTGCTCGCGCTCGTCGAGACGGCGGGGCGCGGCGGCGTCACGCTCGCCGAAGCCTTCACGACATTAGGCAGCGCGCCTTACGGGCTGACGCGGCCCGCGCAACAACTCGTCCTCGCCGCGCTCGTCGCGCAGCGCCGCCTTGAGTTGATCATGACGGACGGCGCGCGCCTCGCACGCGGCTCGATCAGCGAACGGATCGACTGGCCCGAGGTCTGCGGCGTCGCGCGCGCCACCGCCGCGCGCCTCGACGACGAAGCTTTAACCGACTGGGCGCGGCGACTCACGAGCCAGCCGGCGCTCGCCTCGGTCGCCAGCGCCGACGGGCGCGCGGCCGTGCGCGCGGCGCTCGCCGCGTGGCTCGAAGACTGGCGCGCGTCGGCGCTCGGCGCGCACGCCGAGCAGTTACTCGACGAAGAGTTGACCTTGCGCGCGTGGAAGTTGGTGACGGCGGTGCGCCGCACGTTCGGCGTCGTGGCCGAGGCGGTCGCCGCGTTGTGCGCCGACGCCATCCCGCTCGAAGAAGGTTTGCAGCGCGTCGCGGACGCGTTCGGCAACGCGCCGGAGCAGTTCGCGCGCGCCGCCGAAGAGCGCGCGCAACTCTCCATGCTCGGCGCGGGCGGCGAGCTGCGCGAGCGCGTGCGCGCCTACCTCGCGGGCGCGGAGCCGACCGCGAGCGAAGAGATCGAATGCGCGCGCCGCGAGCTGTTGCACCTGAGCGAAGACGCGCACGGCCTGTTCGACGCGGCCAGCCGCGCGCGCTTCGAGCGGCTCTGGCAGGAGTTCCACGCGCGCTACGCCGCGCACTACGCCGAGCAGCACGAGCGCGCGACCACTGGCGACCCCGAAGCCTTCGCCGCGGTGCTCGCCGACGACGCGTGGCGCGAGTTCGAGGCGCTGGCGCAACTGCCGTTCGTCAACGCGCGGCACTGGCACGAGGCCGAAGCGTTCGTGACCGCCGTCAGGCGCGCGCGCTGCGGGCTGGACGTGCGCGCGCTGCTCGACACGCGCCCGACCTGCGCCTGCCACTTCCGCCTGACGCGCGCCGACGATTTAACGAACGCCGCCGCGCGCCTCGCCGAGATCGTCGCGCGCGGCCGCGCCGCCGCGCGCCGCACGCTCGCACTCTTCCGCCCGCACCTGGCGCGCACGCTCCACCTGCTCGCGCGCGAGCGTTCGGGCGCGACGGCCGAGCGCGCGCTGCGTTTGGCCGAGGCCTTCCGCGAGGGGCAGACGCCGACGCTGCTGACGCGCGCGGACGTGCGGCTCGTGGCGCGCGCCTGCGAGCTTGCGCCGCCCGCCGAGCCTCTGCTCGTGCCCCCGCCCGATCTCAACCACGGGCCGCTCTCGCGCGCAGAGTTGCGCGCGCGCCTCGACGACTGGCTCGCCTGCCTGCCGCACGATCCCGCCCGCCTCGAAGTTGCTGCTAAGATGGAGGGCGATGCCGCGTGACCCGCAGCGACCGAAGAACACGAAAGAACGCACGCGCGACAGTCGAAAGCGACGACACGACGACCACGAGCCGGCGCGCGTCAGTCGCCGCGCGCTGACCGTCGCCGTCGTCGGCGCGGGTCGTGTCGGCACGGCGCTGGCGCTCGCGCTCGCGGACGCAGGTCATCAAGTCAACGCCCTGGTCGCGCGCCGCCCCGCGCACGCGCGCCGCGCCGCCCGACTCTTCCCCGCGCCGCGCCCCGCCGCGCTCGCCGCCGCGCAACTCGACGCGCTCCCGCCCGCAGACCTCCTGCTCATCGCCACCCCCGACGATCAGATCGCCGCCACCGCCAAACGCCTCGCGCGGATCGAGACAGAACGCGCGCGCCACGCGCCATCGTCCGCGCGCGTCGCGCTGCACACGAGCGGGGCGCTCTCTTCAGACGAACTGGACGGGCTGCGCGCGACCGGTTTCGCCGTCGGCTCGCTGCACCCGCTCGTGGCCGTGAGCGACGCGCGCACAGGGGCGCGTGCGCTCGGCGGCGCGTTCTTCTGCGTGGAAGGCGATGCGCGCGCCGTGCGCCTCGCGCGGCAAGTCGTGCGCGCGCTCGGCGGGCGCAGTCTGGCGATCCGGCCCGAGTCCAAGGCGCTCTACCACGCGGCGGCCGTGCTCGCCGCGGGGCACACCGTCGCGCTCTTCGACGTGGCGGCGGAGTTACTTGTGCGTTGCGGCGTCTCGGCGACCGAGGCGCGGCGCGCGCTCGCGCCCTTGAGCGCGGGCGCGCTCGCCAACCTCGCGGCCGCGCCCGACCCGGCGCGCGCACTCACAGGCCCCTTCGCGCGCGGCGACGCGGCCACCGTCCGCCGCAACCTCGCCGCGCTGGCCGCCGTGGATGACAAGGACGCGTTGCGCCTCTACGCGCTGCTCGGCGCGCGCGCCCTGCGCCTCGCGCGGCAGACGGGCGTGGACGCCGCCGCGGCCGCCGAGATCGAAGCGGCGCTCGCGGCCGTCTTAAAATAAGACCCTGCTTGCACGCCCGCGCGGCTTCGCGTTAGAGTGAGGCGCAGAGCGAAAACCAGCCCCCGACCCGACCCGAAAGGACGCGGCCGACGCGATGCAGCAGACTCCCAACGCCAGCTACACCTCGACGCTGCGCGTGAAGCTGGCGAACCGCCCCGGCATGCTCGGCGTGTTGACCACCGCCATCGGCCAGGCCGGCGGCGACATCGGCGCGGTGGACATCGTCTCCGCCTCACGCGGTACGATGACCCGCGACGTGACGTTCACGGCCGGCTCCGCCGAGCACGTCGCAGAGATCGTCGAGGCCGTGCGCCACGTGGACGGCGTCGAGGTCGTCAACGTCTCCGACCGCACGTTCCTCATGCACCTCGGCGGCAAGATCGAAGTCACGTCGAAGATGCCGCTGAAGACGCGCGCCGATCTCTCGATGGCCTACACGCCCGGCGTCGCGCGCGTCTGCGAGGCCATCCACCGCGACCCCGAAAAGGCGTTCACCTTGACCATCAAGCGCAACACCGTCGCCGTCGTCACCGACGGGACGGCCGTGCTCGGCTTAGGCGACATCGGCCCGGCCGCCGCCATGCCCGTGATGGAAGGCAAGGCGATGCTCTTTAAAGAGTTCGCGGGCGTGGACGCGTTCCCCATCTGTCTTTCGACCAAGGAGCCGGACGAGATCGTCCAGACCGTCAAACACATCGCCACGGCGTTCGGCGGCATCAACCTCGAAGACATCTCCGCGCCGCGCTGCTTCCAGATCGAGGATCGGCTGAAGGAAGAACTCGACATCCCCGTCTTCCACGACGACCAGCACGGCACGGCCGTCGTCGTGCTCGCGGCGCTCATCAACGCCTTGAAGATCGTGGGCAAGCGGATGGAGGAGATCAAGGTCGTCGTGAACGGCGTGGGCGCGGCGGGCGTGGCCTGCACGAAGATCGTGATGAGCGCGGGCGTGCGGAACATCGTCGGCTGCGACCAGCACGGCGCACTCTACCGCGGGCGCGCGGAGCACATGAACTGGGTCAAGGAGTGGTACGCGCAGAACACGAACCCGCACGACGAGCGCGGCACGGTGCACGAAGTCATGCGCGGCGCGGACGTGTTCTTCGGTCTCTCCGTGCCCGGCGTCATCAACGCCGCCGACCTGCGGCGCATGAACGCGCAACCCATCGTCTTCGCCATGGCCAACCCGACGCCTGAGATCATGCCCGAAGAGGCCGAGCCGCACGTCGCGGTGATGGCCACGGGGCGCAGCGACTACCCGAACCAGATCAACAACGTGCTCTGCTTCCCCGGCATCTTCAAGGGCGCGCTCCAATGCCGCGCCGCGCGCATCAACGAAGAGATGAAACTCGCCGCCGCCGCCGCCCTCGCCTCACTGCTCAGCGACGACGAACTCCACCCCGAATACGTCATCCCCTCCGTCTTCGACAAACGCGTCGCCGAGACGGTCGCCCGCGCCGTCGAAGACGCCGCCTACCGTACCGGCGTCGCCCGCCGCGAGCGCGCCGCCATGAGCGACGAGTAGTCACAAGCTAAAAAGCCGATGTTATATTGGCATTGATGGAATTCGGGTGGGATGAAGAGAAGGCGGCGGCCAATCTGGCGAAGCATGGGGTCTCTTTTGCGGAGGCGCAGACCGTCTTCGACGATCCGCTGTACGTTGATTTCTACGATCCCGACCATTCCTTTGCAGAGCAGCGCTATATTATCATCGGGGCGTCGCAAACGGGACGGTTGCTAGTCGTCTCGTATACGGAGCGGGAAGCTGTCGTTCGGCTGATTAGTGCTAGAGCAGTAACCAGAGGTGAGCGAGAAACGTATGAAGAAGGTTGAAACGGCCAGCAACGATGAGCTGCGCCCGGAATATGATTTGCGGCGCTTACAGGTGAGGAAGTTAGGGCGCGGGCGGAAAAGCTTCGGCGGAGTAGTTCGCTTAGAGCCGGACGTGGCCGAAGTATTTCCAGATGCTGATGCGGTGAATGAAGCCCTACGTTTTCTGATCAGAATTACCAGAGAGAATCAACCTGTCTCTAACCCCGAAGGCGACGCCTAACGACTCACGCAACCCGACGCCTCAATAGCACCTCTTTCGTCGTTGTGTTCTGGCGGTCAGGTCGGATGCTACTCGTTCGGCGCGGGTTCATTCGGGCGTTATGCTTGCAGCGTGGCCGTGGGCGTGCCGGCGGCAAGCGCGCCGATAATTTGGTTGACAACTCTCGGCTGCGGGCATACCTTTTCTGCGCTCAAGCGTTACGTCGCCTCTGGCGGGTTCCTGCACCCGTCAGCTTCTCATCCGACACCAAGCAGCGTGCGCCTCCGGCCGCAGCCCGCCCCGCATCCGCCAGCGCACGCGAACGCCGCGGAGGTGCGACATGATCGACGAAAAAATATTCGACCGCATGAGCTTCGGCGAACTCAACCAGGCGCTGGATTATGTCCTCGAAAAAATCGGGCAGATTGAAGACGAGCTCGCCGAGGGCGAAGACGACCCGCGCCTCGACATGCTTTACGGCGTAGCTAACAAAATCGTCAGGCGGATGGACGCGATAGTCCGCGAGCACGGCAATCCTAAAGCCCTCGCCCAGTGGAACGAGGTGATGGCCGACTACCAGGAGCACTTCGCTCAATACGAGGACATCCTACTGGAAGAGGACACCCTGTTGGATTTTGAGTAGCCGGGAGAAGTTCCGCGCCGACCCGGCGCGCACCGCGCCCCGCCTCGGCCGCCGCGTGAAACGTTTCGCCTCGTAACATCATTGGTGGTTGAAGGCCGTCGAGCGCGGCACGTAGCTTCGGCGCGGGCGACCGGCGCGGCGGGCAGATCAGCGTTTGCCGTCAGCTCCGTTACTCCTCTCTACTCCGTCCCCGGACGCGCCGCACCGACTTGACTGGCAACAAGCACTTCTATATCGTGCGGGCGCTCAACCGGCTCGCTAAATGAGGCCGCAAGCTCTTGCCGCCACGGCAGCAGAATAAAGTCTGATCGGCCGGGGTCGGCGGCACGCCGCCGACTCATGCGCCAGGGCTGT
Organism: Pyrinomonadaceae bacterium; assembly: GCA_036389395.1. Taxonomy (GTDB): domain Bacteria; phylum Acidobacteriota; class Blastocatellia; order Pyrinomonadales; family Pyrinomonadaceae; genus QHXQ01. The sequence continues at coordinate 38,284 of DASVPY010000009.1, forward strand.
GTCTTGAGGGGCAGGCACTGACGGCCTTCAACCCCGCCCGGACGAACTGCGCCCCGCGCGGATACGCAACCCCAAACTGGAGACACCAATGGCAACCACAAAGAAACCCGCGAAGAAGCCCGCCCCCCAGTCGCCCGGCACGGTCAACACCGACGGCCTGAAAGTCACCGACACGACCGTTAAAATCTGCAAGCCGTTCGTGGTGCAGGTCATGGTCTTCGCGCCGGGTTCCGGCTTCAAGATGGAGGTCAACATCGAGAAGAGCTGCACGCCGGACGCCGACGCCGTCTGGAAACTCGTCTTCGACCTGTACAAGAAGAAGAAGAACGCGGACGGCTTCGACCAACTCGTCCACGTCTCCTTCACCGGCGGCACGCCCGTCGAGAAGCAGGGGCTGGAGGCCACGTCCGCCAAGGGCGTCAACAGCAGGCAGGCCGACGTGATCGTCAACCGCGCGGGCCCGGCCGTGCTCGACCTACAGAACTCCCAGAACATGTCGCCGGCCGAGCTGAACGAGACCTTGGCAGAGGTCAAGGGCGCGTCGAAGGACGTGGCCACTTTCGCCCTCAGCTAAAGCCCCCGCGCCAGCGGAGAAGAGGTGTCATGAACAAACGCCTGCCGGCGGGCGCGCGCAGGTGCGCCCCGCTCGCGGCGCTGTTAATCACACTGGCCTGGGCCGCCTCCGCCCAAGCCCAGACCCAGTGTGTCGACAGCAGTGCCGTGACCAAGACCACCTTCAAGGTGCGCGCGGTGAAACTGAAGACCCTGTTCGGCCTCGTGCCGGCAGACCTGCGCCGACAACTCGCCGCCCACCGCAACGACGTTTACTCGGCCGACAAAGCCCTCGCCTACGAGCGCGAGGTGCGCGACTACCTGTCGAGCAACCCGGCGCAGCAGAAGTACGAGAAGCTGGTCGCCAACAAGCTGAAGTTCGCGGCCGCGGCCCGCGTCATCACGCTGGACTGCATGGCCATCGTGCCGCCGGCCGAGTGCCAGACGGCGTTCAGTGACCTGCCGGGCGGGCCCGTCACGCAGTGCGTGGACGTGACGCTCAAGGCGCAGTCGCTGGACATTGACGTGCTCAACACAAGCCCGCACGTCGTGCCGCTGCCGCGCTCGATTCTCACCGCCATCTACGGGGCCATCCCGCGGCCGCTCCTGGCCCTGAACCCGAGTTTCGACGGCGTGCAGGACGCCGCCTTCGGGCCGGGCCTCGGCCTCAACACCGCGACCGATCTGCTCAAACTGAAGCGCGTGCTGACGAAAGACAAGCCGGCCGAGGGCGGCGCGGCCAACCCGCCCGGCGGCGTCAGTGTAAGTCCTGACGTGCTGCCGCCCCAGATAGAGTTTCAAGCCTTCGAGACGCCGCGCGCGCTAACGGGCGAGACGGCGGCGGACAAGGGGCCGGAGGGCGTCCCCGCCGTGCAGTTGCTGCTCGGCGTGCGCGGGCGCAAGTCGCTCACCAAGGATTTCTACAACACCAGCACGGGGCTGACGCTGGTGCGCACCGAGCCGATCAAATTCTTCCAGCGCCTGGCGGCCGAGGCCCGGTTCGACGCCGACAGCCTGCCGCAGGGCAACGGCGACTTCCTGCGCAACGCCGCGTCGGTCGGCTTCAACACAGACCTGCGGCTGACGAAGGGGCCCGTGCAACTCGTCACCCTGGGCGGCAAGTACCACTGGGCGCGCAACCGCTTCACCGCCCGCGACGGCGCGACGCCCACCGAGATCAACACCGAGCACGGCTTCGAGGCGCGGGCCGCCGCCGACGGGCTGCTCAAGAAAGGCTTGCTGCGGGCCGCCCTCTGGTTCGACGGCGGGACGCGCGACCACGGCCGGGGCACGTACCACCGGCTCGCCGGTCTCGTCGGTTACGGGAAGGAGATTTCGCTCCCGCGCAAGCTCGACTACCAACGCGTGATCAAAAACGTGGACGGGCACGACTGCCTCTCGCCCTACGCCAAAGACCCGCTCAAGAGCGAGCAGACCTTCGGGCTTGAAGTCCTCGCGGGCGCGGGGCGCGCGTGGGGCGCGGTGCCCGAGTACGCGCGCTTCTTCGGCGGCAGCCAGTTGGGCAGCTACCTCTACGACGAACTCTCTTCGCCCGATCTGGCCAGCCTCCCCTTCGGCCCCGTCCTGCGCAGCACCCGGCTCAAACAGGCCGGCGTCGCCGCGGGCGGGAGGCAACGCGGCGGCACGTCCTACTGGCACGCGAACGTCAACCTGAGCGTGCCCGTCGCCGCGTGGTCGCGCCCGCTCATCCCGCACGAGTGGGTGCAGTCATTCGTGGTCGAGGAGAACGACCCGGAACACACGGCCTACCACGTGCCGGTCGGGCAGCGCGTCTGCGTCGATCTGCGCCGGGTCGTGAAGCAGGCCATGCGCGAGAGCGGCCCGCAGTTGCTGATCGCGCAGCGCGCGCGCGACATGCTGGACGAGCAGCAGAAGAAGGCCCTGCGCCTCGAAGGCCGGCCGAATCTGACCCCCGAACAGCAGACCACGCTCGACGCGGCCAAGCAGGCCTACCAGAAGAACAAGGAGACGGTGACGGCGGAGGTCAACGACATTTTCAGGCGCGAGGTCTTCCCGGTCGCCGACTTCCTCGCCGACCACGCCAACTTCATCGCCGTCAAGCCGCTGCTGCTGTTCGACGCGGCGCGCGTCAGCCGGGCGGGCAGCGCCGCCGCCCGGACGCGCTACGGGGCCGGCGGCGGGCTGCAAATTGACGTAGTCCTCGCGCGGTTCGAGCTGGGGTACGTCTTCGGGCTGAACCGCCTGCCCGGCGACGGGCGCGGCAACTTCGTCGGGCGACTCGTGGTCAAGCGCTTCTTATGAGCCGCCGCCCTATAAGTTGTTTTAGACGGCGGCGCGCAGGGATTGGGCGATGAGGGGGACGACGCGGCGGGGGACTTCGATGGCGGCCTTGATGTGGCGCGCGTGGGTGAAGTGACCGGCGACGTAGAGACCGGGCACGTTGGTCTCGAAGGTGTCGGGGTCGTAGACGGGCACTTGGGTTAAGCCGGCGGGGACGATACGGACGCCGACTTCGCGCAGCAGCGTGTAGTCGGCGTCCGCGCCGATGAGGATGAAGACGGCGGCGTTCGGCAGTTCGACCGTCGTGCCGCCCTCCTGTCTGAGTCGCACGGAGTCGGCGCTGATCTCTTCGACCTCGGTGAAGAGGACGAGGCGCAGGCGGCCCGCCTCGATGTGGGCTTCGAGCGGCGCGCGTACCCAGTGCTTGATGGCGTTCATCTTCGGGTCGCGGTTCTCCCAGTCGGAGCGCCAGATGGCCAGGCTGGCGCGCGCGCCCTCGTCGGCCAGAAACAGCGCGGCCTCCGCGGCGGAGTTGCCGCCGCCTATGACGAGCACGTCCTTGCGCACGTACGGATACGGCTCGACGAAGCGGTGCTGCACTTTCGGCAGGTCTTCGCCGGGGCAGCCCAGCCGGCGCGGGTGCGCCATCGCGCCGAAGGCGACGAGCACGCGGGCCGCGCGGTACGCATCGCGCGTCGTGTGCACGACGAAGCCGCCCGGCGCGGGCCGCTCGATGCGCGTCACCGCCTCCTCGGTGCGGACGCGCAGGTTCTCTTCCAGCGCGAACCGCACGTAATGCGACAGCAGTTCCTCGCGCGTCGGCTTCTCGCGGCACGGGCGCAGAGTGCCCGGCCGCAGTTCCAACTCGTTCGGCGTCGAGAAGACCGTCCGCCCCACGGGGTAGCCGTAGATCGTCTCCGCGATCAGCCCCTTCTCGACGACCAGATACTCCAACCCCTCGCGCGCCGCCGCGTCGGCCGCCGACAGCCCGGCCGGCCCCGCGCCCACGATCAGTAGCTCCAATGACCCTTCATTCGCTCGCATAACGTTTGACCGTCATCCTCGCATGGGCGCGCGCCCGGCGGCAACTCGCGGGCGCGCGCCCGCCGCGCACGCCGCGTCGCCCGCGCCGAATTCTTGACAGCCCGGCGCGCCTGGCATATCGTCTGCGCCGCTCGACCCGTCATGCTTGTCTGCTCGGCTTAGCCCGTCTGGCGCAGCCCTGATTAATTTTACGACCGCACTCACCCTCACGCCTACGAGCGGACTGCGGACACTAGCCGGAAAGGAACATCATGCCGAATCTGAACACGCTGAACACGCTGATCGCGGTGGTCATCGTCCTGCTGGTCTTGAGTCTGGTGGTGCAGTCGGTGCAGCAGGGGTTGAAGAAGCTGCTCAAGATCAAGTCGCGGCAGATCGAGGACTCGCTCGTCGATCTGTTCGAGCACGTGCTGGAGCGCGCGCCCGCGCCGCCGGCCGGGTGGTGGCAGCGCCACGTCGTGCAGTCGCCGATCCTGCGCCTGCTCACGCGCGGCCCGCACCCGTGCGAGTGCGATCCGACGGGCCAGGTCAAAGCCCTCTACGGCGCGGTCACAGGGAAGCTGGAGGAACTGGGGCGCACCGACCAGGCCGGCAAGCTCATGCTCGACTCCATCGCCAAGACCGATCTGCTGAAGGTGCTGATGGCGGTGACGCCCGACGTGCTGACGCCGGACTTCGACGCGCGCCTGAAGAGCGCCGGCGAGAAGTTCGCCGCGCTCAAGGCGCTGGTCGAAGACTTCAAGCCGAGCAACTTCGCCGCGCACCTGAGCGCCGACTCGAAGGCCAAGCTGGCCAAGATGCAGGGCACTTTGCGCCCGCTCATCTCCGACGTGGGCGCGTTCCTCGAAGGGCAGTCGAACGGCTCGCTCCTCGGCGACCTGAAGAACTTGCGCGAGCTCAGGCTGGCCGACGTGCTCAAGCTCATTGCCGAGGCGCAGCAGGCGGTCGAGCAAGACCTGGCGCTCGCCGAGCAGCAGGGCCTCGCGCCCGCCGTCACGGCCCTGACGGCCGGCGCGAACGGGCTGCGCCTGGTGGCCGAGGGCGTCGCGGCGCTGCAAGGCGCGGTCGAGCGCGCGCTGGCGAATCTGGCGAAAGCCGAGACGTGGTACGACACGGTGATGCAGAGCTTCGAGGAGCGCTACACGCGCAGCATGAAGACGTGGGGGCTGGTCATCAGCTTCGTCGTCGTCGCCGCGCTCAACGCCAACTTCTTCACCGTCTACCGCAACATCGCCGCCAGCGACGTGCTGCGCAACAACATCATCCAGGCCAACGACGCCGTCGCCAAACGCTACGCCGAGCGGGCGCAGGTCAACGACGCGGCCGCCGCCAACCAGACCTTGCAGGCGTGGTACAAAGAGACGCAGAGCCAGGTGGCCAACGACGCGGCGCTCTACACCGGCCTCGGCTTCACGCCGCTGCGTTTGAGCGACGTGCGCGACTGGCTGGGGCCGCGCAACGGCTGGGAGACCGTCAAGGCCAACGCGCCCGTGAGCTACTGGCTGCACCCGCTCTCCGTGCTCGCCGGCTGGCTGGTCATGACCCTGCTGTTGAGCGTCGGCGCGCCCTTCTGGCAGGACACGCTCGAATCACTCTTCGGCATCAAGAACCTGCTCCGCAAGCAGAGCGACACCAAGAACGTCGAAGACAAAGGCGGCCAACCGCGGTCGTGAGGGAAGGGCGGAGGGGTGGCAGGAGGCAGGAGTCAGGAGGCAGAAGCCAGAATGAAAGGCGGCAGCGGCGGAAGCCGGAATAAGAAGGGGGGCCGAAGATGAAAGGCCGGCCTTTCATCTTCGGC
>DASVPY010000010.1:0-144180 GCA_036389395.1 Pyrinomonadaceae bacterium
CTGCTGCTGCCCTAAGTAACGTTTATAGAAGTCGGTCATCAATTCCGCGGTCGAGCGATCCGCCACCGACCACAGGCTGACGCCGACCGACGGCGCGCCCGCGTACATGAAGGCGCGCGTGAGGCCGATGACGCCCTCGCCGCGTTGTTCTTTGCCGAGGCCGGTCTCGCAGGCGGAGAGCATGACGAGCGGCGCGCCGAGGCGCAGGTTGAAGATTTCGTCGGTGCGCAGGAAGCCGTCGCCCTCGCGGTTGCCGACGAGCGACAGGACGACGCCGGTGAACTGCGGGCGCTCCGCGTCGAGCAGCCCGTGCGTGGCGACGTGCAGCACGCGGTACTTCGCCAGCTCGCGCGCCTTGACGTTCGCCTCGCTCGCGTCGAGGTCGAGCCACACGTCGGGCGCGAGACCGCCCGCGCGCGCCAGTTGCGCGATCTGCTGCGCCTCCTCGCGCGTGCCCGCGAGCCGCGCGAGCCTGAAGTTGCTGGCGTCAACGGCCTTGCCCGCCACGTCCGCGACCGCGCTCGCGATGGAGGCGTCGCGCGCGCCGTCGCCCGCGGGCGGCGTCTTCACGCGCGGGTCTTTCGCGTCGAAGACCGGATCGGCGACGACGAGCAAGCCCTTGGTCGCCGGCGACGCGCCGCCCTTCTGCTGCCGCACGGCGGCGACGACCGACGCCGACGGCGCGTAGACGATCTCGTTCGTCAGCACGAGGTACGGCAGCGCCGCGAAGTCCGCGCCGCCGGGCTGCGCGACGAGCGCCTCGAAGGGCACGTAGTTGAGCGCGCCGTCGGCGACGACGAGCACGCGCTTGTCGGCGACGATTGCGGCCGCGGGCGCGACCGCCGCCTGGTAGAGCGCGTTGCTGGCGCTGGCAAACGCCGCCGCGTTGCCGGCCGTCGCGCCGCCCGTGCCGACGCCGAGGCCGCGCTCGTCCGCGAGACCGCGCGTCGCCAGTTCGAGGATCGAGCGGCGCAGGGAGGTCGGCACGATCTGATCGCGCAGGTCGCTCGCCTGCTTTTCGAGCGCGGCGCGCGCGGGCAGTTGGTAGAGGCTCGCGCCCTTGTTCGTCACCGCCCACAGGTAAGACTGTTCGGGGCCGAGCGCGTATTCGAGCAGCACGGTCTGCTCGTCCAACACCTGCTGCTGCACTTCGTTGAGACCGAGCGGCTGCGCGCCCGTGAGCGACGCGTAACGCGGATCGGCCGCCTTGATCTGGTTCTCAATGCTGTCGTAGTCGGTCTGAAGCTGATCGAGTTCCGTCTCCAAATCCGCCACAGGTTTCTCCGGCGGCTGCCCGGTCAGGCTCACGCCGGTCAACTGCTGCGCGATCTCCTGCTGGCGTTCGAGGTTGGCGCGCTTCTTCTCCAACAACTCCGGCGGGGCGGCGGCGTTGACCTCGGCGCGCGCCTCGCTGAGCATGTCGAGCAAAGAGCGCGCGCGCCCCTGCTCGGTGACGCGGAAGGCTTCCGTAGCGTAGGCGAGCGCCTGGCCTTCGAGCGGCGCGTCGGGCTTCGCGGCGGCCAGGAGCGCCATCGCGGCGAGCGCGCCGGCCGTCTCGTCGTACACGTCCGCGGTCGTCGCCAGAAACGTCGTCCGCGCCTCGTCGGCGCGCACAGAGCCTTGCCGCAAGTTCTCGATGGTGCGCAGCGCGTCGCGGTATGAGTTGAGCGCGTCGTCCATCGCCTTGAGCTTCTTCTGCGGGTCGCGCTCGGCGGCGGCGAGTTGCAGCTTGGCGCGGCCCATGCCGCGCTGCGCGGGCCAGGTCAGATCGAGGCGGTTCTCGGCCTTCGCGCCGTTGTAGGCGTCGGTGTAGAGCTTCAACGCGTCTTTGGCGCGCCCCTGCCGGAGCGCGATGTCGCCGAGGCTCGTGCGCGCGGAGGTGCGGAAGCGGCGCATCTGGCCGAGGTTGCCGATGAGCGGCATGTTGTTGGCGAGCGCGCCGAGCGCGTTCTCGAAGTGGCGCTTCGAGCTGTCGAGTTGTTCGGTCTCGTAGTCCACGCGGCCCAGGCCCAGCTCGCGCGTCGCGTAGAGGATCGCCTGGTGGTACAGCTCGAACGCCTGCTGCACCGCGCCGATTGTGCCGGCCACGTCGGTCGCGGTCGAAAGACTCGGCTGCCCCGTGGCGATGCTCTTGAGCCGGCCGAACGCGCCGAAGCCGCTCTTGGCCGGCTTGAGCGGGCTGGTGTCCGGCTTCTGCACCTGCATCTGGTTGAAGACGCCCGCGGCCTCTTCGAGCTTGCCCATGCGGACGTAGGTGTCGCCGACTTTGACGTTCATCAACTCGGCGTTGTAGGCCGTCTCGCCGACGCCGACGACGCGCGTGATGGCCGGCTCGGCCGCGGCCGCCGCGGAGAACTTGGCGCGCGCCTCGGTGTAGTGCTTGAGCGCCGGCTCGTACTGCCCCTGGCGCGTGTAGAGGTCGCCGAGCGCGTCGTGCGCCGCCGCCTCCTCGCGCGGGCGCTTGGCGTCGGTCGCCAGCCGCAAGGCCGTCTCAAGGACGGGCAGCGCCTGATCGGCCTTGCCGCGCTTCAAGAGCGCGCGCCCCTGCCGGAGCGTCTCGACAAAATCTCTGGTCGCCGCCGCGGCCTGCGCGCCGGGGCGCTGGCCTTGCGCGAAGGCGGCGCTCGGCCCCAACGTCAACGCCAGACTGAGTGCGAGCGTGGCTGTGCGGATGATGCTGTTCATGATGACCTCTTGCTCTTTACGTCGGTGTGCCTATCCGATACGCGAGATTTCGCGCGCCGCCGGATCACTCCGGCAAAATGCGGCGGCCCGCAAGCGGTTTGCGCCGCCTGCGGGCCGCGTGCGGAAAACTTATGCGCGGTATGTCACTGCTCGACCGACGCGCCTCGCGCGCACCCTCACTTGTGCGTCAGTATGAGCGAGGTGACGAGCAGACCCGTGGTCGAAGACGCGTTCATGCGGACGACGCTCGGCTGCGGCGCGTCGGCCGAGAGACCGAGACCGCGCGTCGTCGCGTCTTTCTCGCCCGCCGTTTGGGCCGCGCCGTCGTCTTTGATCCGCGAGACGGCCACCTGCTCGCGCTCCTGCGAGCGCACGAGTTGCGCCCAGATGTTGGCCGGCGGGTTCCAAGGGCAGGCGTTGTTCGGGTCGAGGCAGTAGGTGACGAGCGTCTCGCCCGTGGGCACGCCCGGCAGCGGCTCGCGCGTCAGCACGATGTAGAGCTGTTCGTTCGCCGGCTTTTCGTCGAAGACGAACCAGCGCAAACGCTCGTCCGCCTCCATGTTCGACGGCACTTCGTAGGGGACGTGCGCGCGGACGAAGTTGTTGCCGCGCCCCAGACGCTGGTCGGGGAAGATCATCTGCGGCTTCCCGCCGTTCTCCGTGTAGAAGACGTAGAGATAACCGTCCGTGTTGGCTTCGAGCGAGAGGCGTATGGCCTCGCCGCTGTGGAAGACGCGCGACGGGTCTACGCGGATGGCGTCGCCGTTGGCGTCCTTCATGTAGAAGGTGTAGCCGAGGCCGATGGCGGCCGGGTTGAAGCCGGCGTCGGCGAAGGTCGCGCCGGAGTTCGCGGCGGTGTTGTTGTCCGGCGTGTTCTTAACGGGCGTCGTGCCAGTGCCGCCCTTCTTGCCGGGCGGCGTGGTGTTCTTGGCCGTCGTCTGGTCGCGCCCGCCGTTTTTGGTCGTGCCCTTGTTGCCGTGGTTGACGCGGGCGGTGGTCTGGCCGCCCTTGGGCGTCGTGTTGGCGGCGGACGACTGGCGCGGGGGCGGATCTGAGCGCGGCGGCGTTTGCTTCTTTTCGGGCGCGGGGCGCGTCGTCAGAAACGCGCCGCGCACGGTGATCTCTTCGTCCTGCGGGGCCGGCGGCTCGCCCTGCGCGCGCGCGGCCGAGGCGGCGGCAACGCAGAGCGTCAGACCCAAAAGCAGACGGGACAGAGGGGCGCGCATAGCGTGCTTGCTCCTTCCGCGAGGGGCGCGGGGCGTGTGTGGGATGATGTCCGGGGTGGCGTTCATTTGTGTTCGATGCGTATGTCGAAGACGACGGGCTTGCCGCCCGCGTCCGCGCCGGGCACGTTGACGGCGACGGCGGGCGGCGCATCGCCCGCCGCTTCTACGCGCGCGGCGACCGTGCCGGTTTGCGCCTGCGCGCGGAACTGCTCAAGGGCCGCCACCTCGTCGGGCGTCAGCGTGTGCAGCGCCTGCGTGGTGAAGAATTCGGGCTTGAGCAGCGGCGTGGGCGAGAAGATGACCGTGTACTCTTCCGCGCCGGGGTTGGTGTCGAGTTGGAAGACCTGCCCCGCGCCGTAAGGGAAACTGAAGTCCGAGCCGGCCGGCGCGAGGTTCGTCTTCATGCCGCCGACGACGGGGCGCGCGGTCAGAAACGTCTGCAAGGCGTTGCCCTCCGCGCCGGGGCCGATGATGTAGAGGTAGCCGCGCTCGCGCGGCGAGAAGTGGAAGCGGAACTGCTGACCGGAGCGCAGAGAGATCGCGCCCGCGTTGGCGACGCGCGCGCCCGTCTGCTGCTTCGCGCTGTCGAACGCCTCGATCCAGAAGCTCAACGCCTCGACCGGCGCGGCCGGCGGCGGCGTGTTCGCGTTCCCGTTCTTGTTCGTGCCGACGACCGGCTGGTTGACGTTCGGCTGCGGCTTCATGCGCTGCCACGCGAACCAGCCGCCCACGCCTGCGACCAACAACAACAGCGCCGCGACGCCCGCCACCAACGGCATCGCCGAACGGCGACCGCCCGGCGCAGGCGTCACGACCGGCGCGGGCGCGACCGCCGCCCCGTTCGGGCCGGCCGGCGCGGGCGCGGCTACAGGTGCGGGCGCGGGCGCGACGGGCGGCGGCGGCAAGGGCGCGCTCGCCCCGGACGAAGTGCGCGCCGGCATCTGCGACCCGCCGTGCGTGGGCGTGCCGGTTTGGCTGACGGTGTGCGCCTCGCCCGCGTGCGTCTGTCGCGGCTGGCGCGCGCCCACGCCCGGCACGGTCAGCCCGTCGGCGAGCGTCTGCGCCGTGCGCGGCACGACGCTCATGTCGAGCGCCGTGCGCAGTTCGTCCGCGAGTTCGGCGACGGTGCGCTGGCGGTCGTTACGATCCTTCGCCATGGCGCGCGCCACCGCCTGCGCGAACGCTTCGGGCACGTCGGGCGCGACCTCGTTGAGCGGGGTCGGCTCCTGCGTCAAGTGCGCCTGCTGCATCTCCGGCAAGGACGATGCGATGAACGGCTTATGGCCTGCGCACAGCTCGTAGAAGATGACGCCGAGCGAGTAGATGTCGGTGCGCCCGTCAACCTCTTTGTTGCCGTCGCGCGGGTGCGCGCCCCACTGTTCGGGCGACATGTAATAAGGCGTGCCGAGGATTTGCCCGGCGACGGTCAGCCCGCCGTCCTCGCCGGAGACGGCGTCCGCCACGCCGCGCATCTTGGCGATGCCGAGGTCGAGCAGCTTGATCTGCAACCGCCCCTGCCCGTCCTGGCTGAGCATGACGTTTTCGGGCTTGAGGTCGCGGTGGATGACGCCGTTGTCGTGCGCCATGTCGAGCGCGCGCGCGACCGGCTCCAAGACTTCGAGCGCCTCGGCGGGCGTGAAGCGGCCGCGCTTCTTCAACTCCTGATCGAGCGTGTGCCCTTCGACGAACTCCATCACCATGTAGGTGAGGCCGTCGGCGTTGGCGCGCAAGTCGTAGACGGTGACTGCGTTCGGATGACGGAAGCGGCGCGCGGCCTGGCCCTCGCGCTGGAAGCGGCGCAGCCATTCGCTGTTCGAGCGCATCTCGGGCCGCAGCGTCTTGATGACGACGCGGTCGCCCAGGAGGATGTGGCGCGCGCGGTGGAGCGTGCCCATGCCGCCGCGGGCGATGAAGGCTTCGATCTCGTACTGCCCGTCGAGCACCTGCCCGACCTGCACCGGGGGCGCGGCTTCGAGCACCGTGCCGTCGTCGGGGCAGAAGCCCGCGTTGCCGTCGAACGTGCCGCCGCATTTGGGACAGAATTTCATCTGGAGGATCGGCCGGGGTCGTGCCCTTGCTGTCGCTAAAGTCGCGGCGCGCTCGACGTGCCGAGACGACGGGCGCGCTGGTTTTGCAGGTGAGAGTCTAGCACGCGCGCCCCGCGAGTGTGAATGCGCGCCCGTGTCGAATCGGCGCGCGCCGAGGCGGGCGAACGTGGGCGGGCTGGCCGCCATCTAACGAAGGGCCACGCCGGAGTGCCCGACGCTCCTGGTGGCGGAGAACAAATGGATGCCCGTTATTGAACGGCTCGGCCGGCGCTCGAAATCATTCCTGCTCACGCTCGGCTTCCTGCTGGTCGTCCTGCAAGGTCTGATCAACTACCTGGCCGGGCCAGACTTGTCTTTCGAGTTGTTCTACCTGCTGACCGTCTCGCTGGTCGCGTGGCTGGTCGGGCGGCGGCTGGGCGTCATCATGGCGGTGGCGAGCGCGCTCGCCTACTCCGTGACCGAGTACCTGTTCTTCGAGCACGTCGCGGCACGCCCGTGGCTGCCTTACGCCAACGCGGCGACGCGCCTCGGCGCGTTCCTCTTCGTCGCCTACTTCATCTCGGCCTTGCGCCGCTCGCTCGAACACGAGCGCGAGTTGGCGCGCACGGACGACCTGACGGGCTTGCTCAACCGCCGCTCGTTCATGGAGACCGCCGGGCACGAACTGAACCGCGCGCGCCGCTTCCGCCACCCCTTCACCGTCGTCTACATGGACGTGGACGACTTCAAAGAGGTGAACGACCGCTTCGGGCACACGACGGGCGACGCCGTCTTGCGCACCGTCGGGCAGACGATCCGCGCGAACCTGCGCGACGTGGACGTGATCGCGCGGCTGGGCGGCGACGAGTTCGTGATCCTGATGCCGGAGACGGACGAGGCGGCGGCGGCGGCGGTGGTCGCGCGCGTGCGCGGGCAGATCGCGGCCGAGGTCGCGCGCGCGCGCTGGCCCATCGGCTTCAGCATCGGCGTCGTCACCTGGACGACCCCGCCCCGCACGGTTGATTTCATGCTCAAGCAGGCCGACGACGCCATGTACGCCGTCAAGAACGACGGCAAGAACCGCGTCGCCCACCTGAAACTGTCGGGCGAACCCGTGCCCGCGAATTAAAGGCAAGAGGCAAAAGTCAGAGCGATGTTCAGTCGCCCGCCGGTCACTGGCGAACGTCCGACGGGCGGCGGCGAACGTCCGCGCCCCGGCGGCGACCGTCTGATCTTCGGCGGCAAACATCCGATCTTCTGTGTCGGACGCTTGATCCTTCGTGTCGAACATCCGATCCTCGGTGGCGAACGTCCGATCCTGGCTGTCGAACGCCCGATCTTGAAGATCGGACGCCCGATTTTCAAAATAGGGCGTCCGATTTTTAATGTAGGGCGGGGCTGGCGCGGCGCGGAAAGGTGCGCGCCGGGCGGGGAAGTCTAATGCCGTCTTGCGGTTACAGGGGCGAGAGGGACAAAAAGCCGGGCGCGCAGCGTTGCGGCTTGCGCGCCCGGCTTTTGTCTCTCTAACTTTTGCCTCTTGCCTCTTACCTTCACTCGCCCGCGCTGAGGTAAATCTGGCGGGTGTAGTCGCGCACCATGCGGTCGCTGTTGAAGGCGGGCACGAGCGTCAGGATGGCGCGGCGCATCATGTGGAGCCAGCGGCGCGGGAGACCGTCGGCGTCGCGGTCGTAGTAGGCGGGCACGACCTCCTCTTCGAGCAGGCGGTAGAGCGACTCGGCGTCGCGCGCGTCCTCGTCGCCGGTGACGCCTGCGCGCAAGTCCGTGTCGCCGATGGCCCAGCCGTTCGTGCCGTCGTAGCCCTCGATCCACCAGCCGTCTAAGACCGACAGGTTCAGCCCGCCGTTCATCGCCACCTTCTCGCCGCTCGTGCCCGACGCTTCGAGCGGGCGGCGCGGCACGTTCAGCCACACGTCCACCGACTGCACGAGTTGGCGGGCCACCTCCTGATCGTAGTCCTGCACGAAGATGGTGCGGTGGACGGTGCTCGGCCCCAGCTTCCAGAGCGCGAGCTGTTGCAGGATGCGCTTCGCGCCCTCGTCCTGCGGGTGCGCCTTGCCGGCGAAGACGAGCTGCACGGGCCGCTCCGCGGCCGTGAGGATGCGCAGCAGGCGGTCGGCGTCGTGCAGCAGCAAGTCCCAACGCTTGTAGGCGGCGACGCGGCGCGCGAACCCGATGGTTAGTGCGTCGGCGTCGAAGGCGTGCAGGGCCGACTCGGCGAACTCAGGACTCTCGCCGCGTTGCAGCCGCGCGAAGTACTGCCGCTGCCGCATGAACGCGACGAGCAACTGTTTCTGCAACTGGTGGACGCGCCACAACTCTTCGTCCGTGATGCGCGCCACGCCCTCGGCCCAGCGCGGGTCGTCGGCCGTGAGCGCCGCCCAGTCGGGGCCGATGCGCCGCTCGTAAATCTCGCGCAGCAGCGGCGCGACCCACGTCGAGGCGTGGACGCCGTTCGTCACGTGCGTGATCGGCACTTCGTCCGCCGTGCGGCCTGGATAGAGTCCGTGCCAGAGCGCGCGCGAGACTTCGCCGTGCTTGCGCGAGACGCCGTTGGTCGAGCGGCACATGCGCAAGGCGAGCGGCGTCAGCCCGAACAACTCCGTCCCGTCGGCCGCGCGGCTGTAGCCCAGTTCCAAGAACTGCGCGGGGTCGAGTCCGAGCGCGGCGATGAACTCGTGCCCGAAGCAGTATTCGACGAGCGACGGCAAGAATTCGTCGTGCCCGGCGGCGACCGGCGTGTGCGTCGTGAAGACGCAGCGCGCGCGCACCGCCTTCGCGGCGTCGGCGAAGGCGCGGCCGGCGGCGACCAACTCGCGCGCGAGTTCCAACGTGAGAAACGCCGAGTGCCCTTCGTTCAGGTGCAGGACGCGCGGCTCGACGCCGAGCACGCGCAGCAGGCGGACGCCGCCGATCCCCAACAGCATCTCCTGCACGCAGCGCGTCTCGCGGTCGCCGCCGTAGAGGTGGCCCGAGATGAGCCGGTCAACGTCGGCGTTCCCCTCGACGTTCGTGTCGAGCAGGTAGAGCGTGACGCGCCCGACCTCCGCGCGCCACGCCTGCGCGCGCACCGTCCGCCCGCGCATCCGCAACTCGACTAAGAGCGGCGCGCCGTCGTCGCCCAGGACGAGCGTGAGCGGCAGACGTTCGGGCGTGATCTGCGAGTAGTGCTCCTCCTGCCAGCCGTCGCGGCGCAGGCGTTGACGAAAGTATCCGTGATGGTAGAGGAGGCCTACGCCGACCAGCGGCAGGCCGAGGTCGCTCGCCGACTTCAGGTGATCGCCCGCGAGTATGCCGAGGCCGCCGGAGTAGAGCGGCAAAGAAGTGTGGACGCCGAACTCGGCGCAGAAGTAGGCGACGGGGCTGGCGTCGGTGAGCGGCGCGGCCTGCGTGCGCGCCCAGGTGTCGGCCGTCGCGCTCATGTAGCGGTCGAACCTGTCGGCCAGGCGGGCGACGCGCGCGGTGTAAGCCGGGTCGGTCGCCATCTGCATCAGGCGGTACTCGGAGACTTCGCGCAGGACGCAGCGCGGGTTGTGCTCACACTCCTCCCACACGTCCGGGTCGAGGTCGCGGAAGACGGCCGCGCCGTCCGCGGCCCAACTCCACCAGTAGTTCCAGGACAGACGCTCCAGCGCGGCGAGCGACGCGGGCAACGCGCGGGCGGGCCGCGCAACCGTCTCCGGCTCCGCGGCTTCGATCTCTTTCAACATCTGCATAACGTCAACGAATCATCCTTACTTTCGGCCGGCGCTCGCCGGCCGCGATTTGCTCAGACCCAAAGAACCCGCCGCGCGCCCCGCGCTATGACCGGACGCGCGGCCGCGCTAACGCGGGAAGCGTTGGTGGCGGAGGAAAGTCTCCGCGTCCGCCGCCCCGAAAAAAACCAGGCGCACCTCGGCGACGGGCCGGCGCGCGCTCGTCAGTTTCGCCGTCCCCTGCTCGTGCAGCAGGAAGGCGCTGAGCGCCTGCGAGACGACGCGCGCCGCCTCCTCGCGCGGGTAGCCGAACGCGCCTGTCGAGATCGAGGGGAAAGCGACCGACTCAAGCTCATGCTCGCCGGCGAGCGCCAGCGAGTTGTAGTAGCACGCGGCCAAGAGTTCCGACTCGTGCCCGCCGGCCGTGCCCCAGATGGGCCCGACCGTGTGGATCACGTAGCGCGCGGGCAGGCGGCCCGCCGCCGTCAACACGGCCTCGCCCGTGGGCAGGCCGTCGGGGTAGCGCGTCCGGCGCAGCTCGCGGCAGGCGGCGAGAATCTCAGGCCCGCCCGCCGCGTGGATCGCCCCGTCCACGCCACCGCCGCCGAGCAAGGAGGAGTTGGCCGCGTTGACAATCGCGTCCACCTGCTGCGCGGTGATGTCGCCGATGATGACGCGGACCCTACCGTTGAGAAAGTCCGTCATTGTTCGACTGGGCAACTAAGATTAGCACCTGCGCCCCGGATCGCCTATCGGCACGGGGGTTTCGGGCCGCCGGCACTCAGGCCGGCTCACCCTCGTCCCCTTCTTCGGCGCGCGGCTCGACGCTGATCTCGTCGAACATCGCCTGGCGGCGCAAGGCCTCGGCCACGCCGCGCGCCTTGTGCTCGGTCAGAGGGTGTTCCGGGTCTGTGCTGGCGATCTCGAACAGCCCGTCGTCGATCATCACGACGCCGAGCGTGCCTAAGACGACGCCGGGCACGACCTCCATCTCGCTCAGGTTGTGGATGCGGAAGCGCCCGGTCTGCTCGACCCAATCCTCGATGAAGGGGTCGCGCAAAGCGTGCTCGGCCTCCGCGGCCGACAGGTACGAGCCTTCGACGTGCAGGCAGAACTCGCGTCCGCGGTTGGTCTTCATCGCAGCCGCCAAAAGCACTGTGGGGGCCGGGTCGCGCCGCGCGGCGGGCGCGGGGCGCGCGCCACTTTAACACCGCCGCCCGCCGCCGGGCAAAAGTTTTTCGCGCCGCGCGGGCAGCCCGCGCCGTTTGCCTCGCGTCCCGTTTTGGCGTAGAAGTATGATCTCTCCGTAATCCTGTGCAAAGGAGTGAACCCGTGAGCCGCTTCCTCTTGACCGGACTGCTCGCCCTGACGCTCTCGTCCGCGTCGCTCGCGCAAACAAGTCGCACCGTGCCGAACAAGTCTAACGCCAAGAGCGCCGCGCCGCGCGTGCGCGCGACCAACACGCAGAAACCGGCCGCCGCCCGCGACGGCGGCGCGCGCCCGACCGCGGCCGAGGCCGACCGGTTCATCGCCGACGCCGAGCAGCGACTCCTCGCGCTCAACCTGAAGGCCAGCCGCGCCAGTTGGGTGCAGAGCAACTTCATCACCGACGACACGGAGGCCATGTCCGCCGCGGCCCAAGACGAGTTGACCGCCGTCTCGACCGAGTTGGCCACACAGGCCCGCCGCTACGAGGGTCTCCAACTCGCGCCCGACGCCGCGCGCAAGCTGCAACTCATCAAGCTCGCGCTGACGCTGCCCGCGCCCGCCAACGCCGCCGAGCGCGAGGAGATGACCAAGATCGCCGTCTCGATGGAGGGCGACTACGGCAAGGGCAAGTACTGCCCCAACGGCGCGCAGGCCAAGTGCCTCAGCCTGCCCGACATCGAGAAGGTCATGGCGAACAGCCGCGACCCCGAAGAGCTGAAGCGCATGTGGCTCGGCTGGCACGCGGTCGCGCCGGCCTACCGGGCGGACTACGCGCGCTTCGTCGAGTTGGCCGACAAGGGCGCGCACGAGATGGGCTACAAGGACGTGGGCGCGCTCTGGCGCGCGAAGTACGACATGCCGCCCGACGAGTTCGCCGCCGAGATGGAGCGGCTCTGGCTGCAAGTCAAGCCGCTCTACGACTCGCTCTACGTCTACACGCGCAACCGTCTGGTCAAGAAGTACGGCCCGCAGGTCGTGCCGCCGAACGGGCCGATCCCGGCGCACCTGCTCGGCAACATGTGGGCGCAGCAGTGGAACAACATCTACCCGCTCTTGCAGCCGGAAAAGAGTGACGCAGGGTACGACCTGACGGAGATACTCAAGCAGCGCAAGACGACGGCGCAGGACATGGTGCGTTACGGCGAGAAGTTTTTTGTCTCGCTCGGCTTCGAGCCTCTGCCGCCGACGTTCTGGGAGCGTTCGCTCTTCGTCAAGCCGCAGGATCGCGAGGTGGTCTGCCACGCGAGCGCCTGGCAGGTGGACTTCCAGCAGGACGTGCGCCTCAAGATGTGCATAGACATCACGGCCGAGGACTTCGCCGTCATCCACCACGAGCTTGGGCACAACTTCTACCAACTCAGTTACGCCAAGCAGCCGTTCCTCTTCCGCGACAGCGCCAACGACGCCTTCCACGAGGCCATCGGCGACACCATCGCGCTCTCGGTCACGCCCGAATACCTGAAGCAGATCGGCCTGCTCGACAAAGTGCCGGACGCGAGCGCCGACACGGGGCTGCTGCTTGAGCGCGCGCTCGACAAGGTGGCCTTTCTGCCGTTCGGCTACCTGGTGGATCAGTGGCGCTGGAAGGTCTTTTCGGGCGAGGTCGCGCCGGGCGACTACAACAAAGCCTGGTGGGAACTGCGCGAGCGTTACCAAGGCGTCGCGCCGCCCGCGCCGCGCAGCGAGCGCGACTTCGACGCGGGCGCGAAGTACCACGTCGCCGCCAACGTCCCTTACGCGCGCTACTTCCTGGCCACGATCCTACAGTTCCAGTTCCACCGCGCGCTCTGCCGCGAGGCGGGTTATCGCGGCCCGCTGCACCGCTGCTCGATCTACGGCAACAAGCGGGCGGGCGCGAAGCTGCGCGAGATGCTCGCGCTCGGCCTGAGCAAGCCCTGGCCCGAAGCGCTCAAGGCCATGACCGGCGAAGACAAGATGGACGCCACCGCCATCCTCGACTACTTCGCCCCACTCAAGCAGTGGCTCGACGAGCAGAACAAAGGGCAGACGCGTTAAGCGTTGAACCGAAAAGAAGAGCCGCCGCGAGTTTTGATTAACTCGCGGCGGCTCTTAGTTCGTCTGCGATGACGTTCGCGCGGCCCGTTTACGAAACTTCGCGGTTGAGCGCGCGGCGCAGGTTGTCGAAATACGAGTCGAAGGTGACGAAGCCGCTGCCCTGGAAGAAGGCCCGCCCGCCCGTCTCCTTGGCGAGCCGGTTGAGCGCGCCCTGCCCGTAGTTGATCGCCACGTAGTTGTGGCTCGTCAGCCCCACCGACGGCGCGTAGAAGGTGTAGACGGCGACGTTGCGCTTCTGCGCCTCGCGGATCGCGCGCTGCAAGTCAACGCTGTTGACGGACGAGCTGGCGTCGAAGCCGCGCGATACGTCCAGCCCGTCCGAGACCAGCAGGATCGCGTTGCGGTTCGACTGCGCGGCGTCAAACTTCTTCAGCGCCTCGACGACCTCGACGTAAGGGTTGTACGGCGCGGCCGACTCGCTCGCCCGCGGGACGCGCAAGCCCTTCGCCGCCAGTGCCAGATCGTCCGTGAACGGCTGGCGCACCTGCAACGAGCCGGCCGTCAGATAGCCGACCATGACGCGCGAGCCGGCGGGCAGCGTGCGGATGAAGTCGCTCGTGATCTTCAACTCGCTGCCGACGCGCGCGACCAGATCGTCCTGCACGAGCACGGCCAGGTTCAGCGGCTCGTTGACGCGCGCCGCGCCGCCCGCGCCCTTGGCCGCGGCCTGGGTCGGCAGCGTCGCCGCCAGCGCCAGTGCGACCGCCGCGAACAGTAAAAATACTTTCCTCATAATGCCCTCTTCTCTTCCTCTGGCGGACAAAAGCGCGCCAGGCCGACTGCCGCCCGCGCGCCCCCGCCGCCGAACTTTTTGCCGTCTCTGAGATGCGCGACGGGGCGCGAAAGATGGCTGAAGAGGGTAGAAGCCAGAAGCCAGAAGCCAGAATGAAAAGTCAGGACCCGGAAGCCGGAAGGCAAAAAGCAACCGGCCGCCGAATGCCTGCTGCTTTCCTCGTCCCGGCCAGCATTCTCATTCTGGCTTCTGGCTCCTGGCTCCTGGCTCCTGTTTTACTTCTGATGCAACTGGCAGACCCCGGATTCGTCGCAGGGCGGGGGGATGCCAAAGAGGGTGTAGCGGCGGTTGGCGACGAAGGCGTAGAGGGGCGGCCCCAGCGCGGTGAAGGGCCAGCGCGCGAGCAGGGGCGCGAGGAAGCGCCAGCGCGGGAGCACGGCGAGGACTTCGACCCAGGCGTCGAAGCCTTTGCGCCAGACGCCGTCCGCCTTGCGCCGGACGTACATCTCGGCGGCGAGTTCTTTGGGCGTGTGGGGCGCGGCGCGGGCTAGGGCCGCGGGGTCGTGGTAGTCGAACCACTCAAGGCGGTGCTCCGTGTCGAGCGGCTCGACGCGCGCGCGCATCCAGCGACACAAAGGGCACTGCCCGTCCGTGAAAACCTCCAAGCGTGTCGTCGGCTCGGCCATCGTCGTCGGTGTGATTGTACGACAGGAGAGGGTTACTGGTTGAGTTTAGGCTTGAGTGGCAGCGCGGAAGGCGTTCACCACAGAGGCACGGAGGGCACAGAGGATGCACGGAGGCTTGAGCGGCATTCAGTCCTCCGTGCTACCTCCGTGCCCTCCGTGCCTCTGTGGTGAACGGCCCTTCCATAGCATTCAACTTCAGACTGAAGAAGCTTCAACGCCCCTCGTCCGTGATCGACGGCGGCGGCTGGCGGGCGAAGCGTTGCTCCTGGTCGAGCCGGCGTTGGAGTCTGCGGTAGCCGACGACGAGCATGGCGATGACGCCGATCTGCAACAACTCGACCGCCGCCCAGAGCAGCACGAACAGCTTTATCATCGCGCCCTCACCTCCCCGCCGGCAGTTGCAGTTGCACGCCCTGCCCGCCGCCGTACATGATCGTCAGCGCGCCCTGGTGGTTCTTGATCCCTTCGGCGCGGGCGCGCTCGATCTCCAGTTGCAGTTCCAGCTTCTTGATGTCGAGCAGCGCGGGGTTGGCGTAGGTCAGCGCCTCGATCTGCTTGGTCTGCGCGGCGATCTTGGCGGCTTCGAGCTTGGCGGCTTCGGCCTGCTTCTGCTTCTCGTTGGCGACCACCTCGGAGGCGGCCGCCTCGATGCGGTCGTCTAAGAAATCCGGGTTGCCGATCTGGACGCTCTCCATCACGAGTTGCAACTGGTTGGCGAGCTGCGGCCGCAGCGTCTCGACGATGCGCTTCTGAATCTGCTCCTGGCTGGCGTAAATCTCGTAGGCGTTGTACTCGGCGAACGCGTTGCGCGCCTCGGTCTGCAACAAGCCCTTGAGAATCTCGTTGCGCCGCTTGTGCCGCTCCTCCTCGCTGAAGCCGTACTTGCGGACGTACTCGGTGATCTTCGCCGGGTCGGTGTAGGCGGTCACGTCTATGTTGACGTTGAGCGCCGCGTTGTCCTTGCTGGTGACGCGCACGGGCGCGCTCTCGGTGAACGACTTGAGGTTGACCTCGTAACTCTCGCGCCCCGGCGCGAGCGTGGTGAACCAGCCGTCGGCGGGCGTGTAGACGCGCTCGATGCGGCCGAAGTAGGTGACGACCTTGACCGTGCCCTCCTGCGCGTAGTCTATGTTGGCGAACGACGCGCCCGCGCCGACGAGCACCAGCACGATCAGCAGCACGACGCCCGCGACCAGCAGCTTACCGCTCGTCATAAAGGCTCCTTCGTTGGTCTTGACGATCTCGGGCCAGTTAACTTTCTTCATCGCACCCTTATACGAACGCGCGCGCCCGAAGGTTGTTAACCGCGCGTTAACCCTGAACTCGAAACCGGGAGCGCAGGCGTCCCTGCAAACCGCTAACTGTAAACTACTTCACCGTAATCCCGCCCCGAACACCCGTAAAACCGATCTGCGCGCCTGTAAAAGCGATCTTCACACCCGCAAAGCCGATCTTCACGCCTGCAAAGCCGATCTTGCACGCTGCAACGTCATCTTTCACACCTACAATGCCATCTGCGCAGCCTGCAATGCCACCTTTCACACTCGCAAAGCCACTTTTCACACTCGTAAAGACACTTTTCACACCTGCAATCCCGATTTTCACACCTGCAAAGGCATTTTTCACGCCTGCAAAGAGACTTTTCACACCCGCAAGACCGATTTTCACACTCGCAAACCCATCTGTCACACCCGCAAAGCCATTTTGCGCACCTGCAAAGCCACTTTTACAGCCTAAAAAGTCTGTTTGCTATTAATCCGCAAGCCCTGAACAGGAAAATGGCCGTCATGCCGGGGCTAGCATGACGGCCTACGCGGCACAGTCTCCCGCCCTTTAAGACGTGCCAGCGAAAAGCCGATTGATAACCGGAATGAGCCGCGGCACGTCGTCCGGTTTCCGCAAGAACACGTCAACCCCGGCGAGATGCGCCTCGGCCGCGCACTCCGTCGCCGAGAACATGATCACGGGTAGCTCGGCCCTCGGTCTGAGGGCGCGCACGTAGCGGACTAACTCCAACCCGTTGACGTGCGGCAAGTGGTTGTCAGTAATCAACAGGTCATAATGCGCCCCGCTGGCGATACGCGTTAAGGCCGCGGCCCCGTCCACACACGCCACGACGCACCAGCCTTCCGCCTCTAGCGCGTCGCGGACGGCATCGGCCACGACCTTGTGATCTTCCACGTAAAGGATCGTGAGGTTCATCTGTGGTATCCTGCGCGCGGTCTCGTCTTTGAAAATCGGCAACGGTCGGATGCGTAGCTCGGCCTCAACCTCAAGGGAGTGATGAGCGCCGCCGTTCGAGATGAGAGGTTCATACTCACGGCGGCAGAATTACGCGGCGGCCTTCTAACCGAATCTTCGGTTAGAAGCAACCTGTGTCTGTCAGGGGGGAACTTCTGATGGCGAGGGGGCCGCGTCTCAAGCCGCAACGTCTGACTGAAAAACTCGTCCAGATTCGGGCCATACTCGGCCTGTCGCAAAATGAGTTAATCAAGGCCCTCGATCTAGACCTCACGCAAAATCGCATCTCAGAATACGAAACCGGCAAAGGTGAACCGCCTTTGCCCGTGCTGCTACGCTACGCGCGCCTTGCCGGAATCTGTTTAGACGTGCTCGTAGATGATGAGTTAGACCTACCCGCCAAACTGCCCGCTAAACCACAGCACGCCCAAGTTCGGAGATAGCTTACGGCGTAAGACCGAGCGGGCGCAGATCAACGAGGCGTTGTGCAAGGTGCTTTGTCACAACATCTGCTGTCTGATTCAGTCTATGTTTGAGTTAGAGTTAAAGCCTAAGTTTTGGGCGCAAGTGGCGTAAGCTTGAAAGTATGGAAAAAGAACGCCCCGCTTATAACAAGCGGGGCGTTCTTTCTTAAGTGCTGGGTTGAAACAAACAGTTACTTTAACTGCTGTCGAAGTTGACGTTCGATCTCATTCGCGTACCACTCTTGACCAGCATTTACCGGCCGCACAAAAGAGACAGCAAGCGGACGTTTTGTGCCAGCATCATAGATACTGACGTACCATCTATCATCGTACCCTAGCTCTACCCCTTCGACTTGAAGATTAGGCCCCAACCGTTGCGCTACGGTTATTGCAGCCTGTTTAATCTCTGATTCATTAACAAGCGGCCAATCGGTATTGGCCCTAATAAACTTCGATAAGGTCATTTTAAGTATCTCCTTCTGTTGAGAAACATCAAATTAGCCCCGCTAGTGCGGGCGGATATTTTACCACCTGATCGTTGGGCAGGCTAAAGAATCGTTGGGCAAAACCGTTCCGTTAGGCAAAGCCTTTAGACTGTCTACCTGCTTCGCGCCGCGAATTATATTCGCACGGGCGGCTAACCCTCAATATTTTTGTACTTAAGTCTGATCGGCGCGCATAGTGCGAAAGTGTTTCGCGCCGGCCGATCCTGTCGCCTGCGCTTAAATCGCAGGAAAACTCGCGTAAAGCGCCTGCCCCGCCCCTTAATGCCCCGGCACGGCCGTTGCCCTAAGAAGGCCGGGCTTCCGAGGCTTTCGCTGCTTCCGGCTGACAGTGCCGCCCCCCGACCGCGCTGCCCGCCCGACACGCGACACACAAGACATCAAGTAGGGAGTGAGCTTCTCTTATGCAGTTCAGGATCAAGTATCTCGTCCTCGCGGCGGCGCTGGCCGGCGGGCTGGGGTGGTATTTCTTCAAGTCGGGGCCGCAGGTGCGCGCCATGCAGGCGCGCCCCACGCTCTCCGCCCCGTTCGAGCGCAAGGTGCTCGCGCCGACCGAAGAAGCGCCGCTCGACCTGCGCATCTTCCTGACCGCCGTCAAGACCGACTCGCAGGGGCGCATCATCACCGGCCCGACCGACGATCCAGTCAAGAACATCGTCGGCGCGGAGTTGGCCGGCGTCCGCGCCGGGCACGAACGCTACACCAAGGTCATGTACGGCGCGGGCTACATAGACGGGCGGCCCGACCCCGGCACGCGCATTGACCCGAACAACCCCGTGGTCAAGAGCGGCAACCAGAAGTGGCCCTTCCGCCCGCAGCCGTTCCGCAGCCAGCCGCGCGCCCTCGCCTTGAATGCCGACGGGCGCAAGCTCTACGTCACGCTGCCCGGCCGCGAAGGCTACCCCGACTGGCGCGTCGCCGTCGTGGACACGACCACGCAGGCCGTCATGCGCTGGGTTGACCTGCGCCCGCCCGGCGTCACGCGCGGCCTGCACCCCGTCGGCGTCAAGGCCGCGCCGCGCAACACCTCGATCTACCCGAACCAGTTTCTCGTCGTGCTCAACCAGTACGGCAACTTCGCCAGCGTCATTGATACGGCGACGGACGCCGTCATCGGCGAGTTCGAGACCGGCTTCTACGGCGAGAAGCTGATCTTCAACCGCACGGGCACGCGCCTCTACGTGACCGACCGCTTCAAGGACGAGGTGCGCGTCTTCCGCGTCGATCCCGGCCCCTTCTTCACGCAGATCGCCGAAGTGCCCACGGGCGCGACCGAGCTTGAGCGCGCCAACCCGCGCGACCTCGAACTGAGCGCCGACGGGAAGACCTTGTACGTCGCCAACACGCTCGGCCACACCATCGCCGCCATCAACGTGGACGGCGACGCCAACGCGCTCACGACTAACCTGCCCGTCGGCGGTCTCGCCACGGACATTAAAGTCGTCGGCCGCTGGGGCATCGTGTCGGGTCAGGAGACGAACACGCGCCTGAACGAGCGCGAGAGCGGGCACGGGCTGCCGACGCGGAACGCGCAGGGCGTCGTCATACGCAACAACGGCCAGCCGCTCGGCTACACGCCCGTCATGACCGACGCGACCAAGGCCACGACCTTCGACGACATCGGCTCGGAGCTGAACGTCTTCGACACGACGACGAACCGCTTCGTCTTCCGCTACGTGGACGTTGGGCGCGACCAGTCGCAACTCGTCACGCCCGGTCAGTACGTCGATCTGCGCGACCACACCAGCGCGCAGAAGATCATCAAGGGCAGCGGGCCGGAGCAGATGGTCATCCGCGGCAACATGCTCTTCGTCACGCACGCGCACAACGAGAAGGTCGAAGCGTTCCGCATCAACCCGAACGCAAGCGATCCGTCGCAACTGCTGTCCGAGACGGGCATAGAGTACACGGGCGGCATCACGCCGCAGGGCATTGAAGTCTCGCCCGACGGCACGCGCGTCTACGTCGCCAACCTGCAAACCGAGGACGTGTCGTTCCTGAGCGTGGACGGCAACGGGCGCTTGATGCGCCAGGGCTTCCTCGCCGTCGGCGTCACGCCGAACACGCCCGACCCGACCACGGGCGGCCACGGTCAGAACCTTTTCGCCACCGACGAAGAGGCGGGCTTGCGCTGGTTCTTCTCGTCCGCCTACTCGGACGACGGGCAGAAGTCGTGCGGCTTCTGCCACTGGCAGGGGCAGCACGACGGCTGCCAGTGGAACGTCGCGGCGAACGCCGTCGGCGGCGTCAAGGTCTGCCCGCAGAACAAGGACATCTCCGACAACTGGCCCGAGTGGTACGAGGGCCTGAACAACGACTTCATGGCCTACGCCTCGGCCTGCAACGGCGAGGTGCTCCTCGGCGAGCGCACGCCGACGCCGCTCTTCCCGCAGCCCGACGCGGTTGACCGCTTCCACGCGCGCGAGGACTACGTGCTGCGCAAGACGGAAGAGGACTCGCGCGCCATCGGGCGCAACGACCTGAAGGGCAAGGCGTTCAAAGTCGGCTACTACGACATGGCCTACTTGCAAATCCTCTGGTCGCAGAACGAGACGCGCCAGTTGCCGAACCCGCTCAACCAGTTCGGCGACGCCGACGAGACGGCCAAGATCGCGCGCGGGCGCGAAGTCTTCTCGACCTCGTTCACGCAAGGGGGCGCGGGCTGCGCCGAGTGCCACCACAACGGCAACAAGTTCACGAACGGCGTGCTCGACGACACGTTCCAGGACTTCAACATCCATGAGCCGGGCGTGATCGCGGAGACGACCGTGGACGGCGACGGGCCGTTCTTCCGGCCGACTAACGATTATTTCTTCGTCCGCTTCGCGCCGCCGCAGGACGTGGGCACGCCGCAGAACTTCTCAAGCCGCAACACCAAGCACCTGCGCGCCTGGTGGGACGGCGTGCCGAAGTGGCTGCACCACGGCTTCGCCCACTCCTTCCGCGAGATCATGCTCGCGCCCGATTCGCCCTTGCTCCGTCCGGGCGAGCGCGGGTTCAACTTCCGCACCGTCCGCACGGATCAGACGCGCGGGGCCAACAACCTGCCGACCGAAGTGCCCATCACCGTGGGCGACTCGCGCGGCGGGCTGGCGGGCGACGGCATGGGGCCGATCTACGTGAGCCTCGACAGCCCGTTCGTCATCGAGAACAACAAGCCGCAGATTGATCGGCTCGGCACGTCGAACGTCGCGCCCCTCGTCGTCAACGGCGAGATCAACCCGGCGCTCGCGGCCAACAACGTCCGCGTCATCAAGGACACGCACGGGCAGACCTCGCACCTCTCGGCCGCGGACTTCGACGCGCTCGAAGCCTACATGCGCTCGCTCTCGTCCAAGATCAAGGCGGACGGCAGCAGCAACAGCGGCAGCACGACGAGCACCAGCGGCTCGCGCAAGACCAGCACGAACACGTCGCAGGGCTTCATCAAGATCGGCCGTGCCGACACCAACGCGCCCGCGCCCGCGGCCCAAACGCCCGCGCAGCCGTCGCGCCTAAGCGCGCTGCTCTACAGCCTCGCGCAGACGGCCGGCACGCTGCTCGCGCTCGTCTGAGCGCGCACTTCGCATCGGCTGACGCGCTACAGCCCCGGAGGCGGCCCCGCCGCCTCCGGGGCTATTTTTGTCGCGCGCCCGCTCGACTTGACATCGCCTGACAAGAGGCATAATGTGCCCGCGCTAGTTTCCTGCCGCCTTGCCCCGGCGCACTCGGATTGCACGGTTCAGACTTCCGCAGCGGACGACTTTACTTTGCGCGCGACCGGCGACACCTTATCGCCGCCCGGCCGCGTCGCAGGCCCGTGACCCGACACCCTAACCCCTAAAGGAGAAATCAACTTGAGCAAACGACTAGTCCTGTCTCTCATGGTGTTCGCCCTCGCCCTGGCGGGCGCGCTGTCCGCGCCGCGCCTGCGCGCCCACTCGGCCGCGCAGGTCGCCGGCCTGCCCGACCTGATCGTCGATCAGGCCACGCTGCGCCAACACTGGGTCGTGCGCGTGGAAGACCTGCCCGCCGACTTTTGCAGCGTGCAGGAGGGCGGCATCACGCCGGGCACGCACACGCTCCTGCGCTTCACCGTCGGCACGCCCAACATCGGCACGGCCGATCTGGTCGTCGGCGACCCGAACCAGCACGTGGACGACGGCCTCTTCGAGTTCGCCTCCTGCCACGGCCACTACCACTTCCGCCACTACGCGACCTACGAGTTGGTTGACCCCGCCACCGGCTACGTCTGGCGCGCGGCCAAGCGCGGCTTCTGCATGATCGACATCGAGAAGTATCAGGGCTACACGGGCGAGCGGGACAACCAGCGCCACTTCGCGAGCTGCGGCGGCATCGGCATCCCCGGCAACCAGGGCATAAGCAAAGGCTGGTCGGACGTGTACGTCTGGAAACTCGGCGGGCAGTATTTCGTGCTCGACGGCGGCGACGGCCAGCCGCCCGTGCCGCCCGGTCAGTACATCATCCGCGTGACGGTCAACCCCGGCTTCGTGCCGAAGGGGCAGGAGCCGTGCCGCTACGCCGACCCGCTCCACCGCGGCGTCTGCCACCAACTGCCCGAATCCGACTTCGAGAACAACGTCTCGCAGATCACGATCACGATCCCGGAGAAGGCGACCCGCCAGGGCGTCGGCCCGCTCAAGAACCAACCCGCTCTCACGTCCGAGCCGGTTGACGAGTAGCGCCGCCCGACGGACACGCACAAGGCCACAGTTGGCCGGACAAAAACGGGCGCGCGAGCCGCACAGCTCCGCGCCCGTTTTTTGTCTCCAAACTTTCGCCCTTCGCCCTTCGCCTTTCGCCTTTTGCCCGCCCGCCCCGGCCGCTTGCCAGACGCGCCCGCGCTCGGCTACATTCTTCCCACTACCAGCGCGCGATCCCGCACACATTTTGTGCCCGACAGAGAGCACGCGGATCGCACGGCTCTGCGTCTCAAATTTACCCGCGAAAGGATGCTTTATCCAGCCGTCATGAAAGTTTATCCGACCAATCAGATTCGTAATCTCGCAGTCATCGGGCACGGCGACGCCGGCAAGACGCAACTCGTCAGCTCGCTCCTCTACCTGACCGGCGCGACGCCGCGCTGGGGCAAGGTGGACGAGGGCACGACCGTCACCGACTACGAAGAGGACGCCATCGCCCGCAAGATCACCTTGAACACCGCGCTCGCGCACCTCGAACACCGCGACCACAAGATCAACTTCATAGACACGCCCGGCTACGCCGCCTTCGTCGCGCACGCGCGCCCCGCCCTGCGCGTCGCCGACTGCGCGGTCGCTGTCGTCCACGCTGTCAAAGGCATCGAGGTGCAGACCGAGAAGACCTGGGCCTACGCCAACGAGTTCATCCTGCCGCGCCTGATGGTCATCAACCAGGTGGACAAGGAGCACGCCGACTTCGGCGCGGCGCTCGACTCGGCCCGCCACACCTTCAGCCGCGCCATCGTCCCCTTCACCCTGCCCATCGGGCGGGAGCACAACTTCAAGGGCGTCGTGGACATCGTCCACATGAAGGCCTACGAGTTCGACGAGCAGGGCAAGGCGAAGGAGATTGACATCCCCGACGCCGGGCGCGACTTGGTGGAGCAGGAACGGACGCGCCTGATCGAAGTCGTCGCCGAGTCGGACGACGCGCTGATGGAGAAGTATTTCGAGTTGGGCACGCTGCCCGAAGAGGACATCGTGCCGAACATCTCGAAGGCGATTGCCGCGAGCCGCCTGTGCCCGGTCTTCGCCGTGTCGAGCACGACGCTCGTCGGCTTGCAGAACCTTTTGGACGGCATCCTCGACTACGCGCCCGCGCCCGACACGCACGAGGCCGAGCACGGCCGCACCGCGCCCGAAGCCGACGGCGGCCAACCGCTCACGCGCAAGTACAGCGCGGACGAGCCGTTCTCCGCTTACGTCTTCCGCACCATCGCCGACCCGTTCGCCGGGCGCATCACCGTCATGAAGGTCGTCAGCGGTCACGTCAAGCACGACGCGACCGTGCAGAACACCACGCGCGGCGTCGCGGAACGTCTCGGCGCGCTGCATTCCGTGCAGGGCAAACAGCTCGACAAGGTGGACGAGGCGAACGCGGGCGACATCATCGCGTGCGTGAAGCTGAAAGAGACGCAGACGGGCGACACGCTGGCCGACAAGGCCGCGCCGATCCTCTACGATCCGGTCGTCTACCCGGAAGCCGCCATCTCCTTCGCCATCGAGCCGAAGTCGCGGCAGGACGAGGAGAAGATCAGCGTCGCGCTGCACAAGATTCTGGAAGAAGACCAGTCTCTGCATTTCACGCGCGACGCGCAGACCAAGGAGTTCATCCTGTCCGGTTCGGGCCAACTGCACGTCGAGACGGTGGTCGAGAAACTGCGCAACCGCTTCCACGTCGAGGTCGCTTTGCACCCGCCGAAGGTGCCTTACAAGGAGACGATCACGGCGCGCGCGGAGGTGCAGGGCCGGCACAAGAAGCAGACGGGCGGGCGCGGGCAGTTCGGCGACTGCAAGGTCGTCTTCGAGCCGCTGCCGCGCGGCGAGGGCTTCGTCTTCGAGGACAAGATTTTCGGCGGCTCGATCCCGCAGCAGTTCCGCCCGGCGGTCGAGAAAGGCATCATCGAGGCCGCCGCGGGCGGCGCGATTGCCGGCTACCCGCTCGTGGACTTCAAGGTCACGCTCGTGGACGGCTCGTACCACACCGTTGACTCGGACGAGCACAGCTTCCGCGCCGCCGGGCGCAAGGCGTTCCGCAACGCCGTGGACAAGATCAAGCCGGCGCTTCTCGAACCGATCATGCACGTCGAAGTGGTCGCGCCCGTCGAGTGCAGCGGCGACATCATGGGCGACTTGAACTCGCGCCGCGGGCGCGTCCAGGGCATGGAGATGCGCGGCAAGAACCAGGTCATCAAGGCCCAAGTCCCCATGGCCGAGATGCTGGATTATCAGTCCAAGCTCAACTCGATCACCGGCGCACGCGGCTCCTACCACATGGAGTTCTCCCACTACGACCCCGTGCCCGGTCAGATCGCCCAAAAGATCGTCGAACAGGCCCGCGCCGAAGGAAGGATCAGGGCGGAAGAAGAAGAGTAACGCAACGACGCGCCGGGGTCGCCGCAAAGACTGTCATCAAAGCGAACGGGCGGAGCTTGTTCTCCGCCCGTTTTGTTTTATGGATAGGTGGGCGGCGGTAGGTGAAAGGGCTTCCGCCTAACACTACAATCAGCGTATTATGCGGAAGATTTTCCGCCTAATTGTAGTTAGGCGGCTAAGGTGAGGAGTGATGAGGGAGATAGCCATTAGGACAAGTCAACTTCGTGCTATTGCGATGGTTGTTGTCGCTACTTTTTCAGCTTCTATATTGCTCACGGGGCCGACCCTTGAAAGAGACGTTAACGTCCGGGCGTCTCCCGCAGATTCGCCCCAAGCTATTTACTCACGTGATCCGAAAGACCCGTGGAATAGCATCTTCCATCATCTCTTTAGCCGCAGAGTAAGGGCCAGACTTACTGATGAATTTCCTGAGAGCGGCCCGTTCCTTAAAGTTCAAATAATAGGCTTCCCGCAACGTCTGCCGGTCAGCACTCGCCTCTTTGAGCGCGTCGAAATCGGAGACCGGGCGATTGAACCTTTCTACCCGTCCTTTCTTTCCTCGTCCGGGCTACGTGAAGTTCTTAATGAGCCGCGGTTTTCTCTGTTGCGGCAATCTCTTATCGCCGCGTTGAATGAGGAGAGAGTGCGCCCCGCCCTTGATCGTGCGCTGATGCAAGCTGATGTTTGGGCCGCACACGACCTGCTGCTGGCCGGTAGCCAACAGAACGGCGTGGGCAGAACTAATGAGTTACAGGAGCGCGCAGCTCAGTTAGTGCCGTTACTGGCTCTGTTGGTGCAGAAACTTGCCCTTAGCCCGGAGGAAATAAATAACCTGCCGGACAATTATGCCCTGGCAACGAAAGCACATGATTTACCCGACCTATTTTCGCCGGAGAGTGGGTGGCTGGAGGTGCAATGGCTACCTGACCGCCTGCACGACCGCGCGACAGGTTACCGCCGCGTCGCGCGTGTCTTCCTCAAGCCGAGAGTTCCGCTCCGCGACAAGCAGGATTTTTTGGACGGGCTGCCGCACAATCACGGTAACACTGCCGACCTGGAAGCCGTGGCCTTGGTGACGCAGAACCTGGTCATTGATACGGGGGGTAGCATCACCCCCACCCGCATAACTTGTGAAATACAGACCCGCGTTTTTGAAAGAGGGGCCGAGGGGCGGCTGATGAAGACGGTCTTGAGGCAGTACGAACTTAGCCGCAAGCTACTGCTAGAAGAGCAGCGCACGGGTGGACTGATCTCATTGAGTGAAGATGCGCCCACGTACTTACCGACGGCGGGAAATGACTACGGCTTTGCGACGCCGCAGCGAGATGAGCGTGGTGAGACGTTGCCGATTCTTGCGACTCTACGCACGCGCTGTGGGACTTGTCACGGGCAACCGAATGCGCCAGCAGTTTTTACTTTCCTCATGCACGCGCGTGAGCCGACACCTCCTGTCAAACTGCTGCCGCAGCCGAACGACATACACGCTCGTTATATAGTAGGGCGCAAAGTAGCGCTGGGAGATTATCAAATCCTGGCGCAGCACTGGCACAGATAAAGAAAAAGTCTGAGGGGGATAGAGTGGCCGTAACGCCGCATAGCGACCGGATGAAGCGGACGCACAACCACGAAGTCTTTCATGATCAAAGGCTCGTGCGCGCCGCTTATCCGCGGCGTTAGACGGCTTCGAGGAAGTACACATGCGAACAGACCGTGCAGGACTGAACACGGCGCGCGGCGGTCGGCCACCGCGCGCGCGCGCGGAGTATTTGGTGTTCGCGTTGACGCGCGTCCCCGGCGCGACGGCCGCCTGCGCCGCGCACGGTGACGCACGCACCGTCGCCCTGCTGGCGGCCTACTACGCGTTGGTCGCCGAGGCGGCGGCCGGGGCGGGCGGGCGCGTCGTCAAGGTCATGGGCGACGGCACGCTCGTCATCTTCCCCGCCGGTCGCGTGCGCGAAACGGTCGGGGCGCTGCGGGCGCTGCAAGCTCGGGGCACGCGCCTCTGGCGCGGGTTCGACGAGCGCTGCCGCGTCGAGGTGAAGGTGGGGGCCGGCGAGGTCGTGTGCGGGCTGCTCGGGCCGCCGGGCGACGAGCGCCCCGACATATACGGTGCTGCGTTGAACCGGCTGTTCAAGGCGGCTTGGGGCGAGTTCGTGCTGACGCCGGAAGTCGAGGCGCTGCTCGCGTGAGCGCCGTTGCGTGCAGGGTCGGCCGCAGAGCGCCGGGCCGCCGTCAAACAACGCCGTGCGGCCGACCGCGCATTAGCGTGCCTCGCATCGAGAACTCGCGTGGATTCGGCGTTGAATACGCGGCGGCGGCTGGCGGGCGTTAGACCGCCTTTTCACGGGCTGACTGGGAACCATTCGGAGGCGACAGGGATGAATTTCTTAACGATGCTGAAGCAGCCGAGCGCCTTCGTCCCGGTGGTCATGGCGCTCGCCGCCCTCGGCGTGGTGGCGGCGCACGTCGCCATGTTTGGCGCGGCCCGTGAGGCCGATGAAGGGACGGCGGCCCACGTCTGGCAGCTACTCATGGCCGCGCAAGTGCCGTGCGTGGCCTTCTTCGCAATCAAGTGGCTGCCGCGGACGCCGCGACAGGCCCTGCCGGTGCTGGCGCTGCAAGTCGGGGCCGCGCTCGCGGCGCTCGCGCCGGTTTACTTCCTCGGCCTTTGAGCAGGTTACTTGCGGCGTACAAGCGCGAGCGCGGTCTGCCGTGCCTGTTCCTTAAACTAGTAGAGGCGTCATATGAGTACACAGCACGAGAGCATGATGGGCATTCTGAGGTTGTATGAGTTGCGCTCTGAGCCGGCCATGCGGCGGGCGCGCGATTGGTTTGCGACGCGCTTTTACCCCGAGAGCACGAAAGACGTTCTGAGCGTGCTCGTGGGCGAGCACAGCGCGGACTTCCGCATGGTGGCGTCGTACTGGGACATGGCGGCGGCGTTCGTCGTCTTCGGGGCGATTGACGGCGAGATGTTCAATGCCATCAACACGGAGCACGTGGCCGTGTACGCCAAGCTTCAGCCGTTTCTGACGGAGCTGCGCGAGCTGCCGGGCGTGCCGCCGTATCTGTACTTCAAGCACCTCGAACCCGTGGTGCTGCGCATACCCGACGCGGGGGAGCGGGTGGCGGCCATGCGCCGTTACATGGAGAGTCGGAAGGAAACGGCCGCGCGCGAAAAGTCATAACGTTAAGGAGCGTTTCTTCGCGGCGGCGCTGGCTAACGACTTAGCTGACCCGACCGCGCGCTAATAACAGGTTCGGCGTTCTTGCGGTCTAAGTCGAGTAGCACACGCGGCCCGCGCGCGACGGCGGGGCAAGCAGCAGATGTGGAAACGGCGCATCAAGTTCCTCCTGGCGCGAGAGTCGCTTAAGAGCCTGGCCAGCCATTTTTTCGCCGCGCTCGGTGCGCTCTGGCTCCTGTTTGAACTCTACAGGCTCTTCTGGGGCGACGTGCAGGGCAACAGCCGGAAGGTGCTGTTCGTCTTCTTCATCCTCGGCTCGCTCGCCTGGGCCTTGCGGCAGGCCTTCCCGCCGCTGCACTACAGCAAGCGGTCGCGCGCGCCCGTCGAGATCGAGATCAAGGTCGGCGACCTGTTCGCCGAGCCGGGCAACATCGCCGTCGGCTGCAACGACTGCTTCGACACAGACTACCCGCAGGTCATCGGGCGCAACAGCCTGATCGCGCAACTGAGCGAGCGGCTGTTCACGGGGCGGCGGGCGGAGTTGGACGAGCGCATCGAGCAGGCCCTCGCCGGGCAGGGCGCGCCGGACGAGGCCAAGCTGTTCGGCAAGAACCGCCGCTACCAGACGGGCACGGTGGCCGTCGTCGAGCAGGGCGGGCGCAAGCTGTTCCTGAGCGCGTTCTCACGGCTCCAGCCCGACCGCACCTCGACGATCACGAAGGAGGACTTGCTGGCGAGCCTGTCGAACCTGTGGGCCGCCGTCCGCCAGCACGGGAAGAACGACGAGCCGCTGGCGCTGCCGGTCTGGGGGTCGGGTCTCGCCGGCTTCCACGCCTCGCGCATCTCGCTCATCCAACTGCTGCTGCTCTTCTTCGTCATCGCCACCCGCGAGCGCATCGTCACGCGCAAGCTCACGCTCGTCATCTACGAGGGCGACTACGATCCCAAAGAGTTCAACGAGGCCATCCAGTTGATCGACACGCTCGACTTCTAACAGTTGAGTGCGGCGAGCGGACGTTTGAACCACGAAGACACGAAGACACGAGGAAGACATGGACTGTCGTCTTCGTGTCTTCGTGTCTTCGTGGTTGTCTGTTCTACGGTCTTCAAGCCCGGCGGATGAACTTCGCGGCGAGCCAGCCGACGAGGATCAGGGCGGACAGGATGAGCCAGTTATAGCGGCTGCCGTAAGTGCCCGCGAAGTGGTTGCTGATCATGGTGAAGACGACCGGCACGACCATGAAGGTGTTCTGCTTCGAGCGCAGCTTGGCGCTCGCGGCCAGCTTGTAGTCCGGCGCGCGCCCCGCCTTCGTCGCCGCGATCATCTTGCTCTGCGCCGGCAGAATCCGCAGCCACACGTTCGCCGCCATGATCGTGCCCATCAGCGCGCCCACGTGTATGTAGGCCGCGCGCCCGCTCAGCACGCGCGCCAGCAGGTACGAGACGGCGACCAGCAGCAGGTAGCCGACCGCCGCGAACGCCCACTCGTTCTTGCCGAGCGGCGAACGCACCAGCAGATCGTAGACGAGCCAGCCGACGACCAGCAGCGCCACGCAGAAGACGACGGCGAAGCCCAGGTAGTGCTCGGTCAAAAACGGCGCGCGCGCGCGCCCGCCCGGCAGCCGGCCGATGGCGCGCACGAAGTCGTCGCCCACGTCCGGGTCAACGAGCGCGCCGCCGAGGTAGTAGACCCAGACGAGCAGCGCCGCGCCGCTCAGCCACGTCAGCCCCGCCTCCCAGCGGAACCAGTGCAGCTCGCGCGTGGACGGCTCCTTGCGCTTCTCGACCACGTAGAAGCCGCCGCTGTGCACCATCCAGACCTGCGCCCGCTCGCCCGCCTGCGCGGCGGCGCGCTCCTCTTCGCCGAGGCGCGCGTCGAGCCACGTAAAATAGTAGGTCGTGCCGATCCACATGATGCCGGCGAAGACGTGGAACCAGCGCGCGGCGAGGTTCACCCACTCGCTCACGTCGGGCGGTATGCGCATCAGAAGTTAGCTCCCGCGATAGGTGGAGTAGCCGTAAGGGCTGAGCAGCAGCGGCACGTGGTAGTGCTCGGCCGCGTCCCGGACGACGAAACTGATCGAGACCGACGGGTAGAAGCTCGCGCGCGCCTGCCCCGCGAAGTACGCGCCCACGTCGAACGTCAGGCGGTACACGCCCGGCGCGAACGCGAAGTCACCCGGCAAGAGACTCCGCAGACGCCCGTCCTCATCCGTCACACCGCGCCCCACCTCCCGCCAGCCATGATCAGCCTGCAACTCAAGCGTCACGCCGACGCCCGCCGCCGGTCGCCCCGCCGCCGTGTCCAGTATGTGGGTCGTGATCGAGGACATAAGTTAGAAGCCAGGAGTCAGGAGTCAGAAGCCAGAAGTCAGAAGATAGTAGCCGAATGCAGGAGGCAGGATGGAGCAGCGCCGGCCTTTCATTCCGGCTTCTGACTCCTGACTCCTGACTCCTGAGTTAACAGCTTCTCCAGTCGCAGCCGCGTGATCTTGCGCTGCTCGTCGGCGGCGTTGCGCAGCTCGGTGCCGGGGTCGTTGGGCAGGCGCGCGCGCAGGGCGGCGAGCACCTGCGCGGCCGTCAGCCCCGTGGCGCAGACGATGAAGATGCGGCCGAACTTCTCTTCGTAGGCGCGGTTGGCTTCGGCGAGTGCGTCGAGCGTCGCCTGTTCGGCGGCGCGCGTGCCGGCCTGCTCCTGCGCCGACCAGGCGGCGGCCTGCGCGGCCTGCGCGCGCGCCGCCTTGCGCTCGCCGATCTTCGGGTGGCTGGCGAACGCCTCGGCCCAGTCGGCCGCGCCGAGACCCCACCACACCTCGTCGGCCGCCGACAGCAACTCGGCCAAGTCCGCGAACGGCCGCCGTGCGACCATCGCGCCGGCCCACGCCGTCGAGCCGCAGCACTTGAGCAACTCGGCCTCAGCGTCGCCGCCGTCGAGCGCGTTCAGTCGTTCGAGACCGTCACTCATCGGTCACCCGTCCTTGTCGGCGATCTCGCCGTAGAGGCGCAGGCGGCTGACGCCGCCGTCGGGGTAGATGTTGAAGCGGGCGTGCGTGAGCGCGCCCGTCTGCGCCAGCTCGTCGGCGTAGAAGTGGCGCGTGTCAGCTTGCAGCTTCGTGCGCGGCAACAACTCACGCCAGTCGCAGGCGGCGAGCGCGCCCGCGTCAATCAACTCACCGGCGTCGCAGCCTTCGAGCGAGCAACTGTCGGGGTAGTTGCCTTTGAAGTGCGCGGTGTCCACCTCGACCTGGCGGACGCGACCGCGGCGGCCGAGGCGTACGATGACCCAGTCGTGGCCGGGCCCGCGCCGCCGCTTCGTCTCCCAGCCGTCGCCCATGTTCACGCCGCGCCCCGGCATGATCAGGTTGTGCCGATGACCGAAGAACATATCGCTGCACGCGACGACCAGGCCGCCGTGCTCGACCGCCGCAAGGTCAACCAGCCCGAAGCGCGCGAGGCGCGTCCAGTCCGGGGCGACCTCGCCGTAGACGCGCAGGCGCGCGACGCCGCCGTCCGGGTAAATCTTGAAACGCAGGTGCGTCACACGCCGCTCCGTCTCGACCGTGAACGGGTTTTGTGAGTCGCCCTTCAGTTGCACCTGCGGCAACAGCTCGAACCACTCGATGCCCGCGCTCAGCAGTTGCTCCGCGTCGGGCTGGCCGTCCACCGCGCAGCCTTCAAGGGAGCATTGCTCCGGGTAGTTCCCGCGGAAGAAGCTCGTGTCCACGACGACGCCGCGGACGACGCCGGGCAGCCCCAAACGGATCAGACACCAGTCGTAGCCGGGCGTGCGCCGACGCCGCGACTCCCAGCCGTCCATCCACTTGCCGCGCTCCGTGTACTCGCCTTCGAGGAAGACGGGCGCGGACGCTTTCAACAGATTCTCCTTCGGCGCGAAGAACTCGTCGTTCGCGTACAAGACCGCGCCGCCGACGCGCGCCGCCGCCAGGTCTGCCAGTTCGGTGAAGTCCATCAGGCTGCCCCTCCCGCGAGCAGCGGCGCGCCCGCCGCTTCGTGCAGGAACGCGCCGCGCTCGTAGATTTTCACGCCGCGCAGGTACGTCGCCGCGACCGCGCCGCGCAGCACGTGCCCCGCGTAAGGCGTCAGCTTGTGCCGGTGTTGCAGCACGTCGGGCGCGACGCGCGTCACGGCTTCGGGATGAAAGACGCAGAGGTCTGCGTCGCAGCCCGGCCGGATCGCGCCCTTGCGCGCTTCGAGGCCGACGAGCCGCGCGGGCGCGGCGGCGAGCCACGCGCACAACTGCTCGATTGAATGTCCGCGCGCGCGCGCCTGCGTCCACATGACGGAGAGGCGCAACTGCAAAGACGAGATGCCGCCCCACGCCTGCATGAAGTCGCCCACGTCGCGCCGCTTCATTACGGGCGGGCACGGCGAGTGATCTGAGACGACGAAATCGAGCGTCCCGTCTTCGAGCGCACGCCACAACGCCTCGCGGTTCGCGCGCCCGCGCACCGGCGGGCAACACTTGTACTCGGTCGCGCCGTCGGGCACGTCCTCCGCCGCGAAGACGAGGTAGTGCGGGCACGTCTCGGCGGTGAACGGCAAGCCTTCCGCCTTCGCCGCGGCGAGCAGCGGCAGCGCCGACGCGGCCGAATGATGGACGATGTGGACGCGCGCGCCCGTCTCGCGGCACAGGCGGATCATCAGCGCGACCGCCTCCTCTTCCGCCGCCTCGGGCCGCGACACGAGGAACGTCGCGTAGCGGCGCGGGTCTGCGTCCGCCCGCGTCACCGTCTCGACCGCCGCGTCAATCGGCGCGGGTGCTTCGGCGTGGACGATGAGCGGCACGTCCATGCGCGCGAGCAGCGGCATGACCGCGCGCAGATCGTCCTCGGTGACGTGCGGGAACTCGTCCACGCCCGACGGCACGAGGAAGCACTTGAAGCCGACCACGCCGTCAGCGCGCAGGCCTTCAAGCTCGGCGGCGTTGCCCGGCACGACGCCGCCCCAGAACGCCACGTCCACGCGCAACTGCCCGCGCGCCGCGTCGAGTTTGGCGGCGAGCGCGGCGCGCGTCGTGGTCGCGGGCACGCTGTTGAGCGGCATCTCGACGAGCGTCGTCACGCCGCCCGCTGCCGCCGCGCGCGTCGCCGACGCGAAGCCCTCCCACTCGGTGCGCCCCGGCTCGTTGATGTGGACGTGCGTGTCCACGAGACCCGGCAGCAGCAACGCCTCGTCGTCCACTTCGATCAACTCGGAACCGGCCGGCACGTCCGCAAACTCTCCGACCGCGCCGATGCGCCCGCCGCGCACCTGCACCGCCGCCGGGGCGACGCCCGCGGGCATCACCACGCGCCGCGCGCGGATGACGAAATCGGCTGTGGTCGTCATCAGGTCAGTTGGCCTAAGAAATCCGCGAGCAGGTTCGTGGCGACGCGCTGGCGGTAGTCGGCCGTCGAGCGCATGTCGTCAATCGGCGCAATCTCTTGCGCGAGGCTCGCGCGCGCCGCCGCGATCAGTTCTCCGTCCAACTCGTGCCCGCGCAGCAAGTCTTCCGTCCGCGCGCAGCGGACGACCGTGGGCGCGACGCT
Organism: Pyrinomonadaceae bacterium; assembly: GCA_036389395.1. Lineage (GTDB taxonomy): Bacteria > Acidobacteriota > Blastocatellia > Pyrinomonadales > Pyrinomonadaceae > QHXQ01. The sequence continues at coordinate 33,374 of DASVPY010000010.1, forward strand.
GCCGACGGCGAGGCGCACGTCGCCGATGCGTCCCGCGTCCACGCGCGCGCCCGCGGCGAAGCAGACCTTCGAGATGGCCTGCGCCTTGCGCGTGCCGACCTTGCGGTAGTAGGTCTGCCAGCCGGCCGTCGTGCGCGGCAGGCGTATGCGCGCGAGCAGTTCGTCGGCGCGCATGACGGTCTGGCGGTAGCCGGTGTGGAAGTCTTGGTACGCAAGCCAGCGCGCGCCGCCCTGCGAGACCAACTCAAGCTCTGCGTCGTAGACGAGCAAGGCGGGCGGCGTGTCGGCGGCGGGCGAGGCGTTGGCGACGTTGCCGCCGAGCGTGCCGCGGCTCTGGATGGCGATGCCGCCCGTCTCGCGTGCGGCGGCAGCGAGCAGCGGGAACTCGCGCGCCAACGTCTCGTGCCGCTGCACGTCCGTGTAGGTCACGAGCGCGCCGAGCGTGACGTGCGTGTCCGTGACCTCGACGCCTTTCAACTCCGGCAGATGCCAGATGCTCAAAAAATTTCTGTGCGCCAACAGCCCTGCATCGAGGAGCACCATCAAGTCCGTCCCGCCCGCGAACGGTCGCCACACGCCCGGCTCTTGCGTCAACACGTCGAGCGTCGCCGCCAGGTCGCGCGGCGCGCGCAAGTTGTAGTCGGGCAGGTACGATCTCAAGTCGGCTCCCCGGCGCGCTGGCAGGCGCGCACGACCGCGTCGAAGATTTTCATGTAGCCGGTGCAGCGGCAGAGGTTGCCGGCCAAGCCGTTGCGTATGTCGGCGTCGGTCGGCTGCGGCTTCTCGGTGAGCAGTTGGACGGCGGCCATGATCATGCCCGGCGTGCAGATGCCGCACTGCGCGCCGCCCGCCTCGATGAACGCCTGCTGGACGGCGTGGAGTTGCGCGTCGGACGCTAACCCTTCGACGGTCTCGATCTTCGTGCCCGCGACTTGCAGGACGGGGATGAGACAACTGTTGACGAGCGCGCCGTCAACGAGGACGGAGCACGCGCCGCACTCGCCCTCGCCGCAGCCCTCCTTCGTGCCGGTCAGGCTCAACTGCTCGCGCAGCACGTCGAGCAGCCGCGCGAGCGGGTGCGCGCTGAGCGTGCGGCGCACGCCGTTGACCGTACAAGTGATCTCGGCCGTGGCCGCCGTCTCGTCGCTCATGCGTCTTCGAGCAATCCTTTCATCAACGCTTCGGGCATCAGCGGGACGTGTGTGAACGAGACGCCGGTGGCGTGCTCGATGGCGTTGAGGATGGCGGGCGCGCCGCCGTCCATCGGCAGCTCGCCGATGCCCTTCGCGCCGCGCGGGCCGTAAGGGTAGGGCTGCTCCTCGAAGTAGACGCGGATCGGCGGGATGTCGGCGGCCGTGGGGATGATGTAGTTGGTCATCTGGGCGTTGAGCATACGCCCCTGTTGCCAGACGACGTTCTCGTAGAGCGTCCAGCCGATGGCCTGCGCCACGCCCCCCTCGATCTGCCCCGCCGCGAGGACTGGATGAACAACCTTGCCGACCTCTTGCAAGGCCACGAAGTCTTCGACGCGCGCCTCGTAGGTCACAGTGTCCACCGCGACCTCCGCGACGTAGACCGCCCAAGCGTAAGTGCCGTAGGCGTCGCCCTGGTACTTGCCCTCGTCCCAGTGTATGCCCGGCGGCGGCTGGTACTGGCTGAACGACTTGAGCGCGCCGTAACGCTCGCAGTGCGCGCGGCACGCCGCGCGCCACTCCTCGGTCGTGTAGGTCGCGCCGAGCAGCCCCGCGTTCTGCAACGTCTGCCTGAGACCGGCGGCGGCCGATTCGACCAGCTTGCCGACGATCATCGTGGTGCGCGACGCGACCGTGGGGCCGCTGTTGGGCACGTGGCCGGTGTCGGGCTGCAAGACTTCGATCAGCTCGTAGTCGAGGCCCAACGCTTCGGCGGCCAACTGCGCGAAGATGGTGTTCGTGCCCTGCCCGATCTCGGTCGAGGCGGCGAGCACGCGCACCACGCCCTCGGCGGTCGCCTCCACGCCGACGACCGATTGCAGGTAGACCTCGCCCGACCCGGTGAAGCCCGCGCCGTGCATGAACGAGGCAAAGCCGATGCCGCGCTTCACGCTCGCGCCCTCGTTCTCGCGCGCGAACCGCTCGCGCTTGGCCTGGTAGTCGGTCAGCTCGAAGGCGCGCGCGAGCAAGCCCTCCATGTCCACCGGCTCGCGCACGACCTGCCCCGTGGCGAGCGTCTGGCCCTCGCGGACGAAGTTGCGGCGGCGAAACTCTTCGGGGCTTAGGCCGACGGCCGTCGCCACCTTGTCCAAGTGTCGTTCGAGCGCGAAGATGGACTGCGGCGCGCCGAAGCCGCGGAACGCACCGTGCGGCGGCGCGTTGGTCGCAACGGCGCGCGCGTGGACGCGCACGTGCGGGCAGTGGTACGGCCCCGCCGCGTGGATCGTGCCGCGCGAGAGCACGACCGAAGAGAGCGTCGCGTACGCGCCGCCGTCCACCACGAAGTCTATCTCCATGCCGAGCAGCCGGCCGTCCTTCGTCACCGCCGTCTTGTGCCGCGTCCGCGACGGGTGGCGCTTGGTCGAAGCCACCATGTCTTCGGCGCGGTCGTAGATGATCTTGACGGGCCGCCCGCCCGCGCGCCACGAGAGCAGCGCGGCGTGCCCCGCGATCATCGAAGGGAACTCTTCCTTGCCGCCGAAGCCGCCGCCCGTCTCCGTCTGCACGACGCGCACCTTGTCTTCCGGCAGCGCGAAGAGTTTCAAGAGCGCCTTGTGGACGTAGTACGGGCACTGCATCGAACCCCAGACGGTCACGCCCTGCTCGGCGTCGGCGACGGCGACGACGCCGTTCGGCTCGATGTAGAGATGTTCCTGCGCGCCCGTCTCGTACTCGCCCTCGACGATCAGATCGGCCTCCGGCCACGCGTCGTCCACGTTGCCCTTGTCCACGAGGTACGACTTGAAGACGTTGTCCGCGCCCCAGATGATCTCCGTCTTCGCGTCCGACTCGGCGAGCGTGAAGACGGGCGGGAGCGGCTCGATCTCGACGGTGACGGCGCGGCGCGCTTTCTCCAACAGGTGCTTGTCGGGGTGCGCGAGCAAGAGGATCGGCTCTTCGGGGTGGTTGACGAACTCGGCGGCGAGGTACGGCTGATCGAGCGTGATGAGCGCGACGACGTTCTCGCCCGGAATGTCTTTGGCGGTGACGACGACGAACTCGTCCCAGGGGACGCCCGCGCCGAACTTGATCTCGCGGATGCGCCCGCGCGCGACGGCGCTGCGCACGGTCGCGCCGTGGAGCAACCCCTCGACGCGCATGTCGTCCACGTAGCGCGCCGCGCCCGTGACCTTCGCGCGCCCCTCTTTGCGCGGCACGGGTTTACCGACGACGTTCGTCTCGGCGTTCGATTTCGTTTTCGGTGTAGCCGTCACGTTGTTTAAAAGGTGTGCGCGGGCCAAGCCCTGCTGATGGGGAATGATAATAGCCGAAGCCCCGGACGCTGGGAAGCGGCGGCCTAACTTGCCGGCCTCCGTGCCCCCTCCGTGCCCTCTGTGTCTGCGGTGGTGAGTGCCGTTCAGACTAGATTCACCACAGAGGCACAGAGGACACGGAGGGGGCCCGGAGGGTTGAGCGATACCAAGACACCACGCGCGTCAGTCGCCGCCCGCGCCGACCTCTGCGTGCTCTTCGAGCGCGGCGTCGTCGGCGCGCGCCGCTTCGTCGGGCGCGAAGGCGGGCGGGGCGGCCGGCGTGCGCGGGCGGCGCACGAGCACTTGGCGGACGCGCGCGGGCGCGGCGCGCAGTTGTTGCAGGCGCGCGAGCCAGGCGTGGCGCGCGGCCAGATCGTCGAAGAGCGTGTAGCAGACCGGCGTGGCGATGAGCGTGAGCAGGAGCGAGAGCGTCTGCCCGCCGATGACGACGACGGCGATGGAGCGGCGCTCCTCCGCGCCCGGCCCCGTGCCCAGGGCGAGCGGCAACATGCCGGCGACGAGCGCCAGCGTCGTCATCAGGATCGGGCGCAGCCGGTCGCGGTTCGCCTGCATGACGGCGTCGAGCCTGGCCAGCCCTTGCGCGCGCAGGTTGTTCATGTGATCGATCTGCAAGATCGAGTTCTTCTTGACCACGCCGAACAGCACCAGCACGCCGAGCGCCGAGTAGAGGTTCAACGTGTCGCCCGTGCCCCAGAGCGACAGGAGCGCGAACGGCACGGCGAGCGGCAGGCTCAGGAGGATCGTGATCGGATGCACGACGCTCTCGAACTGCGACGCGAGGATCATGTACATGAACGCGATGGAGAGCAGGAACGCCCAGATGAACTCGTAGAAGGTGCGCTCAAGCTCGCGCCCGCGGCCCGAGACGGCCGTCGAGTAGGCGGCCGGCAGGTTCATCTCGCGCGTCGCGCCGCGCAGCGCCGCGAGCCGGTCGGCCAAGGCGTAACCGGGCGCGACGTTCGCGCGCAGAGAGACCTGCCGCTGCCGATCCAATCGGTCAATGCGCGACGGACTCGTCCCGTCCTCGATCTTGACAAGGTTGCTGAGGGACACCAACCCGCCGCGCGCCGAGGGCACGAACAGGCGCTCGATGGTGCGCTTGTCGGAGCGGTCGCGCTCGGTGAGACGCAGCTCCACGTCGTAGTCTTCGTTGACCGACTCGTCGCGGAAGCGCGTCACGCGCTGGTCGCCGCCGACCATCAGGCGCAAAGAAGTCGCCACGTCCGACGCGTCCACGCCCAGGTCGGCCGCGCGCTGGCGATCAAGCTGCACGCGCAGCTCCGGCTTGTCGAGCTTCAGGGTCGTGTCGGCGTCCACGATGCCGCCCAGGGATTGGCTGCGCGTGCGCAAGTCTTCGGCGTAGCGCGCCAACTGTTGCAACTCGGGGCCGCGGATCGAGAAGTCTATGTCGAAGTTGCCGCCGCCGAGGTTGAACGAGGGCGCGTTGCGGACGCCCGTGCGCATGGGCGCGTACTTGCGCAGGCGGCGGCGCACCTCCTGCATCACGTCGCGCTGCGTGTAGTTGTTGCGGAAGGCGTCGAGCGGGCGGCCGCGTTTCAAGTTGTCCCACAGCCGCCCCAGCGAGAAGGTGCGCTCCTCGTGCGGCGCGATGCGGACGTAGGCCGTGCCCTGATTGACGCCGCCGAGGAAGGAGCCGCCCGCCTGCGCGAGCACGAGCCGCACGCCGGGGGTCGTGCGCAAGTCCGCTTCGACGGCGCGCATCGTCTCGGCCATGGCCGCGACGTTCGTCCCTTCGGGCGCGTTCACGTTCACGTCGAACTCGGCCTCGTCCACGTCCGAAGGGATGTACTCCTGCTTGACGACGCGGTAGAGCGGCACGTTCGCCGCCATGACGGCGACGGCGAGCGCGGCGACCGCGAGCCGGTGGCGCATGGCGAGCGCGAGCAGCCGCGTGTACACGCGATCAATCAGACCGTAGAAGCCGCGACGCGACGCGGCCGCGCCCGCGTGCTCGCCGCCGTGCCCCTGGTTCGCGTCGTCGGCGCGCAGCAGCCGCGCGCTCATCATCGGCGTGAGCGTGAAGGAGACGAGCAGCGAGACCATGATGGCGACCGCCGCCGTAAGCCCGAACTGGTAGAGGAAGCGGCCCGAGATGGAGGACATGAACGAGACGGGCACGAAGATGACGACGAGCGAGAGCGTCGTCGCCAAAACGGCGAGGCCGATGTCGGCGGTCGCCTCGCGCGCCGCCCGCATCGGCGTGATCTTCTTCTCTTCGACGAAGCGGAAGATGTTTTCGAGCACGACGATGGCGTCGTCAATCACGATGCCGACCATCAGCACGAGCGCCAGCATGGTCACGCTGTTCAAGGTGAAGTCGAGCGCGCGCATCATGCCGAAGGTCGAGACGACCGAGGCGGGGATGGCGAGACCCGCGATGATCGTCGAGCGCCACGAGCGCATGAAGGCGAGCACGACGAGCGTGGCTAAGAGGCTGCCGAGGACGAGGTGGAGTTGAATCTCGTGCAGCGCCGCCTCGATGTAGCGCGACTGGTCGCGGATGACTTCGAGGCGCACGTCCGCGGGCAGTTGCCCGCCCACCTGCGCCAGCGCGCGCTTGACGTTGGCGATGACCGCCATCGTGTTCGCGCCCGACTGGCGGCGTATCTCCAACGTCACGGTCGGCACGCCGTTCAAGCGCGCCACCGAGCGCTGCTCCTTCGTGCCGTCCTCCGCCCGCCCGATGTCGCGCAGCCGCACGGGCGCGCTGTTGATGTTGGTAACAACCAGATCGTTGAACTCGCGCGCGTCGGCGAAGCGGCCGAGCGTGCGCATGGACAACTCGCGCCGGCCGGTCTCGACGTTGCCGCCGGGCACGTCCGCGTTCTGGCGCACGAGCGCCTGCCGCACCTGCGTGATCGGGATGCGGTACGCCGCCAAACGCTCCGCGTCCACCCAGACGTTGACGGCGCGCTCCAAACCGCCGACGACCGAGACCTCGCCGACGCCGCCCGCGCGCTCCAACTGCGGCTTCACGATCTTGTCGCCCAACTCGGTCAATTCGCGCAGACTGCGATCCGCCGCGAGCGCGACGGTGATGACCGGCGTCGAGTCGTTGTCGAACTTCTGGACGACGGGCGGCGTGGCGTCGTCGGGCAGGTCGCGCAAGACCGTGCCCACGCGGTCGCGCACGTCCTGCGCCGCCGAGTCCACGTCGCGGCTCAGGCTGAAGGTGGCGATGAGAATTGACGTGCCCGGCGCGGAGACCGAGCGCAACTGCTCGATCCCGTCCACCGTGTTCACGACCTCCTCGATGCGCTGCGAGATGACCGACTCGACCTCTTCCGCGGACGCCCCCGGCAGATTCGTCCGCACGCTCACCGTCGGCAAGTCCACGGACGGGAACCTGTCCACGCCGAGGTTCATGTAACTCGACGCCCCGACCACCACCAGCGCCATGATAATCATCACGGCGAAGACCGGCCGCTTGATACAGATTTCCGCGAGCTTCTGCATAAAGAGAGTTTAAAGTTCAAGGTTCAAAGTTCAAGGTTCGGAGCAACTTTGAACCTTGAACTCACTCGACGACATTCACGGGCTGACCGGATTGCAGGTTGCCGGGATCAAGTACCACCGCATCACCGACGTTGACGCCGGCGACGACTTCAGTCCAGTCGGGGCCGCGGCGGCCTGTGGTGATGGGCTTCTCCAGGGCTTTGCCGTTCTGGACGACGATGACTTTTTCGATGCCGGCGAAGGTGACGACGGCGTTGGTCGGGACGGTCACGGCCTTGGACGTGTCGCTCGTGATGATGTCGGCGCGGGCGAACGCGCCGGGGCGGAGCGCGCCGTTGTTGGCGACCTCGGCCTCGACGACGAGCATCCGGTTCTGCTCCGTGATCGTGGGGCTGAGGCGGACGATGCGGCCCGTGTAGACGGCGGTCGTGCCCTCGACCGTGACGCGCACCTGCTGGCCCATGCGGACGCTGGCGGCGTCGCGCTCCGGCACTTCGGCGCGGAAGCGCAGAGGGTTCACGCGCACGATCTCGACCACGGGCGCGCCGGCCGCTAAGTATTCGCCGACGCTCGCGCGCCGCGCCTGCACCATGCCGTCGAAGGGCGCGACGACGGTCGTGTCCGCGAGCTGCTGGCGCGCGAGGGCCAGCTCCGCGCGGCGCTGCGCGAGCAAGGCCTGGCGGTTGCGTATCTCCTCGACCGCGTCCTGGTACTGGCTGACGGTGACTTTGTAGCGCGCGTCGGCCGCGTCGAACTCGGCGCGCGAGACGACGCCCTGCCGCACGAGCGTCTCCATGCGCTCGCGGCTGGTGCGCGCCTCGTCCATGAGCGCGCGGGCCTGGCGCACAGTGCCGGTCTGCTCGGCCTCGACGCGGTCGTCCGCGCCGTCGGGCGCGAGACCGAGCCGCGCGCGCGCCTGCTGCAAGGCCGCCTCGGTCTGCTGCACGCGCAGTTGGTAGTCCTGCGGCTCGACCTGCGCGACCGCTTGCCCCTTGCGCACGACGCTGCCGAGATCGACCGTGAGCGCGCGCACGCGCCCCGGCACTTTCACGCTGAGCGTCGCCTGATCCTGCGCCGCGAGCGCGCCCGTCACGCTGAGCGCGTCGCCCACGGGCAACTCCGCGACGCGCGTCGTCCGCACCTGGCGCGGCGCGTCGCCGCCCGCGCCGCCCGTCTGCGCCTGGCTCGCGCCCGCCGGGTAGCCGCTCTTGCACGCGCTAGCAGCGAGCGCGCACGCCAGCCCGAGCGCCCACGCCGACGCCCGAAGCAAGCTCCCGTGCCGCACGCGGCGGCGCTCTGTCACGTCCACTCTGTCTGTCATGAAGCCGAGAACGCCAAGGAAACTTGGAGGCCGCGTAGTTTAACACGAGCCAGCGCGGGCGCGTGACTGAGAAGGCGCGCGGCAACTCCCTTTGCGGCCCTTCGCGGCTCTCTTAGCGGCCTTTGCGGTTAAGTCTTAAAGCTTTAACCGCAAAGAGCGCAAAGAGGGCCGCGAAGGAACGCAAAGAGGTTGAGCGTGATCGGGGCGTTAGGACTTTCGCTTCCGTGTGGTGGGCGAGGCTGACGGTCGGGCGGCGGGGCGGCGGGTCGTGGGTTGGGCCGGGGCCGGGCGTGAGCGGCGGCCGCGCACTTTGACCAGCGGCGTGAAGAGCCACGCCTCCGGCACGTTGACGATCTCGCAGCGCTTGAAGTCGCCCAGCGTGCTGACGCGGCGGTAGGCGGCGCGGTTGAGCCGGATGCAGCCCGCCGCGTCCTTCGCGCGGGCCATCACCATCATCTCCCGCATCAGATCGCCCAGCACGCTCGTCTGCGCGCAGTCGCCGACGATGCGCCCGACCAGCGCCGGCCCGCACGCGATGCCGGCGTTCATGCACAGTTGCAGATCGTGCGCGCGGTTGAAGGCGGCCAGCGCCTCGTTGACGGCCACGGCCGCCTCGACGGCGCGCTGCACGTGATCCGCGTGGCGCTGCGGGTAGCCGAACAGCGTCGTGACCTTGCCGCCGACGTAACGATCCACCACGCCGCCGCGTTCGTAGACCGACCGCCGCACCAGCCGATACCAGCTTTCGAGCAGGAACGCGACGCGACCCGGCAGGAGGCGCTGACAGAGATCGACCGAGAAGTCCACGAGCTTGAAGCAGGCGACCGTGACCTCCAACTCTACGAGCAAAGATTCGTCGGCGTGCGCTGACGGGCGCGCGGGCGCGCGCCCCTTGGTCGGGCCGCCGCGCTCGCCCCGCAACTCCTGCTCGCAGGCGGCCAGTTCCGCTTCGAGTTCCGTGCCGTTCTGCGGCCGGCGGGCCGGGTCTTTCGCCAGCATCCGCTCGATGAGCGCGGCGAGCGTGCGCGGCACGCCGGGCGCGATGTCCACGATGGGCGGCGGCGGCTCGTTGATGTGCTTCGTGAGTATCTTGTAGGGCGAGGGGTCGGAGAACGGCACGCGCCCCGTGACCATCTCGAAGGCGAGCACGCCGAGCGCGTACACGTCCGCCGCGCAGGGGATGTCCTTCGCCCCTTCGGCCTGCTCCGGGGACATGTAGGCGGGCGTGCCGAAGACATCGCCCGTGCTGGTCATGCTCAGCGCGCCGGGGTTCAAGTCCTTGGCGATGCCGAAGTCGCTGAGCACGACCCGCCCGCCGGGGCACAGGAAGATGTTGCCGGGTTTCACGTCGCGATGCACGATGCCCTTCTCGTGCGCGTGGCCGAGCGCGCTCGCCACGGTGCGCAGGACGGCGACGGTCTTCGCGAGCGGCAGACGCTCGCGGGCCAGCACGTTGTCCAGCGGCAGCCCTTCGATGTATTCGACGACGAGGTAGTAGAGGCCCTTGGCGCAGTCGAAGCGGTAGACACGGACGATGGACGGGTGCGACAGCATGGCGAGCTTCCGGCCTTCGTCGATGAAGCGCTGCGCTATGTCTTCGCGATCCGCCACCTCCGGGTGCAACACCTTGACCGCGACTTTGCGCTCCAACTTCTTCTCGATGGCCTCGTAGACCACGCCCATCCCGCCCCGGCCGAGTTCGCGCACGAGTTTGAAATCCCCGATAGTTTTCATCATGGCGACACTCCGTTTGCGCGAGGTTGCGGCGCGGGCCGGCCGTGGCAAGTGACCGGACTAGCAGTGAGGGGTTAGGGACTGCGGCTCAGGCTCGGGCCTCACTCTTCGTCTGTCCGCTTACGCTTCTTCCAGTAGATGCTGAGCACGCCCGCACGTTTCGCGGCCGCGGCTGCGTCGGCCTGCTTACGCTTGCGCTTCGCGGGCTGCGTCGGCATCGTCGTCGTCGCGCCCTTCGCGGCCCGCGGCTTGGCCTTGGGCGGCGACGGCAGCATCGTCGCGCCACACTCCTGACAGAACGCCTTCTTCTCGGAGACCGACGCGCCGCACTGTGGGCATGTTTTCATGCGCGCAAAATACTCCCCCGACGTTGGGGCGTCAAGGGTCTTTGCGCGCGCGCCGGGCGGAGTTGTCGAGCCTCGGCTAGCCGCCGAAGCTGCGGCGGAAGAGGTAGGAGGCTTTGATGAAGAAGGTGCGGCCGTTGCGGCGGAAGCCGGGCTGGAGCTGGCCCGAGAGCGTCGAGAAGCCGCTGACGTTGGCGTCGTCGTTGTAGCCGACGTAGAAGGCCGTGCCGGGGTTCGGCGTGTAGCCGAGGAGGAACTGCGCGCGGGCGCGGCGCGGCAGCGTCTCGTAGTCTATGCGCGCGCGCGCGAACGTGAAGCGCGTGAACTGGTAGGTCGTGCGCCAAGAGATCAGGTTCACGTCGAAGGCGACCAGGTCGGTGTCGTAGCGGCGCAGGCTGTTCTTCGTGTAGTTGACGGACGTGTTCAACTCGTTGGTCGGCTGGTAGGTGGCCGAGACGCCGAGCTGGACGAGACCGCCGGGGCCGGGATCGAGCGGCGGCGTGAAGCAGACGGGCGGCAGCACGGGCTGCTCCTCCGTGATCTTGCAGCGCCCGGCGGCCACGGCCTCGCGCTGCGCGACCGCGGCGGGGCTGACGCGCGGGAAGCGGCGGCCGCCGCCGAAGTCCAGATCGAAGTGGCCGTCGCGGTAGACGAAGTTGGCCGCGAGCGAGTACTTCTTGCTCGGCCGCCAACTGCCGTTGACGAAGTAGTGGTTCTTCGAGGACGACCGCTCGTTGTCGTTACCGGCGAACGTGCCGGCGCGGTTCGGCAGACGCTTCGGCCCGAACTCTTCCTCGAAGAGACGCTCCCACGCGTACTCGTAGGCGACGCCGAAATACTTGTTGCCCTGGAACGCCCACTGCGCGGCGAACTCGCTCTCCCAGATTTGCATCCGCTTCTGGAAGTCGTAATCAATGTGCGTGAAGTTGTGCGCGTGCCACGAGACGAGCCGCGCCTTGGGCTTCTGCGTCGAGTTCCAGGCGAAGTAGGTCGAGTTGAAGTTGGTGTTGGTGCGCCCGACGAAGCCTACGTCGGCGCGGTAGTCTTTCGTGTAGCCCTCGCCGTAGAACTCGGCCACGAAGTTGCGCCCCTGGCGGAGGGCGTCGAGCGTGTAGGCGAGGCCGTTGCCGGTGCGGTAGCTGGTGCGCCCGTCGTCGGCGTCGAAGAAGAAGTTGCGCGCCGTCGTGCCGATGGTCTGGAAGGTGATGGTCGTCTTCGGGTCGGGCCGGAAGCGGCCGTCGAGACCGAACAACTGGTTGTGCTTCTCGATGAAGTTGTAGCTGGTGGCGATGAGGCCGACCGAGTTCTCGCGCCCCACGTCGCGCTTCAGGCGCAGGACGGCGATGTAGGCGTTCTTGTCGAACAGGCGGCGCGGGTCGGCGCAGTTGCCGGGCTTCGTGGGGTTGCGGTCGCGGCAGACGTTGTAGTTGGCGATCAGGTTGTCGCGGTCGTCGAGCGTGAAGTTGCCGGGGCCGTTGTCGGAGGCGAGCATGACGCCGTAGGTGTTCGGCCCGCGCCGGCCCGTGAGCTTGACGGCCGCGTCCGGGTCTACGATGGCGCGCGTGTGTACGGCCGTGATCGGCGTGCGGAAAATCTCGATGCCTTCGAGGAAGAAGGGGCGGCGTTCGGGGTAGAAGATCGGGAACCGCTGGTTCGTCGTCACGACGAGCTGATCGGCTTCGACCTGCGCGAAGTCGGGGTTTAAGGCCAGATCGAGCGTCATGGTCGGCGAGATGCCGAACTTGGCGGTGAGACCGGGATCGAGTTCTACCGGCTGGTTGACGAAGCGTTCAGGCCCGCCCGGCACGTAGGAGCGGGCGCGCTTGCCCGTCTCGGAGACGGTGAGGCTCGGAATCAACTCGATGGTGCGTTCGGTCGAGATGCCTTCCAGTCCCGTGAGGTGGCCGGCCTGGTTGAGCGTGCCGGAGTTGTCGCGCGAGAAGGGCATCCACGAGTCGATCTCGTCGTTGAAGCGATCAATGTTGCGCCAGACGTGTAGGCCCCACAGCTTGCTCTTGCCCGCCTCGTAGCGCAGAGACTTGAACGGGATCGCGACCTCGACGACGTAGCCGTCCGACGTGAGCGCGCCCTTCGACTCCATCACGATGTCCACGCTGTAATCAGTGCCGCCGCTCTCGGTGAAGATGCCGTCCTGCTGCACGCCGAGCGGGTTGAAGCCGAGGACGTAAGCCTTGCGCTGATCGTTGAACGTGTCGAGGTAGATGCGCACGTTGTCTTCGCCGAAGACGTTATCGCGGCGCGCGACCGTGGCGCGCACTTTGCCCGGCTCGTCGAAGCAGCGGAAGGCGAAGTAGAGCGTGTGCGCGTCGTAGCCGACGTAGGCGAGGGTCGCGCGCGAGGGCGCGATGTTGTCGCCGGGGCCGATCTGGTAGAAGTCTTTGAAGACGGCCGCCTGCTGCCAGACGGCGTCGTCGAGCTTGCCGTCAATCACGGGCGCGGACTCGAAGCGGGGGACGCGGACGGGCTGCGCCCTGTCGGCCGCGAGCGGGAAGCCGGGGCGGAAGGCGACGGCCGGAGCGGCGGCCGCCGCCGCGGCCTTTTCGGCCGGCGGCGCGACGACGCTGCCCGCGGGCTGCAAGTTGCCGTTGGCGTCAACCGTGCCCGCGGCGTTGGGCGCGGCGGTGTTGGACGTGCTCGTGGTGCTGCCCGCCGTCGGCGCGGGCGCGGGCGGCGGCGTGGGCGTCGGGCTGGAGTTGAGACCGCCTTGCGCGGCGGCGGCGACGTGCAGCGCCAGGACGAGCGCGGCCGCGCGGGCGGCGCGGCCGAGCGTGTGGAACGCGGGCGAGGAGTTTTTCTTCATCTTCACTTTCTGCCTTGAGACTGGCGCGCGGCGGCGCTTAACGGACTCTAAGACGCGACGGGCGGGAGGAACGTTAACCGCCGGTCTGTCGCTTCCCTTTGCGTTCCTTCGCGTCCTTTGCGGTTAAGGCCGAAAAACTTTAACCGCAAAGGCCGCGAAGATTAACAGCTTGCCCTCACTTCCCTTCAAAGCTGCGGCGGAAGAGGTACGAGGCTTTGATGAAGAAGGTGCGGCCGTTGCGGCGCAGGCCGGGTTCGAGGTTGCGGCTGAACGGGTTGTAGCCGTTGCGGCTCAGGTCGTCGTTGTAGCCGACGTAGAAGGCCGTGCCCGGATTCGGTGTATAGCCGAGGAGGAACTGGCCGCGCACGCGCGCCGCGAGCGTGTCGTAGTCCACGCGCGCGCGCGCGAACGTGAAGCGCGTGAACTGGTAGGTCGCGCGCAGCACGTAGATGTTATCGTCGAAGGCGACGAGGCCCGTGTCGTAGCGCGTCAGCCGCGCCTTGGTGTAGTTGAGTTGCGTGCGCAGGGCGTTGGTCGGCTGGTAAGTGAAGCCGGCGTCCATGTCGAGCTGCGAGCCGGAGCCGGGGTCTTGGATCGGGTCGAGGCAGACGGGCGGCGGTTCCTCGCCCTCGTCCACACGGCAAGTGCCGGCGGCCTGCGCGGCCCGCTGCGCGACCGCCGCGGGGCTGACGCGCGGGTAGTCGGGGCCCGCGCCGAAGTCGAAGTCGAGCGAGCCGCGGCGGTAGCCCATGAAGATGTAGCCGGAGTACTTCTTGCTGAAGGTCTTGTCCAGCTCGAAGAGGATGGCCTTGTGGCGCGCCTGCCGCTCCTGATCCTGGCCGGCGAAGCGGCCGCCGAACTCTTCGGCGAACAGGCGCGTGTAGCCGATGTTCGTGCCGATGAAGAGGTAGGTCTGGCCCTGGAAGGTGAAGTTGAAGTTGTTGCCGTTGCCCCAGCCCTGGTGGCGGCCCTGGAAGTCGTAGTCCGAGTAGCTGAAGTTCTGCCAGCGGAACGAGATGAACTTGGCCTTGGGCTTCGGCTCGGTGCTGACGCGGAAGGCGAAGAGCGACTCGTTGGTGTTGGTGCGGCGCGTGAAGCCCACGTCGGCGCGGTAGTTCTGCGTGCGCCCGTCGTTGGAGAAGAACCAGCCGTAGTGGCGCTTGGTCACGTCGTAGTTGAACGAGTAGCCGAAGCCCTTGTTGGCGAAGCAGCGCAGCGATTCGAGCGTGCCGCCCGTGCAGTCGCGCAGCGTCGTGCCGATGACCTCGAAGCTGGCGACGGTCGTCGGGTTGACCTTGAAGCGGCCGTCGAAGCCGAGCAGTTGGTTGTGCCGATCCACGAAGTTGTAGCTGGTGGCGAACATGCCGACGCTCGACTCGCGCCCCACGTCGCGCTTCAGGCGCAGGACGCCGATGAGCGCGTTCTTGTCGAACAGGCGGATGTTGGCCGGCGTCTGGATGGGCGTGCCTTGCTGCTCGTGCCTGATCTGCTGGCGCGTCAGTTCTTGAAACGCCGCCGTGCGGTCGTCCTCGGAGAAGTTGCCGGGCGCGGCGTCGGACGCGAGGATCAGGCCGAAGGTGTTGCGCCCGCGCTTGCCCGTGATCTTGGCGGCGAAGTCGGGATCGACGATGGCGCGCGTGTGGACGACCGTGTTGTTGGTGTCGAAAATCTCCTTGCCTTCGAGGAAGAAGGGGCGCTTCTCCTGGAAGAAGATCGGGAAGCGCTGGTTGGCGGTGACGACCGTGGCGTCCGCCTCGACCTGCGCGAAGTCGGGGTTGTAGGCGAAGTCGAGCGTGACGGTCGGCGTCAGCGTGTACTTGGCGGTCAGGCCGAGATCGAGTTCGACGGGCCGGTTCAGGAAGCGGCCCTGATCGACGACCGCCGCCGTGCCTTTCGCGGCCGAGCCGGCGGGCTGCGGCGGGAAGGCGCGCACGCGCCGCCCCGTCTCGGAGATCGTGATGCTGGGGATCAGTTCGAGCGTCCGCTCGGTCGAGATGTCTTCGAGACCCGTGAGGTGCCCGGCCTGAATGAGCGTGCCGGAGATGTCGCGCGAGTTCGGCATCCACGAATCGAGTTCGTTGTTGAACCGCTTGATGCGGCGGAAGAAGTGCGCGCCCCACTGCTTGCCCTTGCCCGCCTCGTACCGGAGCGACTTGAACGGGATCGCGATCTCGACGACGTAGCCGTCCGACGTGAGCGCGCCCTTCGACTCCATCACGATGTCGGGGCTGTAGTCCTCGCCCTGCGACTCGGTCAGCGTGCCGTCGGCCTGGACGCCGAGCGGGCTGAAGAAGAAGGCGTAGGCCTTGCGCTGATCGTTGAACGTGTCGAGGAACATGCCGACGTAGTCGTCGTCCCAGATGTTGTCGCGCTTGGGCACGGTGGCGCGCACCTTGTCCGGCTCGTCGAAGCAGTGGAAGGCGATGTAGAGCGTGTGCGCGTCGTAGCCCATGAACATCTCGGTGGGCTTCGAGGGCGCGATGTTGTCGCCGGGGTTGGTCTGGTAGAAGTCTTTGAAGACGGCCGCCGACTTCCAGATTGCGTCGTCGAGCTTGCCGTCAATCACGGGCGCGGACTCGAAGCGCGGGACGCGGACGGGGTTGGCCTTCTCCGGCGGCAGCGCGGGCCGGCCCTTGCCGGGCGCGAGGCCTTTGGCGGCGGCGGGCGAAGGCGCGGCGTCGTTGGTCGTCGTGGGCGAAGTCGGGTCGGCGGCGGGCGTGGGCTTGGGCGCGGCGGCGTCGGTCGCGGGCGCGGGTTCGCCGTTGGGCGTGGGCGCAGGCGCGGGCGGCGGCGTGGGCGCGGGCGTGCTCGACGCCGCCGTGCCGCCGCCCTGCTGCTGCACGCCGACGAGCACGTCGAGCCGGTTGAACGACTGCCGGACGCGCGCGCTCACGCCGGGCTGTAGCTCAAGGACGAGGAGCACGTCCGCGCCGCGCTGCTCGACGCGCGCGGCGTTGAGACCGGGCGCACTCGCCAGGTCGCGCTGCGCGGCGACGGCGCTCGCCTGCGGCAGACGCACGTAGAAGCGCGCGCCCTCGCGGTAAGCGTCGTAGTCCGCGAGCGGCGCGTCGGCCGTGACGCTGACGCGCGCGCCGTCCTGTGTCTCGCTCACGCGCAAGGGCGCGAGCCGCTTGGCGCGCGGCGCTTCGGCGGAGCGCGGGGCGGGCGCGTTCGGCCCGGTCAGCGCGGCGAGTTGCTGCGCGCGCGCGGGCACAAGCGCCGCGAGCGGCGCGAGACCGGCGAGCACGACGAGCAAGGGGAGGAACAGGCGCACAGACGGGCGGGCGGCGGGCCGGCGGCGGGACGAGTGCCTTATAAACATCAGACTCTTACCTTCGACTTTACTTGATGAGTGCGACACGCCCGCGGGCGCGTCGGGTCTAACTGGACTGTTGCACGAAGAAGCGCCGGTTGCGACGGTCGCCAGGCTTCAAGTGGGGGGCGAAGCCTCTGCCAGAGATCGTCATTCGTGCCCTACGTTCAAAACGGGACGGGAGTTCACACGCATCTGACCGCGCGGCGTTCAAAAATTAGACGGCGGCGGCTCCCCGTTTGTTTCACCCGCGTCCAGAATTTCGGGCGCGGCATCCAGAAACTTGGATCGGACAGACACACGAAATGCCTACCCTTGTGTCAGTACGCGCGGGCGCGAAACGCGAACGCCCCGCCCGGCTTGCTTAACGCGCCGCCCCGTGTCGCCCGGCCGCTTAGCGCGTGGCGACGCCCTCGATGCGGCGCAGGTAGATCGAGCCGTCGCCCGTGTGCAGGGTGATGGTCGCGCCGCCGCGGCCCACGCGCCAGCGGCGCACGCGCTGCCCTTCGCCGCCGCCGTCGCTCGGCGCGGCCAGCCCGTCGTTGATGACCGACTCGGCGTCGGTCTCAATCGTCGCGTCGGCGTCCGCGGGCAGCGCCAGCGAGATGCCGCCGTCGTTGGTGCGCGCCGCCAGACGGCGGAAGCGGCCTTCGAGCGTGATGCGCCCGTCGCCCGTCTGCGCGTCGGCCTCGCCGTCGAAGCCGGCGATGCGCACGCGCCCGTCGCCCGTCTCGATGCGCGCGCGCCCGCGCGCGTCCGTCACGTCCACCGCGCCGTCGCCCGTCCGCACCTCAAGCTCGCCGTTGACGCCCGCGACGCGCACGCGCCCGTCGCCCGTGCTGACGACGAGGTTGCTGTTGCGCGGCACGCGCACTTCCAGCGCGACCGTCGAGCCGCTGTCGTCGCGGCGGTCGGACTCGGCGGCGATGGTCAGGCCGCCGCCCGTCTGCTCCGTGCGCACGCGCGCGGCCTTCATCGCCTGCTCGTCGCGCGCGCGCTTCGTCGCCGTGTACTGCACCTCGGCCCGATCCCACGCCTCGACGCTGATCGCGCCGTCGAACGTCTCGACGCGCACGCGCGGCACGCCGGAGACGGGGAAAGACTTGGTCTCGCGCTCGACGAGCCGCAGGTCGCCGTAATTCCAGTCGCCCTGCTCGCGCTCGATCTCGGAGCGCGCGCGCTCGATGTCGCGCTGCGCACGCTCGCGCTCGCGTTCCGCCTCGCGCCGCGCGCGTTCCACCTCGCGCTTCATCGCGACGCGCTCGCGCTCGGCCTCGCGCCGCGCCTCTTCGCGGTCGCGCTCCGCTTCGCGCAGAGACTCCAGGCTTTCGCGCTTCGCCTCGCGCTGCGCCTCTTCGCGTTCGCGTTCGGCTTCGCGTTGCGTCTCTACGCGTTCGCGTTCGGCGTCGCGCTGCGCCTCACGGCCGGCGCGCGCGCCTTCGCGCTGCGCCTCTTCAATCTCGCGGCGGGCCTGTTCGGCCTCGCGGCGTGCGTCCGCGCCGGCCCGCTCGGCCTCGCGGTGCGCGCGCTCCACCTCGCGCGCGACCTCGCGTTCGACCTCGCGCTGGACGGACTCCTCGGACGGGCCGTAGCCGTCGTCCGAAGTCGCGGGCAGTTGGTTCGTGGCGGGGCTTAAGGGGCGGCCGTCCGACGCGTGGCGCACGTGGATCGTGCCGTTGACGTTGCTGAGCCGGATGCGCGGCCCGCCTGAGCCGAGCTGCCCGGCGAGGTCTGCGCCGACGTAGCGGCCGCGCCGGACGGGCAGACCGAAGTCGTTCGAGATCGAGCCGTGGACGGTGTTGGCCTTGACGCTGGCGTTCACGTCCGACGGCAGGACGAGGGTGACGATGCCGTTGACCGAGTTGAGCGAGACGGGGCGGTCGGCGGGCAGTTGCGCGTAGGCGGCTTCGAGCGGGCCGTTGATGGTCGAGAGCTTGGCCTCGCCCGCGAGGTTGCGCGCCGTCACCTTGCCGTTGATCGAAGAGGCGTGGATGTCGCCGCTCAGATCGGCCAGGTCGAGCGAGCCGTTGATCAGCTCGATCTCTTGCAGGCGCGCGCCGCGCGGCACGCTCAAGGTGTATTCGACCGTGGCCGGGTTGTCGTAGCGGCGCGGCTCTTCGTCCGTGTAGGTGAGCGAGCGGTCGGGGTAGCGCGTGCGGATGTCAACCGAGTCGGCGGCGGCGTTGACCTCGATGCGCGCCTCTTCGAGCCGCTCGCGCTTGTAGGCGCTCTTGACGGCGTCGAGGCGCACCTCGTTGCGCTCCCAGCCCTGCACGCGCACCGAGCCGTTGATGTTATGGAGCGCGACGCGCCCGCCGGCCGCGAGCGGATAAGTTTGATGAAACTCCTCGCGCAGCGGCTCGCGCGACTCGCGCTGCGCCTGCGCGCCGAGCGCGAAGGCGAGCAGCAGGCCGAGGCCGAGGATGGTACTGATGGTGATTCGTTTGCTCATTTTATGATAGCCGTCCTGTCGGATGAATAACTGCCGCCCCGATCCCTTTGCGTCCCTTCGCTGCTTTGCTTCGCGTCCTTTGCGGTTAAAGTCCTTCTCTTAACCGCAACGTTCACAGTCAGGCGGGGCGGCTGGGGCGGCGGCGAGAAGGGAGCCCGGCGTTCCCGCCTCCGCCCGCGCCGCCCCGCCTGAACCGTTCGGCGTCTTAGCTGCGCGGCGCGAGCCGCACGTGCCCGTTGACGCCGGAGACGTTGATCGGCGCGCCGCCCGTGCCGATCTGCGCGTTGAAGTTGGTGCGCGTCACGCGCCCCTGCACGACCACGTTCGGCACGTCGGCCGAGACCGACCCGTTGATGCCGTTGACGTGCAGGTCGGCGTTCAGGGCGTCGGCGAAGCGCAACTCGACGCCGCCGTTGACGCCGCTGATGCGCAGCCCGCGCTCGCCCAGTTGCGTGATCGTCATGACGACCGAGCCGTTGACGCCGGAGATTTCCGAGTAGCCGCGCGCCTGCGCGACCTCGACGCGGCCGTTGATGCCGGAGAGCTTGACGGGGCCGTCCACCTCGCCGACGAGCGTGCGCCCGTTGATGCCGCTGGCCTCGAACTCGATCTGGCGCGGCAGGCGCAGGGTGACGCGCTGGCGCACGTCGGCGCTACGCCGCTCGCCCCAGTTGTCCTTGTTGTTCTCGCCGCGGATGGTCAGGCCGCCGCCCGTCTGTTCGACGATGACGCGGTTGCGTTCGAGGTCGGCGCGCGTGCGGGCCGAGCGGACGATGTGGACTTCGGCGGTCGCGCCGCCGCCGGTCTCGACCGTGACCGAGCCGTTGATGCCGGAGACGCGGACGAGCGCGCCCGGTGTGAGCTGGTAGGTCTGATCGAAGTTATCGCGCTCGGTGTAATCGTCGTCGTCGTACTTGCCGCTGTGCTTGTCCTTGTCCTGCGCGGCGGCGGCGAAGCTGTTATGACCGACTGCCGCCCAAGAGTGCCCGGCGAGTGTCGGCGCGGCCAGCAGCGCCGCCAGGGCGAAGAGACCGAGGTATGCCGTCTTGAAGCTCATCGTTTTCGCTCTCACTTTCTGTCGTTTTATTAAAGCCGGCGGGCGCAAAAAGTCCCCGCCTATCCGCTGCTGCCGCCGCTCCGTGCGGCCGCACGGTTAAGTCTCGCTCGCGTTGTCGCTGAACCCGTCTAGCGGTCGTTGCCGCCGCTGTCGCAGTTGAAGCCGGTCGCCTCCGTCTGCGTCGAGGCCATGATGACGAAGGGCGCTACGTCGAACTGGCGCGGCTCAAGGGTGCGCGGCGCGTCGGGGCGTGCGTTCTTGCGCGCGCGCGGGTCGCGGCGCTTCGCGCCGTCGGGCGCAGGGCCGGGGCGCGCCTCTTCCTCGTTCTCGCGCCGGGCCAACTCTGCGTAAGGCGGCAGCGCGGGCGCGAGCAGTTCGAGCGCCGGGAGGGGCGTGGGCGCGGGCAACTCGCGCGCGAAACTGACGACGCGCACGGCGGGCGCGCTTGCGCGCCGCTCCTTGAGCGCCTCGGTCACGGCCTTGAGCCGCAGCGCCTTCAGCTTGCCGGCGGCGGCGCTGTCGTTCTTGTATTCAAACTTCAACCCGCGCAGCTTCCCGTCGAGCGCCTTGGTCGTCAGACTGACGGCGCGCTCGAACTGCCGCGCGATCTCTGCGGCCGCGGCGTCGCGCTCGACTCTGCGCGCGACCGGCGCGGCGACGCGCGGCGCGGACACACGTTGCGGCCGCGTGGCGGCGGCGATGACGGCCGGGGCGGCGCGGCGCGCGGCCTGCGCTTGCACGGGACAAGAGGCGGCGGGCGCGCGCTCGACGGCGGGCGCGGTGCTCAGGCTGGCCATCAGCCCGTAGCCGGAGGCGGACTGGTCGAGCGCGCTGGGGCGCACGACGGGCGCGACCTCGTGGTAGTCGTAACGATCCGGCAGGGCGCGCTCGCTCGCGCCGTCGGCGTAGACCAGCAGGCTGCCGCCGAAGCTGTGGCTGGCCCAGCGGCAGAGCGCCGCGTTCAGATCACGAAACTGCGTGACCGCTTCCGGCGTGCCCACGAGGGCCGTGGCCAGCACCAGTATTGCGACACCGAGTTTGCGTTTCATTTCATCCCCTCCTGACCGGAGACTGCATGGGGCTGCTTGCTTACGAGGTTGGCCCGCGCGCCGCCGGTGATCCCATTTTCGGGACGGCCCGTGTCGCTAACGCGTAACGGGTGCGGCGTGCTTCATGCAGATAGACGCGCCGACTTCGGAAAATGTTTCTGCCGCGCCTTTGTCAACCCTCTGCCTTTGTCTACCCTGAAAACACCGCGGGCGTTGAGTTCGTGGCAAAAAATTTTTCGCCCCGTGACGAGCGGCCCGCCGCGCGTGACCAGCGGCCGCGCCGCGTCGGTCTGCTTAATCGCGTCCGCGGCCTTCTCTGTCCAATCTATTTTGCACGCCCCGTGCCATGAGTGCGAGAACTTAGCAGCCAGATGTCGGCAGCCAGCGGCCAGATGTCAGAAGATGCGGCCAGAAGCCAGGAGTCAGAAGTCAGAAGTCAGAAGCCGGAATGAAAAGCAGGAGCTAAAGGCTGGAAGCCGGGAGACGGAAGAAGGAAGTCAGAATTAAGAGCTGGCCTTTCGTCTTCCGCCTGCCGGGTTCCTCCTACTGGCTTCTGGCTTCTGGCTCCTGCCTTCTGCCTTTCATTGCTCTTTGCGGAGGCTGACTGTGCCGCTGAATGAAGCGAGGTTCAGCGTCGCGCCGCCTTTTTCGTTCTTGCCGCAGATGCCCGTTAGAGTGCCATCGCCGAGGACGACGTTGCCTTGCGGCGGGTGGCTTTTCGGCCCGTGGCCTTTGGGGCCGGGCGTGTTGGGCGGCTGCGGCGGCGGCGGCGGCTGCGCGGCCGCGTTCGGCACGAGCCGCACGGGGAAGTCGGTCACGATGTCGCCGCCGTGGAAGACGCGCGCGTTGACGAAGAAGGAAGACTCGGCGGGCAGCGTCAGCGTCACGTCGCCGTTGGTCGTGCGCAGGTCGTAGAGACCGCCCGCGGCGAGCGCGCCCGTGAGCGCGACCGTGCCGGCGGCCGTCTGCGCCTCGACGCGCGCGTGGCGCACCTCTTCGAGCGTGATGTCGCCGCTCGTCGTCTTGGCCGAAAGCTCGTCGCCCGGCTCTAAGGGGCGCGCGTCCTGCACCTCGATCTCGCCGCTGATGGTTCGCAGACGGACGCGCCCCGCGGCGCGCTCGACCGAGACATCGCCGTTGGCGGTCGAGACCTCGACGCCGCGCGCGATGTCGCGCAAGTCCACCGAGCCGCTCTGCGTCTCCGCGCGGACGACGGCGACGCCGGTCACGTCCAGGTCGCCGTTGCGCCCTTTCAATTGCACGGTGCTGCCGCGCGGCACGTCGAGTTCGAGGTCGGCGTGACCGCACTCGCCGGGGCGCACGGGCGTGTCGGGGTCGTCCGAAGAGAGCACTTCGATGCGCGTGGCGGGCGCGTTGCCGGCGTCTGTGCGGCGCAACTCGATCCGCCCGTCGCTTGTGTTGCGCGCGCGCACCTCCGCGCGATCCCAGCCGCGCACGACGACGTTCGCCTGCGTGCAGACCATGACCGTGACGGCGCGGTCGGCGGCCAAGGCCTGCTCCGAGACCGGCTCGCCCTCGGCGGCGCGCGCGCCGCACGGCGCGACGCACAGCGCAAAAATTAAGATGGCTAACAGCTTCAACTTCATGCTCGAATAATTCTCGTCACGAACGAGCTTCGCGTTCTTACTCTTTGCGCCTTTGCGTCCTGGCGTGAGGTCTTCTGCTGGTTCGTCAGAACCTCACGCTAAAGACGCAAAGGCGCATAAGGAAAATCAGTCGCGCGCGGCGACGAACTGGGTCTGATCGGCGACGGCCGAGAGCAGATCGATCTTGTTCTGGTAAGCGGAGCGCAAGAACTCTTTGACGCTGGTGTCCTGCGGGTTGCGCCGGGCGGCGACGCGCGTGGCCACAATCGCCTCGTCCACGAGCGCGAGGTTGCGTTCGTACTCGGCGCGCAGGGAAGGCGGCAGGCCGCGTTGCCCCTGCGCCGCGATGGCCGCGTCGAGCGTCGCAATCGTCAACAGGTATTTCTTCTCGTCGGGCAGCAGGGGGGCCGGTTGTGCGCTGGGCGTCCGCGGCTGCGCCGGTCTGACGCCCGCCGGTTGGTCGGCCGCGCGCCGCACAGGCTTGCTGATCGCGCGGCGGTTCGGCGTGTTGTTGGTCGCCACTGCATCGGGGATTACTGTCGTTGTTGCGTCGGTATGATTCGGCGCAGGCACGTCGCTCTTGTTCGCGTTGGTCGAATTAGGTTGTGCTGTCGGGCTGCTGGCGACTTGCACGCCGCCGTCGTGGCGCTGCTGGCGCAGGGCCGTGAGCGCGACGGTGAGCGCGATGGCGAGGAGGAACGTGGCGAAGGCGGCCAACTGGCGCGGCGTGAAAGCGAAACCGGCGGCTAAAGCTTGCCACCAGGCGCGCAGGCGCGCGGGCTTCGGCTCGACGGCGTAGCGCGGCGGTTGCAGGTCGGCGATGGCGTCTTCGAGGCGCGCGCGCAGTTGTTCGGTCGGCGGCGGGGCGCTCAGCACGGGCGCGAGCGCGGTCGCAAAGAGCGCGTACTCGTGCTCGGCCTCGCGCGCCAGCTCGGCGCACGCCGGGCACGCGCCCAGGTGCTGCGCCGCGGCCTCCATCTGCGCCGCCGGCAGCTCGCCGTCCAGATAAGCCTGCAACAGCCCCTCGTCGAGACAATTGCTCATTGCCGTCCTCCGATCTTGCCGTAGACGCGGACGAACTCCTTGCGCCCGCGCGCGATCAGACTGCCCACGTAATTCTCGTTGACCTGAAGCGCCGCCGCGATCTCGCGGTAGGACAGCCCCTGCTGCTTCAGGAGCAGGCAACTGCGCATCGGCTCGTCAATCTTGGCGAGCGCGGCGCGCGCCGCCTCGATCTCGTTGCGCCGCTCGTAGTCGGCGTCAATGGCGGGCGCGAGCGCGCCCTCGCCGCCCGCCTGTTTGAAGAACTCGGCCTCGCGCGCGCCCGTGCGCGTGCGCGCCCGGTTCGTGTTGTGCGCGAGGTTGATGGTGACGCGCAGGAGCCAAGGGCGCAGGTGCTCGCCCTGCGGCGCGGCCTCGCCCTGACGGTAGAGGCGCAGGAAGGTCTCCTGCGCCACGTCTTCGGCCAGGCCGGCGTCGCGCAGGAGCGCGTAGGCCGTGTGGTAAACCGCGCGGTGGTGCAATGTAAACGCCTCGTCAAAGCCGAGCGCAGGGCTGGCGGGCGCGGCCGGTTCAAGCATGTCGCTGGCAAGTGCGGTCGCCGGTTTGCTACTCATCTTCCCTGCTCTCATGACGTAAACACCGCGGGCGCGTCGTTTGTGGCAGTTTTTTTCCGGCGTCTCGGCGGGCGGTCAAAAGGCCTGCGGTTTTTAGGATGCGCGCGTGCCGCCGTTTGTTTCAGTCGGGGCAGACCGGGCGCGGCCGCTACCACTCCGACCGCGTCTCGTTGTAGTCTGCCCGGTACGCTCCTGAACCGAAAGAGGGGCGGGCGCGTCCGAAGCCGAGTCGCCATTCTGTACGGCCGCCCGCGGCCGCAGGTTTCCCAAAAGATGGACGAACAGACAGCACCCGCAACGACCGCCGGAGCGACCGAGGCGACGGCGACCGAGACGGCGGCGACCGAGGCGACGCCGCACGCGCCGACGGCCGCCGCGGCCCGGCCGCAGACGACCGCCGCGCCGCTCACGGAGGCGCTACGCGACAGCCCGTTTCTGCGCGCGTGCCGGCGCGAGAGTGTGCCGTACACGCCGGTCTGGCTGATGCGGCAGGCGGGGCGCTACATGCGCGAGTACCGCGAGGTGCGCGCCCGGCACACGTTCCTTGAGATGTGCAAGCGGCCGGAGGTCGCGGCCGAGGTCACGGTCTACGCCGCGCACCGCTTGAACGTGGACGCCGCGATCATCTTCGCCGACATCCTGCTCATCATCGAGCCGATGGGCTTAGACCTTGAGTTCGCGCAGGGCGAGGGGCCGGTCATCCACAACCCCGTGCGCGGCGCGCAGGACGTTGACCGCGTGCGCGAGGTCGAGAGCGTCGAAGCACTCGACTACGTGATGCAGGCCATCCGCACGACGCGGCGCGAGTTGCGGCCCGACCTCCCGCTCATCGGTTTCGCGGGCGCGCCCTTCACGCTCGCCTCCTACATCATCGAGGGCGGCGGCTCGCGCAACTACGTCCACACTAAGACGCTCATGTACGCGGACGCCGCCGCCTGGCACGCGCTCATGGCGCGCGTCGCGCGCGCGCTCGTCCTCTATCTCAACGCGCAGATCGCCGCGGGCGCGCAGGCCGTCCAACTCTTCGACTCCTGGGTCGGCTGCCTCAGCCCCGACGACTATCGCGCGTACGTCCTGCCCCACGTCCGCGCGGTGATTGAAGGCATCACGCCGGGCACGCCCGTCATACACTTCGGCACGGGCACGGCCACTCTACTCGAACTGATGCGCGCGGCGGGCGGCGACGTGCTCGGCCTCGACTGGCGGATCGATCTGGCCGAAGGCTGGCGGCGCATCGGCCACGACCGCGCGACGATGGGCAACCTCGATCCCGTGACGCTCTTCGGCCCGTTCGAGCACGTGCGCCGCGAGACAGAGAAGATTCTGGCCCGCGCCGCGAACCGCAGCGGCCACGTCTTCAACCTCGGCCACGGCATCCTGCCGCAGACGCCCGTGGACAACGTCGTCCGCTTAGTCGAGACCGTCCACGAGTTGAGCCGACGCTAAGGTGACGCTGTCACCGCGAGTCATGCTGCGCACGCTCCATAAGATTGCCAGTTATCTGATCATCGCGCTCGGCGGCGCGCACATGCTGTTCACACTCCACGATTACGACAGCTTCGACCTCGACGCGCTCTGGTTCTTCGGCGCGGGCGTGGCGATTGTCTTCGCGGGCTTCATCAACGTCATCCTGCTCGGCGCGGCCGGGCGCGAGCGGACTGCGCGCGTGCTCGCCGTAATTACAAACATTTTCTGCCTCGTGATGTTCGCGGCGGCGCTCGCCCTGCTGCGCCAGCCGCAGGTCTTCGTCGGCATCCTCCTGTTCGCCGTCGCGACGACCGGCGTCCTGCTCCCGGCGCGTGGCCGTCCTTGAGCCGCGCGCGGCTCGCATTCATATGACGACTGTGACTGAGCAACCTTACGACGCGCTCCTGTTCGTCTCCTTCGGCGGGCCTGAAGGGATGGACGAGGTCATGCCGTTTCTGCGGAACGTCCTGCGCGGGCGCAACGTGCCGCCGGAGCGGATGCAGGCGGTCGCGCATCATTACGAACTGTTCGGCGGCGTCAGCCCGATCAACGAGCAGAACCGCCGCCTCATCGCCGCGCTCACGGCCGAGTTGGCGACACACGGCCCGCGGCTGCCCGTCTACTGGGGCAACCGCAACTGGCATCCGCTCCTCGCCGACACGCTGCGGCAGATGCGCGCCGACGGCATCAAGCGCGCGCTCGCCTTCGTCACCTCGGCTTACAGTTCTTACTCCGGCTGCCGCCAGTACCGCGAGAACATAGAGGCGGCGCGCGCCGAGGTCGGCGACGACGCGCCCGTCGTGGACAAGCTGCGCGCTTACTACAATCACCCCGGCTTCGTCGAGCCGAACGCCGAACACCTGCGCGCCGCGCTCGGCCGTGTGCCCGACGACAGACGCGCGGCCGCGCGCGTCGCCTTCACCGCGCACAGCATCCCGCGCGCGATGGCCGACGGCTGCGCCTACGAGGCGCAACTGCTGGAGACCTGCCGGCTCGTCGCCGACCGCGCGGGGCACGAACGCTGGCGGCTCGTCTTCCAGAGTCGTTCGGGGCCGCCCACGCAAGCCTGGCTTGAGCCGGACATCTGCGAGCACCTGCGCGCGTTGCAAGCCGAAGGCGCGACGGATGTCATCGTCGCGCCCGTCGGCTTCATCTCCGATCACATGGAGGTGCTCTACGACCTCGACACGGAAGCGCGCCAGCTCGCCGACCGTATCGGTCTCAACATGATCCGCGCCGCCACGGTCGGCACGCACCCGGCTTTCGTCAAGATGATCCGCGAACTGATCCTCGAACGACTCGACCCGACGCGCGAGCGGCGCGCGCTCGGCACGCGCGGCGTGAGTCACGACGTGTGCCCCGCCGACTGCTGCCTGATGGGCGCGCAGAGACCCGCGCCGCCGTCGGCGCGCGCCGACGCGCCCGCCCGCCCCGCATGAGCGACGCACGACCCACGTCAGCGCGCCGCCGCGTCGTCGTCATCGGCGGCGGCGTCAGCGGTCTCGCCGCCGCTTATCAACTCTGCAAAGAGTGCGCCGGCCGCGACGCCGCGCCCGAAGTCCTCTTGCTCGAAGCGGGCGGCCGCACGGGCGGGACGGTGCGGACTCTCCGCCGCGATGATTTCATCCTCGAAGGCGGCCCCGACTCGTTCATTTCCGAAAAGCCGGAAGCGTTGGCGCTGGCGAAAGAGCTTGGGCTTGAGCCGCGCTTGATCGAGACGAACGAGGCGCACCGCCGCAGCTTCATCGTGCGCGGCGGCCGCTTGCGCCCCGTGCCCGAAGGCTTCCAACTGCTCGCGCCCGCGCGCTTCTGGCCGTTCTTCACCACCGACATCTTCAGTTGGCCGGGCAAGGCGCGCATGGCGCTCGAACTCCTGCTGCCGCGCCGCGCCGCGAACGGCACGACCGACGAGAGCCTGGCCGACTTCGTGCGCCGCCGCTTCGGGCGCGAGGCGTTGGAGCGCATGGCGCAGCCGATGGTCGGCGGCATCTACACGGCCGACCCCGAACAACTCTCTCTGCGCGCGACGATGCCCCGCTTCCTTGAGATGGAGCGCGCGCACGGCAGCGTCATCCGCGCCCTCTGGCGCGCGCGCCGCCAGACCGACGCCGCCCAGGCGCGCAGCACGAGCGGCGCGCGCTACAGCCTCTTCCTCTCCTTCGACGCGGGCGTCCAGGTCTTGACCGACGCACTCACAGCGCACTTGCCGCTCGGCACGATTAGGTTGAACACGCGCGTCAACGCGCTCGCCTATGAACCGGCGACGCGACAGTGGCGCGTCTCCGTCAACGACCGCGACACGATCACGGCGGACGCCGTCTGTCTCGCGCTGCCGGCTTACGCCGCGGCGGCGCTCTTGCGCGCGACGGACGCGCAGCTCGCGGCCGAGTTGGACGCGATCCCTTACGCCTCCACCGCCACGGTCAACCTCGCGTACCGCCGCGCCGACATCCCGCACGCGCTCGACGGCTTCGGCTTCGTCGTGCCCTTCGTCGAGCGGCGCGCGACGCTCGCCTGCACCTTCAGCAGCGTCAAGTTCGCGGGGCGCGCGCCCGCGGGCTACGCACTCCTGCGCGCCTTCGTCGGCGGCGCGCTGCAACCCGACACGTTCGCGCTCGCCGCCGAAGCGATGACCGCGGCCGTGCGCGCCGACCTGCGCCAACTGCTCGGCATCGAGGCCGCGCCGCTCTTCGCCCACGTCGAGAAGTGGCCGCGCTCGATGGCGCAGTACCACTTGGGCCACCTCGAACGCCTCACGCGCCTCGACGCGCGCCTCGAAAACCTCCCCACGCTCCACCTCGCCGGCAACGCCTACCGCGGCGCAGGTCTCCCCGACTGCGTCCGCAGCGGCCGCACCGCCGCGACAAACCTGTTGCAAGCGCTGGCTGCGATTAAATAGCAACAGGTTGCGCCCGGCAGGGCAGACCGCGCTGGGCGCGCGGGCGCGTGCGGCCGGCCCGCGGCGCTTGCCGACTCCCGCTGGCAATAAAGTAGTGCCCGCCGACAGGTTCGGTGCTAGAATACGGGCGCTCTCGACGAGACCCTCGCTTGATAACGTCCGGCGGCAACCAAACAGCACCGCAAAACCTGCACCCACAGACAGGAGGTTTTCCGTGTTCTCTCTCAACCAAAGCAAAACGTTTCTGAAGCTGGCGAGCGTGGTAGTGTTTCTGCCCGTGCTCGGGCTGGCACAAGAGCCGGAGCGGGCGACTACCAGGCTGGAGCGCACGATCAGTAAAGTGTCGTGGCGTAAAGAGCCGATCAAGCTCGTCAAGCTGCAAACCAAGGGTCAGACCGTCGAGCTGGGTAAGGCGTTCTCCGAGGAAGACGACTGGCTCAAGGGGCTGACGGTCACGGTCGAGAACGTCTCCGATAAGCCCGTCGCGCAGATCGTGCTCACGCTGTCTTTTCCACGCCCGGCAGGGCCTTCTGAAACGATACCGACCTTTACCGAAGATATTAGTTACGGGCGTGACCCTTCGGAAATCTCGGGGGCCGAGACGGAGAAGCAAATTTTGCCGGGCGAGAAGGTGGACATTAAGCTACGTGAGGTCACTCTACCTGCTATCAAGGGGGCTTTGACTCAACTCGGCTACCCTGAGAAGACCACGCACGTGCAAATAAGCGTGTACACAGTGACCTTCAATGACGGGACGATGTGGGGCGCAGACACAATACTGTACCCCGACCCAACCGACCCTAAACATAAGATCAATCCTAGTGTTCCATTATCCGAACAACTCAAACGCCCATCAGACCAGTCTTCGCTTCCCTGCAAGCCGCCGCCGCCGTTTTTTCGCAATGTCAGCTTCCGTAACGCTAATGCGCCGGCCAAGCCGGACAGCGGTAAAGCCCCCTTTGCAAAGTTTCTGATGCTCCAAGACCCGACCTTACCTTGCAACGCGGTCTGGCTTGGTGGCCAATCGTTTACCTGTGGCCCCAGCGGTGGCGGTTGTACATACTAGCAAGATAAATACAGCGGCACCGGCTATCTTGGCCTTTATAACGCACGAAAGACCATATCGAGCGTGCGCTGTGAGAAACCTGATGGCACGTTCTGCACGAGTACGATTATTAGCAATTTCAGACCCGACCCATGCAACGCACAGATTGCTGACTGCGAGCCGCAGACCTGCACGAAAGCCGGCTACTGGTGGGCCTCAGACCTCTGCCAGTGTTGCCCCGACGCGGGCTGTGACTCGCCCATCATTGACATCGCGGGCGATGGCTTTAGCCTTACGGGCGCGCCCGGCGGCGTTAACTTCGACCTCGACGGCGACGGCACACGGCAGCGGCTGGCGTGGACGAGTCCCGGCTCGGACGACGCCTGGCTCGCTTTAGACCGCAACAGCAACGGCGCGATTGATAACGGCCAGGAGTTGTTCGGCAACCTCACACCGCAGTCCCCGTCAGGCAAGCCCAACGGGTTCATCGCCCTCGCCGAGTACGACAAATCGCAGAAGGGCGGGAACGGCGACGGCGTGCTGGATAACAACGACGCCATCTACCCCAGCCTGCGCCTCTGGCAAGACATTAACCACAATGGCCTTTCAGAGCCGACCGAATTGCACACCCTCCCGGCGCTCGATGTCGCCCGTCTGCACCTCAACTACAAAGAATCGAAACGAACAGACGAGCATGGCAACCAATTCCGCTACCGCGCCAAGGTGGACGACGTTCAAGGGGCGCAGGTCAACCGCTGGGCGTGGGACGTGTTCCTAGCCGCCGCTTAAGAGACGGAGCGGCGAAACGAGAAGGCCACGCACTCCTGCGCGCCTTCGTCGGCGGCGCGCTGCAAAAACGTTGCAACGCTGTGCGGAAGACTAAGACGAAGGCGCGGCGGGCTGGTCTTCAGAGGTAAAACACGCGCGCGCGCCGCCAGAGGTTGCCGGGGATGGTGCCGGGTTCGGCGGCGGTGAGGAGGATGACGTGGTGCGCGCCGGGCGCGGCGGCGACGCGGTCGAGGTAGTCTGCGGGCGCGGCTTCGTCGTCGGCGCGGGCGGCGGCGAGCGCGAGGCGGCGCAGGGCGGCGTAGAGGTGCTCGCGCCCAGTGCCGTACGCGCCGGTCTCGTCGCCGATGGTCAACTGCACTTCGGCGCGCTCCTCTATGAAGTGCGCGACGAGCGACGCCGCGAGCGTCACGCCGCGCTCGAAGCGCGCGGCCGGCGTCTGCGCCGACGAGGTCTCATCCGTTGTCGCCCCTTGCGTGCCCCGCGTCGAAACGCGCGCCGCCGCGCTGCTCGTCGGCTCAGCCGGCGGCCTCGCGGGGTCGCCTGTTCCTCGGCCCGCGTCCGCGCGCAGGCGCGTGTCGAAGACGATGTGGACGCGCCACTGATCTTCGGTCGTGAACTCGCGCACCATCAGGCGGCGCGCGCGCGCGGTCGCCTTCCAATCAATGTGGCGCACGTCGTCCTGCGCCTGGTAGTCGCGCAGAGAGTGCAGGTCGTGCCCCGCGCCGCGCCGCGCCGAAGGCGAGCGCCCCGCGTTCATCGGCAGCAGGTGCAACT
The DNA here is from genome assembly GCA_036389395.1 of Pyrinomonadaceae bacterium. GTDB lineage: Bacteria > Acidobacteriota > Blastocatellia > Pyrinomonadales > Pyrinomonadaceae > QHXQ01. Next base: position 64,605 of record DASVPY010000010.1, read on the forward strand.
CGTCGCCCAGGGGTTCGGGCTTCGGGTAGACGACCATCTCGACCTCGCGCGGCGCGTGCAAGCGGCGGCGCAGGCGGAAGAGGCCGAACGGGAAGCGCGTGGACAACTCGAAGCCCGTGACGACGACGCGCCCGCGGCTGGCGAACGTCTGCTCGACGCGCTGCTGCCCGCGCGTGCGCCGCGGCACGTGCAGGAAGTAGGCGAGCGGGCGTTTGAAGAAGCGCGCGCGCGGCCGGCGGCGCAGGCGGCGCGGCGGCGCGGCGGCCGTCGCCTCCTCGCGGCAGCGCGCCTCGACCAGAATGGAGAAGGACGGCAGCGCGCGTTTCGTGTTGTGCAGTTGGACGAGGACGGGCGCGGCCTCGCCCGCGAAGATGTGATCTGGGAAGCGCGCCGAGACGACCAGGTCGCGCAAGGACGCGCGCCCGGCCGCCCACGCGACGAACAGCGTCGAGGCGAGCACGGAGAAGATCAGGAAGAGCAGGTTGTTGCCGGTGTTGTAGGCGGCGAAGGCGACGACGAGGAAGATGCCGACGAGGATGCCGCCGCCCGCCGTCACCTGAAACGCCGGATCGAACCGCGACACCTCCAGCCGCGCCGACTTGAGCAGCGGCGGCACGACGAAGATCGTGATCAGCGCCACGAACCCCAGCGACACCAGCGCGCCCCAGCGCGCCGCCTCCCAGTCGCCCGTCTGCCGCGCCCACCACGTCACGCCCGCGGTCGCCGCCCCGCCCGCCACCATGAGCGTGCCCGCCAGCGCGCGCCACCAACCGTGCCAGAACGCTAACCTTGCCATGCCCCTGTCGCCCGTCAGCCCGACTCACCCCCGGACTATTAACTCAACTCGCCTCCGGCTCGTTCGCTTGCCACAGCGATTCAAACTCCTGCTCGGCGAGTTCATAAAGGGCCGAGCCGGCCTTGGCCTCCCAGACCGGCGAGTAGTCGTACTTCGCCGCGTAGAAGTAAGGGGTCAAGACCGCGACCTGATCCGTCCGGGTCAGGCGGAAGTGCGTACACCCTTGCATGATGCGGCGCACCTCCACGCCGTCAATTTTCGCGCCCAACTGCTGGAAGAAGTTGAAGATTTCGCGGTTGTTGACCAACAGCGCCTCGAAGCTTTTCTGTAGCAGGTTGGGGTTGATCAACTGCGGCAGCGCGATGTTCTGATCGTGCATGACGAGCACGCGGATGCGACAGCCGGCGGCCGCCTTCTGCGCCGCGAGCGCGCCGAAGCCGCGTATGTCGCGCCAGACGTTGGGCGTGATGCCCATGGTCTCGAACACGCCCTCGGTCTCGCGCAGCAGGTCGCCCCACTGCTCCGGGTTGCGGTAGTTCATCGCGTGCGACACGAACCTGGTCTGGCTGTTCGGATCGTCGTCCGGCGCGCGCGCCGCGAAGCCCTCGAACGGGCACGCCGCCTGCCAGCCCGCCGCTTCGAGGCTTCGGACGTGCGCGACGATCTGTTTGACGTAGACCTTCTCGAACAGCGGGCGCGGGCTGAGGTCGTAGTAGACGCAGCGCAGGTCGCGTATGTCGAAGGGCAGCTCCTGCCCCTTCTCCGCGAGGATGATGACGGGCCGGCCGGCGCACTGCGCGACCGCCAGCTCGTAAAAGACGTTCGGGTTGTAGCCCGCGAGCAGCGCGACGCAGAGGTCTTCGGTGAGGATGGCGCGGAACATCTGGTCGGAGATTTTGCCCGGCTCGTGCAGGTGATCCGAGCGCCACGCCTCGATGCCGCACTCGTCCATCGCCGGCTTGATGATGTAGTCGAACACGTCGTCGGCGTGCGCCCTGATCTCCGTGCCTTCCAGGCCGATGGGGCTGATGACGAAGCAGCTTCGCATGGGGTCTCCGTTGGGTTCAAGGTTCAAGGTTCAAGGTTCAACGTCCGGCCAACCTTGAACTTTGAACCTTGAACGTTGAACTTCCGTTTCACACCGGCACGCTGACTGTCTTCAGCAGCTCGCGCAGGACGGCTTCGGCCTCTTCGCTGCGCCGCAGAGACGACGAGAAGCGGGAGTTGACGACGAGGCGGTGGGCGAAGACGGGCAGGACGAGGCGCTTGATGTCGTCGGGCACGCAGTAGTCGCGCCCGTCCGTGAGCGCGAGCGCCTGGGCGGCGCGGCAGAGCGCGAGCGTGCCGCGCGGCGAGACGCCTAAATCAAGCATCTCCGAGTCGCGCGTGGCCGCGACGATGCGCATCAGGTAATCAACCAACGCGTCGTCCACCGCGACGTGCATGACCGACTGCTGCAACTCGGCCACGTCCGCGCCCGTCAAGACGGGGCGCAAGGCGTCGAGCGGGTCGCCCTGCTCGCGCTCGCGCAGGATCAGGCGCTCGCTCTCGGCGTCCGGGTAGCCGAGCCGCAGGCGCAGCATGAAGCGGTCGAGCTGCGACTCGGGCAAGGGGTACGTGCCGTGGTGCTCGATGGGGTTCTGCGTGGCGACGACGATGAAGGGCGCGGGCAGCGGGTAGGTCGTGCCCTCGACCGTGACCTGGCGCTCGCCCATCGCTTCGAGTAAGGCCGACTGCGTCTTGGGCGTCGTCCGGTTGATCTCGTCGGCGAGCACGACGTTGGCGAAGATGGGCCCGGCGCGGAACTCGAACGCGCCCGTGCGCTCGTTGTAGACGGAGAGGCCGGTCACGTCCGTCGGCAGCAGGTCGGAGGTGAACTGGATGCGCTGGAAGGCGCAGTCGAGCGCGCGAGCGAGCGCCTGCGCCAGCGTCGTCTTGCCGACGCCGGGCACGTCTTCGACCAGGAGGTGGCCGCCCGCCAGCAGCGTCACCAGCGCCAGGCGCACCTCCTCTGTCTTGCCCTTGATGACCCGCTCGACGGCCGCGCGCAAACGCTCGACGCGCTCCGCCGCCGCCCCCACGTCCGCCACGCCCGCCGCCTGTAAACGTCTCATGCGCCGGCCATTCTACAATAAAGCAGTAGGCAGTAGGCAGTAGGCAGTAGGGAGACAGTTCAAAGTTCAAGGTTCAACGTTCAAGGTTAGCTGCATCCTTAACGTTGAACGTTGAACCTTGAACTTTGAACTGTCTTCCCACCGACCACTGCTTTTAGTCCGCGCGCGCGTGTAGTAGAATTTGCGCATACTTGCCGGCACGCCGCGCCCGTGGGGTTTCGCATTTCTGGAACTGGCGGAGCGGTGCGCTCGTGTAAGCTGACCGTGAGGAGCGATAGAACTTTTATGAACCGTACATTTAGAGCCAGGCGCGGCGCGCGCGGCTTCTCCCTGATTGAGCTGATGATCGTGATCGCGATCATCGGCATCCTGATCGGCGTCGGCATCCCGGCGTGGAAGAACTCGGTCATCGCGGCCAACGAGTCGGGCGCGATCCGCACCCTCAACACCATCGCCACCGAGCAGCGCACCTACTACATCCGGCACAGCAACTACGGCACCTTCGATCAGCTCATCGAGGCGGGCGCGCTCGACCAGCGCTTCGCCGGCGAGACGCCGACGGTCAACGGCTACACCTACACCGTCAAGGTGACGCCCAAGTCGAACAGCGCACCGCCCTCGTTCACCGTCAACGCCGACCCGCAGGTGGCCGAGGGGCTGACCGCGACCGGCAAGCGCCACTTCTACGTCGGCTCCGACGTGAACAACGTCCGCGCCAACGAGACGCAACCGGCCACCGCCCAAGACCCGCCGCCCGGCTCGTAAACGCGGGCGCAAACCGGCTCACACCACGACGGCGCGGCTCGCTTGACGCCGCGCCGTGTGCTTGTTAGCATCCGTCCCACTTGAAAAGATAAGCCCGCTTAGCTCAGTGGTAGAGCGCACGCTTCACACGCGTGATGCCGAAGGTTCGAATCCTTCAGCGGGCATAAAAATTCCCCCTCGCCTGCTTCAGCCATGAAGCGCATACCGAAACTCCACTACACGCAGATTAACCATTTCCTGTCGCTCGTAGATCAATCTGCTGCCCCGACGCCTGTTGGCTTTGGCAGGGGCATATAGGAGAACTCGGCTACGGGCTTTTCGGTATTAACGGTAAAACCTACAGGGCGCACCGCGTCTCATTCTTTCTCGCGAACGGTCGCATCAATGATGATCTCCTCGTGCTGCACCGTTGCGACGTGCGGACATGCGTCAACCCCAAGCACCTGTTTCAAGGCACGCCGAAAGAGAACTCACAGGACGCCGTGCGCAAGGGGCGGAACACAAAGCTCTACGGCGAGCGGAACGGGAAGGCCAAGCTGACGGCGCGCCAGGTTAAGTCCATCAGGCGAATGTTGCGGGCCGTGGCGGACGGCAAGCTCAAGATGTATCAGTACCAGATCGCGAGCTATCACGGCGTCAGCCCGGCCACCGTGTCTTACCTCAAGAACGGCGGTCGGTGGGACAAGCTCACTTCAGATTAAGTTCGTTCTCTTCCCCTCACTTAGCCCACAGCGCGAGGTAGGCGTCCGCGATTTGGTCGCGCCAGCTCGTCCAGTTGTGACCGGCGGCGGCCTCGTGGTAGGCGACGGGGTAGCCTTTGCCGGCGAGCAGGACGCGGGCGCGGCGGTTGACTTCCCAGATCGGTTCGAGCAGTCCCACGTCCAGGTAGAAACGCATGGGCCGCGCGGCGTCGTAGGGCGGCAGCGCGGCGAAGGCGGCCAGCTCGCGCTCGTTGTCGATCTGGAAGGCGGACGACTGCCCGCCGACACGCGCGAACGTGGCCGGGTATTTCAACGCCGTCCAGTAGGAGATGACGCCGCCGAGGCTCGCGCCGAGCAGGGCGCGCGCGTCGCGCTCGGCGCGCGTGCGGTAGCGCGCGTCCACGAAGGGCACCAACTCCGTCGCCATGAACTCGGCGAAGCGGTCGTTGAGCCAGTACTCGCGATTGCGCTCGACCGGATCGACGAAGACGATGATGAAGGGCGCGACGCGCCCCTGAGCAATTAGTTGCTCGGCGACGGCGGCGGCGCGCGCGCGCCGGGCGTAGTCCGAGCCGTCCTGCAAGTAGAGGACGGGGTAGCGCGCGCTCGAACCGGCGTAGCCGGGCGGCAGGTAGACTTGCAGCTTGCGCCGCCCGCCGTCGAGCAGGCGCGTCGGCACTTCCGCCTGTTCGAGCTTGCCTTTCAACTCGTAGCCGTCGGCCGCGAGCGGCGCGGGCGCGTAACCGGGCGTCGTGAAGTAGCTGTTGAAGCTGCCGACGCCGTTGTCGATCTTCTGCGGGTTGAGCGGGTCGTCCGTCCACTGGCCGTCGGCGATCAGCTTGTACTCGACGCGCGCGCCGCGCGGGAAGTTGCGCGTCAGGTACTTGACGTTCGTGCCCGCAAGCTCGCGCATGACGAGACCGCGCGGCGTCCAACTCGTGAAGTCGCCGACGACCTCGACGCGCTTGGCCGGGCCGCGGTAGACGAACGTGACCGCCTCGTCCGAGACGACGGGCGCGCGCTCGGTCTGCTTCAGCCGCTCGACCTCGACGGGCAGCGGCGCGGACTGCGCCTCGTAAGCGCGCAACTCGTCCTTCGTCAGCCCGCGCAACGCGAAGCGCGTGACGCCGGTCGCGCCCTCCGGCGTCAACGCCGCGACGACCACGGTCGTCTCGCCCGCCGGCACGGGCACGCTCAGGCGCGTGAAGCCTTGCGCGTCGCGCTCAAGCTCGCGCGCCTCGTTGCCGGCGAGCGCGAAGACGCGCGTGCCCGCGCCGGGCTGCCCCGCGGTCGTGAAGGTCGTGCCGGCTTCGAGGTGTTGCAAAACTTCCCGGTCGGGGAACGCCGACTCGGAGACGCCCGCGTTGAGCGGCACGCCTTGCTTCAGGTAGCGCGCGGCGACGATATCGGGCGTCTCAAGGTTGCGCCCCGCTTCGAGGTTGACGGCGAGGCGGATGAACTGCGCCATCGTCCACGCGAGCGGCGTCGCCGACCCCGTGCCCTCGCCGAACGGGAACGGCCCGCGGGGCATATCCCAGACCTGTTCGGGCAGCATCAGCCCTTCGTTGGCGAAGCCGAGTATGTGGTCGAGGCGCGCGCGCGCCGCGGCCGTCTGCCCCAGCGTCAACTCGTACTGCCCGCGCTCGCCCGCGAGCAGCGCCCAGAGCCGGCCCTTGCCGGTGTACTTGCCGTCGAAGTTCCAAGGCCGCCCGTCGTCCAGCTCGCCGTAGCCGTCGTGGTTGTAGCGATACCAGGCGGGGCCGTTCGGCGTCTCGACCTTGATCAACTGATCTATGACGGCGAGCGACTTGACGATCAACGGATCGTCGGCGCGCTTGATGCCGAGGCGGACGAGTTCGAGGAAGCCTGCGTCCACGTACTCGCGCTCGTCGTAGTCGTTGCCGCCGTTGCCGGCGTTCAGGATTTGCGCGTCGTTCGGGTCGTCGTTCTCGGTGATGCGCAGGTAGTACGTGCCGTCGCCGTGCCGGCCCGTGGTCGTCACCGTCCAGCGTTCGACGTTGCGCGCCCAGTCGTCGGCGGTGGCGAGGTAGATTTGCGCGGCGGCCTGCGCGTCGTTGCGGCGCGCGATCTCTGCGGCGCACACCAAGCCGGCGATCTCGGCCGCGATGGTCGAGGGCGAGTAGCCCGGCTTCTCTTCCCAGCGCTCCTGCGGCGTGCGCGGGCCATTTTTAACTAAGAAATCGGCGGCCGGCTTGACGTGCTTCGTCCACGTCTCGTTGTCCGTGCGGCCCAAGGTGTAGGCGAGGACGAGCGGGTAGGCGACCTCGTCGAGTTGCAGGCTGCCCCAGAAGGGGCGGCCGTCGAGCCAGGAGTTTTGCGGGAAGCTGCCGTCGGGCTTCTGCTGCACGCGGAACAGGTAGTCGAGCGCGCGATCCGCGCCCGCCTTGTCGCCCAGCGCGTAGAGGGCGGTGGCGACCTGATAGAGATCGCGCGACCAGACCAGGTGGTAGCCGCCGACGTTCGGCTCGTTGGCGTTCGGGCCGCCGCCCCAGGGCACGCTGAGCGAGGCGATCTGCGCGCCGCGATACGTCTTGTCCTCGTGCGCGCGCAAGGTCATCGCCGCCATGTCGAACTGCCTCTGATACTGCGGCGCGGCGCGCCTGAGCGTCGCCAGATAATCGTGCCAGCCCTTGTCGTACTCGGCGCGCGCGACGGCGAAGCCTTTGGCGAGCGAGGCGCGCGCGTTCGCCGCCGCTTCAAACTCGTCCTTGCCGAACGCGAGCGCGAGCGTGAAGCCGAACGCGTAACCGGGGCGCGCCTCGGCGACCTGCACGACGTTGCCGTCCGCCGCGCGCGCGTACTGGTTAGCGATGCGCCCGTGCGCGCGCAGTTGCGTCAGCCCGTCGCTCGTGCCGAGGTAGCCGTTGGTCGTCGCGCCGAAGCCCGTGCTCGCGGCGAGCGCCGAGGTCTTGCCGGCGTCCGAGGCGAACAGCATCCCGCCGCTCGTCCACGCCGCGTCGTGCAGCCCGCTGTTGTTGAGCGACGGATCGTAATAGACGTAGAGCGCGTAAGGCGGGTGCGGCTTGCGGCTGGTCGTGAAGCGCACGGCGATCAGCAGGGTGTTGCGCTCCGGGTCGGTGGCGTAAGTTTTCGTCAACTCCCAAGCGCCGCTCTTCGCGGTGTTCGTCTGCCGGAAGGTGAGCGCGCGCGGGTCGAGCACTTCGACGCGGTGCGTCGCGTCGTCGCCCTCGGTCTCGACCTTGCCGTCCGACGCGACGACGACGAACTGCAACTCCTGCACGTTCGCCACGTCCACGGTCGGGTAGTAGACCTCGGTCAGTATCCCCTGGCGCAGCGTGAACCAGACCTTCGAGTCGAGCGTGTTGGATGTGCCGACGCCGTCCTTGCCCGCGCTCGGCCACTGCGCGTCGCGCCCCGGCGCGCCCGGCGCGAGGTTGTCCGCGGTCTGCGCGTGCAGTGTGCCGGCGACGAGGAGGGCGAGTAAGCAGACGCGGACGGAAAGAGATTTAAGCATGACGTTTCTACCGGCCGAGAGAGTTTAACCGCAAAGGGCGCAAAGCGGGCCGCAAAGGACGCGGAGGATTTCTTTGCGCTCTTTGCGGCCCGCTTAGCGTCCTTTGCGGTTAAGTTTTCTTCTCACCCGCGCTTGCGCCCCGCCATGTCGAGGCCGACGGCGGCGACGAGGATCGCGCCCTTGATGATGTTCTGCGTGTAGGGCGCGACGTTCTTCAAAGACATCCCGTTGTCCAGACTCGACATGATGAGCGCGCCGATGAGCGCGCCGAAGACCGTCCCGCGCCCGCCCATCAGACTCGTCCCGCCGATGACGCACGCCGCAATCGCGTCCAGCTCCAACAACTGCCCCGCGTCCGGCGACGCGCTGCCCACGCGCGCCGTGTAGATGATCGCCGCCACGCCCGCCAGCACGCCCATCAGGCAGAAGACCGCGAGCAGGTGCTTGCGGATCGAGATGCCGGAGAGCCGCGCCGCGTCCGGGTTGCCGCCGATGGCGTAGAGGTAACGGCCGAAGGTCGTGTTCTGCGTCAGGAACGCGCCGCCCAGTGCGACCGCCAGCAGGATCAGGACGGGGACGGGGATGCCCGCGTAGCGACCGGGCGCGATCTCGTAAGAGTTCATCATGTAGATGAACCAGACGACCACGGCCGCCGGCAGCAGGACGCGCGCCACGGTCGGCACGAGACCCGGCACGCTCAGCCCGTGCCGGCTGCGCGCGCGGTTGCGGCTGACCGCCAGCCACACCAGCCCCGCGACCGCCAGCGCCGCCAGCACCCAGCCCACGAGCGGCCCGACGTAGTCCTGCCCGATGGTTCGGAACGCCGGCAGCCGGATCGGGATCGTCTCGCCTTTACTCAGACCGAGGATCACGCCGCGCCACGCGAGCAAGCCCCCCAGCGTGACGATGAACGCGGGGATGTTCAAGTAAGCCGTGAGCGCGCCCTGCCCCGCGCCGATGGCGAGCGCGACCGCGATGCCCGCCGCCAAAGACGGCGCGAGGCCCCAGCCCAGCCACCCTTGCATGATCGCCGCGATGCCGCCCGCCAACCCCACCACCGAGCCGACCGACAGATCGATCTGCCCGGTCACGATGATCATCAGCATCCCGACCGCGAGCACGCCCGTCACCGAGGTCTGCCGCATCAGGTTCGAGAAGTTGCGCGGCTCAAGAAAAATCCGGTCGGTCGAGAAGTGGAAGAAGAGCCAGATGACGACGAGCGCGAAGACCATCGTGTAGGCGCGCAGCGTGTCGGTCGGGATGCTGAAGCCGCCGATGCGCGTGCGGCGCGCGACCTCTGCGGCCGCGGCCGCGGGCGTCACGTCAACGTTGGCCGGCGGCCGCTCGACGGCAGGCTCGTTCGCTGGCTTGCTCATAAGAAGCCTCCAAGGGTTAGAACCGTTCAAAGTTCAAGGTTCACTACACGCCGCACCTTGAACCTCTTACTCGGGCCGTCAACTCTAACCTTGAACTTTGAACCTTAAACTTTGAACCTTGAACCTACCCCGCTCACGCCGCCTGCTGCCCGTGCCCCGTGGCGCAGGCCATGACGGCTTCGGGCGTGGCGGTGGTGCGCGTGAACTCGCCGGTCACGCGCCCCTCGTGCAGCACGAGGACGCGATCCGCCAGCCCCAAGACTTCCGGCAGTTCGGACGAGACGAGCACGATGGCGAGGCCCTCTTTGGCGAGCCGGTTGATCTGCGCGTAAATCTCCTGCTTCGCGCCCACGTCAATGCCGCGCGTCGGCTCGTCCAGGAAGAGCACGCGCGGGTTCGTCAAGAGCCACTTCGCCAGCACGACCTTCTGCTGGTTGCCGCCCGAGAGCGTGCCCGCGACGGTGAAGACCGAGTTGGCCTTGACGCGCAACTCCTTCATCGCGCGGTTGCCCGCGGCCGCCTCGGCGTCCGTGTTCGTCACGAACCGGCCGGCGATGTGCGGCAGGCCCGCGAGCGTCATGTTGTTCAGGATCGTCTGGTCGAGCACGAGACCGAACCGCTTGCGATCCTCGGTGACGAAGCCGATGCCGTAGCGGATGGCGTCGCGCGGGCTTCTGATCCGCACGGGCCGGCCCGCGACGAGTATCTGGCCCGTAACGCGGCCGGCGTGCGCGCCGAAGACGGCCATCAGCAGGTCGCTGCGCCCCGCGCCCATCAGCCCCGCGATGCCTAAGACCTCGCCGCGCCGCACGGCGAAGCTCACGTCGCGCACCAGCATCTTGCCCGCGACGTTCGGGTCTTCGACCGAGACGGCGCGCGCCTCGAACACCGTGTCGCCGTGCGGGTGCTCGAAGTCGGGGAAGATGTCGCCGACCTCGCGCCCGACCATGCGCGCGATCACGCGCCGCTCGTCCCAGTTGCGCGTCGCCTCCGTGCCCACCGTGCGCCCGTCGCGCAGGACGGTGATGCGGTCGGACATGCGGAACACCTCGTCGAGCTTGTGCGAGATGTAGATCATGCCGACGCCGCGGGCGCGCAGGGCGTTCAGGATGCGGAAGAGCGTCTCGACCTCGGCGTCGGTGAGCGCGGCGGTCGGCTCGTCGAGGACAAGGATGCGCGCGTCGTGCGAGAGCGCCTTGGCGATCTCGACCAACTGCTGCTGCCCGATGCCGAGCTGGCGGACGGGCGTGTGCGGCTCGACCGCCAGCCCGACTTCATCGAGCAGCTTTTGCGCGCGGCGGTAGAGTTCTTCCCAGCGGATGACGCCGAAGCGGCGCGGCTCGCGCCCCAGGAAGATGTTCTCGCCGATGCTCATGTCTTTGACGAGCGACAACTCCTGGAAGATGACCGCGATGCCGGCGGCCTCCGAGTCGCGCACGCTGTTGAAGCGTTGCGCCCGGCCTTCGATCAGAATCTCGCCGCCGTAAGAGCCGTAAGGGTAGACGCCGCCGAGCACCTTCATCAGCGTGGACTTGCCCGCGCCGTTCTCGCCCACCAGCGCGTGCAACTCACCCCGGTGCAGGTCGAACGTCACGCCGTCCAGCGCCCGCACGCCCGGAAACGTCTTCGTGATCTCGCGCATCTCCAGGAACGGAGTGCGCTGCTCGTTAGTGGGCATAAATCAGGAGTCAGGATTCAGAAGCCAGAAGCCAGAAGGAAGTCAGAAACCAGGAGTCAGAACCAGGCATCGGAAGCCGATAGCCGGAAGGCGTGAGCCTCTTCTCTGCCGGCTTCTGACTTCTGGCTCCTGACTCCTGTCTTCTCTACTGCCCTCATTGCTTCGGACACTTGTCCGGCGTGACGGGCGGCGCGCAGAGCTTGTCGAGCGTCTGGTAGCCGTCTTTCACGACGGTGCTCATCAGGTTGTTCTTGTCCACGGCGACCGGCTCGAAGAGCCGCGCGGGCACTTTCTTCATGCCGTTGTCCACGGTGTCGTTGGTCTCGACGGTCTCGCCGCGCGCCAGTTTCAGGGCGGCGTCCACCGCGCCGTTGGCGAGCGGCTGGATCGGCTTGTAGACGGTCATCGTCTGCGTGCCGAGCAGGATGTATTGCAGCGACGCGAGGTCGGCGTCCTGCCCCGAGACGAGCACCTTGCCGGCCAGGTTCTGCCCGCGCAGCGCCTCCACCGCGCCGCGCGCCGTGCCGTCGTTCGAGGCGACGACGGCGTCCACCTGGTTGTTCGCCTGCGTCAAGGCGTTCTCGACGATGTTCAGCGCCGCGCTCGCCTGCCACTCGCGCGCGTAGTCGTCCTTGACGATCTTCACGTCGCCGCGATCAACGGCCGGCTTGAGCACGTTCATCTGCCCCTGGTGCAAGAGCAGCGCGTTGTTGTCCGTGGGCGAGCCGCCGACGATGACGAAGTTGGCGGGCTTCTTGCCGACGTGTTCGAGCAGGTAGCGCGCCTGCATCTCGCCGATCTTGACGACCTGGTGCGAGACGTAGAGGTCTACGTCCGCGTTCTTGATGAGCCGGTCGTAGGAGATGACGGGCACGCCCTGGCGGTGCGCCGCCTCGACGATGGAGGCGGCCACCTCGGCGTTGTGCGGCGCGACGATGAGCACGTCCACGCCCTGCGTCAGTTGGTTCTCGGCCTGGTTGATCTGGAGCTGGTCGTTGCTGTTCGCCACGTCCACCAGAAGTTGCGCGCCGACCTCGCGGGCGCGCTGCTCGACGAGTTGCTTGTCGCGCTGCCAGCGTTCCTCTTTGAGCGTGTCCATCGAGAAGCCGATCTTGACGGGGTCGTTCGGCCCCTTCTTCTTGCGCGCCGACGCGCCCGTGCCGCCGCCCGCCCCGCCGTTGCCGTTCCCGCCGCCGCCGCCGCTCACGCAGGCGGCCGCCAGCAACAGCACGCCCAAGCCTAGCCCCAACCACGCTCTACGGTTTCGCATCAGTTAACGCTCCTTGAGAGTTGTCAGCTTGCAGGCCCTTCGCCCCGCCGCGGCGCGCGGCCGCGCGCTCGGGCCGAGGGCCGCCACGCAACGTGAATTAAATACGGCGAAAGAAAAAGTAGTGCGTCAGTCGGATGGCTAAGCTTATCACAAGGCGCGGCAAAAAAAGCTAGAGAATTTTGCGGCCCGCGCGGGCCGGCGCGCGTGTTTCGGCACGCATCACACGCCGGGCGCGGTGATTCACGGTGAAACACGGGCCGGCGCGCGAACGCGGATTTACGCCCGAAATCGCTGGCACGCGCGTTGCCCTAGTAGTTGTCGACGCCGACGCGAAGCGGCTCGTCCCGACAAGGTAACGGCCGGCGCTGTTGAAGCAACTGCCACACAAGAGACCAGAGAGATTTTAAGGAGATTAGTAGCTCATGGCTTCCATCACACTGTTCATCGCTTCCTTCGTCATGGCGTCGGTGTTTTCGGTCAGCGCGCCGGCGCGCAACACCGTCCCGCCGCCCGCGCCGCCGGCCGAGGCGACGGCGACCGACACGACCGACGGCGTGCCGCCGCCGACCGACGACATCTCGGCCGTTGACTAAAGATGCCCCGCCAGGGGCCGCCGCTGACCGGGGGGGAGCGGCGGCCGACGGGTCATTAAAGCCGGAACCCGACCGCTTTAGGCGCGCGGTCGGGTTCCGGCTTTTTCTGCGCGCGGGTCGGAGGCTCAACCGTCTGCTTCCGCGGCCGCGTCGGCGTCCTCTTCGTCGGCGTCGGGCCGCAGGTCGCCGCGCAGGCCGAACTTCTTCAGCTTGCGGTAGAGCGTCGGGCGGTGGTAGTTGAGAATCTCGGCCGTCTTCTTGACGTTGCCGCCGGTGCGTTCGAGCGTCTGCGCGATGGCCTCGCGCTCGATCTCCTCCATGGTCAAGTAGGGCGGGATGACGCAGCCGGCGTGCGCCGCCTGCGCCGCGCGCAGTTGTTCGGGCAGACTGTCGGGCGTCACCTCGTCGGCGCGCGCGAAGAGGACGGCGTGCTCGATGACGCTCTCCAACTCGCGGACGTTGCCGGGCCAGTCGTAGCGCGTGAGGCGCGCGAGCACCGCGGCCGAGATGCCGCGCACGCGCTTGCGGTACTTCTCGGCGTAGCGTCGCAGGAAACGTTCGGCCAGGAGCACCACGTCGTCGCGCCGCTCGCGCAGGGGCGGCACGCGCACCCGGACGGTGCTGATGCGGAAGTAGAGGTCTTTACGCAGCGTGCCCTCGCGGATCATCTGCGCCGTGTCGCGGTTGGTGGACGAGAGCAGGCGGAAGTCCACCTCCAGCTCGCGCTCGTCGCCGACGCGCCGCACGCGCCGCTCCTGCAACACGCGCAGCAGTTTCGTCTGGAGGTGCGCCGGCATCTCGCCGATCTCGTCCAGGAGGAGCGTGCCGCCGTGCGTCGCCTCGATCAAGCCCCGCTTGTCGCGGTCGGCCCCCGTGAACGCGCCCTTGCGGTAGCCGAACAGCTCCGACTCGATCAGTTCGGCCGGGATGGCCGCGCAGTTGATGCGGATGAAAGGGCCGTCGGCGCGCGCGCTCTGGAAGTGGAAGGCCGTGGCGATCAACTCCTTGCCCGTGCCCGACTCGCCTTCGATCAGGACGGAGGCGTCCGACGGCCCGGCCGTGCGGATGACCTCCTGAATGTGGCGCATGCTGGGGTGATGGCCGACGAGGCCGAACGCCTCTGCGTCGGCCGCGAGCGTGCTCCGCAGCAGGCGGTTCTCGCGCCCGAGACCCTGGAACTGCAAGGCGCGCTCGACCAGCATCGAAACCTGTTCGGGCGTGAACGGTTTTTCCAGGTAGTAGAACGCGCCGCGCTTGATGGCCTCGATGGTCACGTCGAGCGAGCCGTGCGCCGTCATCAGGATGACCTCGGTGTCGGGCGCGTCCGCCTTGAGTTGCGTCAGCAGCTCGATGCCGGTCGCGTCGGGCAGCCGCAGGTCAATGAAGGCGAGGTCGAAGGGCCGCTGCGCCAGGTGCGCGCGCGCGTCGGCGGCACTCGCCGCCGCCCGCACGTCGTAGCCGCGCGCGCCCAGGATCAGTTCCAGCGCGCCGCTGACGCTCGCCTCGTCGTCCACGACGAGGATGCTCTGCCGCCGCCGGGCCATCTCAGGTCGCCTCCGCGCGCGTCGCCGCCTGCGCCGGGAGGACGATCTCGACGGTCGTGCCCGCGCCGGGCCGGCTCGCCACCGTGATCGCGCCGCCGTGCAACTCGACGATCTTGCGGGCGTGGGTCATGCCGAGGCCGAGGCCTTTGCTCTTGGTCGTGTGGAACGGCTCGAAGACTTTCCGCACCTGCTCGCCGTCCATGCCCGCGCCCGTGTCGCTGACGCGCACGACGACGCGCGCCGCGCCCGTCTCGGTCGCCACGCGCAGGCGGCCGCCGCCGGGCATGGCCTCGACGGCGTTCAGGATCAGGTTCATCAGCACCGCCCGCATGGACGACTCGTCCACGAGCGCCGTCGCGCCCGCGTCGGCGAGCGCCAACTCCGGCCCGACGCGCGCCGCCGCGAGGCGGGGTGCGGCCAGTTGCAGCACGGCGCGGACGATCTGGTTCAGGTCGTGCGGCCGCTCGTCGAGCCGGACGGGGCGCGCGAAGTCCAACACCTGCTCGACGGTGCGCGCCAGGTGGTGGACGGTCTCGATGATCTTGTCCACGAGCGCGAGGTCGTCGGGCGGGAGTTTGTCGCCGGCCTTCGCCCTGAGGTGCGAGGCGTAGAGCAGCAGCCCGGCGAGCGGGTTCTTGACCTCGTGGGCGATGTGCGCGGCGACGCGCCCGAGGGCCGCGATCTTCTCGTTGTGCGCGAGCCGCTGGTGCGCCTCGAACAGTTCGGCCGTGCGCTCGGCGACGCGCCGCTCCAACTCCTCGGCGTGCCGCTTGACCTCCTGTTCGAGCCGCCGCTTCTCGTCGATCAGCCGCTTCTTCTCCGCCGCGCGCCCGACCGCCTTCAGCAGCACGTCCTTTACCACCGGCTTGGCGATGAAGTCGTACGCGCCCGCGCGCACGATCTCCGGGATGAGCGCGAGGTTCGGCTCGCCCGTGATCATGATGACGGGCACGTACGGCTCGCGCCCGTTGATCACCTGCAAGAGTTCGACGCCGCTGCGTCCGGGCAGGTTCACGTCCACGACCGCCACGTCGAAGTCGGCGTTGCCGAACTGCGCGGCGCTCTCGAAGTCGGCGGCCGGCGTGACTTCGTAGCCGGCGCGCTTCAGGAACTCCGCCATCGTCAGCCGCAGGCTCGGCTCGTCGTCCACCAGCAAGACCTTAGGCATACTCCGCCTCCCAGCGCTCGACCGTCGGCAGCTCGACGCGGAAGCGCGTGTACTGCCCCGCCTCGCTCGCGACCGTGATCGTGCCGCCGTGGTCGCGGACGATGCCGAAGCTGATCGAGAGGCCCAGCCCCGTGCCGCCCGCCTCGCGGCGCGTCGTGAAGAACGGGTCGAAGACGCGCGGCAGGTCGGCGGGGCGGATGCCGACGCCGTTGTCGTAGAACTCGACGCAGGCGGACGAGACGGGCCGCCCGTCGGGCGCGTCGCGGCGCGCGCGCCGGGCCGTGATGCGGAACACCTTCTCCGCGCCCGCGGGCCGGGCCCTCAAGGCGTGGTGCGCGTTGCTGATCATGTTGACGACGACTTGGCGCAGGCGCGAGGCGTCGGCCCGCACCGGCGGCAGATCGGGCGCGACATCGATCACGACGCGGATGCCGTCCTTCGCCAACTGCCGGCCGAAGAGGGCGACCGAGGCGTTGATCACTTCGGCGAGGTGGACGTGCCGCAGGCTGTTCTCGTCGCCGCGGGCGAAGGCCAGCAGGCCGCGCACGATCTGCGCGATGCGCCCGCCCTCCTCGATGATGCCGTCGAGCATCTGCCGCTCGAAGTCGGTGCGCGGGCCCGGCTCGTCCTTCAGCAGTTGCGCGAAGTTGATGATGCCGTTGAGCGGGTTGTTGATCTCGTGGGCGACGCCCGCCGACAGTTCGCCGAGCGAGGCCAGCTTCGCCGTCTGGTAGAGCTGGCGCTGCATCTCCTCCTTCTCCGCCTCCAAACGCTTGCGCGCCGAGAGGTCGCGGACGAGCAGCATGACGAGCCGCTCGCCGCCGGGGATGGTGCTGAACGAGACGGCGACGGGGCGCGGCTCGCCCGCCGCGGTCGCTACGGCCAGTTCCGCCTCGCCGGCCGAGTCCGCCGCGCCGAGCAGGGGCGCGAGACCGGCGGCGGCCGGGCCGTCAGGCCCGAGCGGCCGGAGCAGGTCGCGCACGTCGCGGCCCGCGAGTTGGCGCGCCTCGCAGCCCAGCGTCTCGCAGAACTTGTCGTTGGCCTCGACCACCCGGAAGTCGGCCGCGCGCACGACGCCGATGCCGTCGTTGGCGTGCTCGAAGAGGGCGCGGTAGCGCTCCTCGCTCTCGACGAGGCGGCGCTGCTGCCGCCCGACCAGCGCGAGCAGGATGCTGACGACGACCAGATCGACCGTCATCGAGATGAAGAAGTGCTCGCCGCGCTGCTGAATCTGCCAGCGCTGCGCGGCGCGCTGCGGGCCTGGGTAGCGTTGTTCCACCCAGGCGTAGAAGGGCGGGCGCAGTGCCTGCTCCCAAGCGAAGATCACCACGGCCGTTAAGAGGAACGTCAGTGCGGTGAAGAAGACGACGAGCCGGAGGCTAAGACCTGTTTTCATGGCGGAGTCCTCCTAGACCGCCGGTCATGCGGAGGGGGTGCGCCGCCGAACGCTGCCTATGTTGACGTAAGATCGCCGCAGCGGCAAGCCGCGGCGGGCGGCGGGCGGGGCCGGGCGGCGCTGAATCCGCCCGCGCGCGAACGGTCGTAGTAGGGGCGAAAGGGAGTCAGACCAGACGACAGAACTAAGGAGGAGAATCATGTCCGACGAGAAAAAAGAGAGCCGCATCAAGGTGGACGACTTACCGCAGGCGCAGAAGGAACTGACGCCCGAAGAGCAGCAGCAAGTGCAGGGCGGCGGCTTCGGCCTCAGCGGGCAGCCGGAGTCGATCACGGAGAAGCCCGACGCCGACACCTCCATCAAAGACGGCACGTCTAACACGCTGGACGCGAGCGAAAGGCTGACGAACTTCTCCGACGGCTCCGTCCGCGCCTGACAAGCCGGTCGAGACCGCCCCGCCGGGGCTTTCCCCACAGCGTCAAAGATCGCGATCTTCGACTCTAAGATCGCGATCTTCGAGGCTAAGACCACGATCATTTAGGTAGGGAGCGTGCCCTGGTAGTGGTTTCGTTTGAGGTTGCGGGCGGCGAAGGGTTAGTTCGTCACAGAGGGCACAGAGGTCACACAGAGGACACAGAGCTTTTAACTGTGCCCTCTGTGCTAACTCTGTGCCCTCTGTGTTAACCCGACCGCGCACCGCTCTCAACTTCAAACTGACTCACTACCCTGGAAATGTCTCCGCTTTGACTGTTTACCTGCTTCACCCGAACACGGGGATGAACGAAAGGGATAACAGGATGCGCCCACACACAATCAGATTCGTTTTGAGTCTCGCCGCCTTTCTGCTGCTCAGCCTGAGCGCGAGTAGCGCCTACGCCGACGGCATCGTGTTCGTCAACAACGACGACTGCTTCCCGGCCGGCGTCGGGCGCGGCTGCGGCGACACGCGCGCGCCGCACGTCCTCTCCGTCCAGAGCCAGGGCAACTCGTCCACGGAGACCGGCTCGGTCGGGCGCAAGACGCTCGGCAGCGGCGGCGTGGTGGACGACCGCCAGGGCGACTGGCTGCGCGGCTCCAACACGCAGACCGTCAGCCTGACGGACGTGGGCTTCACCTCGGCCAGCAACCTCCGCATCTACTTCGACATCAACGAACCCCTCGGCGGCGGCCGGCGCACAGTCACGCTCGACTCGCTGGTGCTCAACGCCTACAACGAGCAGGGGCAGGTGGTCTTCTCCGCCTCGCTCGTCAACCCGAACCAGAACTACACCACCATCGGCAACGGCCAAGGGCACTCCGATTACGCCTTCGGGCTGGACGCCGAAGCGGCCGCCCGCCTGCAAGCCGCCGTCGCCGCCAACCCGAACCTGCGGCTCGGGCTGATGGCGTCGCTCTCCAACGCGCAGGGCGGGCCTGAAAGTTTCTTCATCGGCTCGGCCACGAGTCCCGCGGCCGTGCCCGAACCGACGACGATGCTGCTCCTGGGGACGGGCCTCGCCGGCTGCGCCGCCAAACTACGCCGCCGGCGCAAAGGGCGAACGACTGAATCTTCCTGACTCTTACCTGCTCTGAGCGGGTAGACGGACGAGGCGCGCGGAGCGGATCCCGCGCGCCTCGTCTTTTTATTTCTCGGCCGGTTTGGAAAAAGCCATTGAAATTTTGCGCCCCCGGTGTTAAGTTCGCGCCACAACGGCAACCCGAGCGTTTAACTTCCCCCAGCCGCCAGCAGTTGGTAGTCGCCCCGACGTAAGTAGCCGCCGCCGCGCGCCGCGCGGGTCAACGCTTTTCGCGCCCGCCGCCGCGCGCCGTATCAAACGGACTGTAGCGCCGCCTCGCGCCCTTGCAAACGTTGGAGGATCAACCATGAGTCACACGCCGCCCACGCCGCTGCGCGCCGTCATGTGCGCGCTCTGCCTGCTCGCCTGCGCCGCCGCCGCCCAAGCACAGTTCAAGGCCGGCATCCAGGGGACTGTGACCGACGCCACCGGCGCGGTCGTGCCCGCCGCGACCGTCACGCTGACGAGCAAAGAGACCAACAAGGCGCAGACCACGACCAGCAGCGCCGAAGGCTTCTACCGCTTCGACCAGCTCGCGCCCGGCGACTACACGCTCACGGTCGAGAAGACCGGCTTCAAGAAGCAGGTCTTGGAGAGCGTGCGCGTCGAGGCCGAGGCCGTGCAGGGCGTAGACCTGCTGCTGACGACGGGCGAGCTGTCCGAGGTCGTCACGGTCACGGAGACGGCCATCCAACAACTCGACACCGAGAACGCCAACGTCTCGAAGGCCATCACGACCGTCGAGGTGCGGCAACTGCCGCAGGTCGGGCGCGACCCGTACGAGTTGGTGCGGCTCACGCCCGGCGTCTTCGGCAGCGGCGCGCGCGGCGGCAACGGACAGTCCGTGGGCTTGCCGAACACGACGGGGCCGGGCGGCTCGAACAGTTCGATCTTCCAGGTCGAGAACCAAGTGCCGATCAGCGCCAACGGACAGCGCCTCTCGAACAACAACTTCCAGATCGACGGCGTGAGCGTCAACAGCCTCGGCTTCGGCGGCGCGGCCGTGGTGACGCCGAACCAGGAGTCGGTCAAGGAGGTGCGCGTCAACTCTTCGACCTACTCGGCCGAGGACGGGCGCAACAGCGGCGCGCAGATCAAGGTCGTCTCGCAGAACGGCACGAACCAACTGCACGGCAGCGCGTTTCTCAAGTACGACTCGCCGAAGCTGAACGCCTTTAACAAGTACGGCGGCCCCGGCTCAAACCCGACCGCGCCCAACGCGCCGCCCACGCGCGTCAACAACTTCCTGCGCCAGTTCGGCGGAAGTTTGGGCGGCCCGCTCCCGCTGCCGCACTTCGGCGAAGGCGGCCCCGCCGTCATCAGCGGCAAGAACCGCCTCTTCTTCTTCGTCTCCTACGAGGGCTTGCGCCAGAGCACCTCGGACACGATCACGGCGTTCGTCGAGACGCCGCAGTACCGCCAACTCGTGCAGCAACTCCGGCCGGGCGGCGTGACGGCGCGCGCCTTCGGCGCGGCGGGCATCGCGCCGCGCATCATCTCGGTGCTGCCCGTCACCTGCGCGGCCTTTTCGGGTCGCCCCTGTCAGGTCGTCGCGGGCGGTCTCGACATCGGCTCGCCCACCGGCGCGCTCGGTCAGTACGTCAGCCTCGGCAACCCCGGCGGCGGCGGACTCGACGGCATCCCCGACTTGCAGTTCGCGCAGATCGCCCTGCCCAACAACTCGCGCGGCAACCAGTTCAACTTCCGCACTGACTACAACCGCGGGCGCAACGCGCTCGCCCTGAGCACCTACTTCACGCGGCTCGACACGTTGGGCAGCGACTCGCGCGCGCAAGGCCGCCCCATCGCCGACATCGCCTTCAAGCCGCTCAACTCGGCCGTCACGCTGACCTTCAACCGCACGCTCTCGAACACCATGCTCAACGAGGCGCGCTTCAACCTGACGCGCTTCGCCGACAACCAGGTGAACGACACGGCCACGACCAACTTCGGCATCCCGCGCATCGAGGTCGAGGGCTTGCCCATCGGCGAGCGCATCCGCTTCGGCGCGCCCCGCGAGGAGACGACGCCCGCCATCTTCGCGCAGAACACCTACGAGTTCAGCGACACGCTCAACTGGGTGCGCGGCAACCAGGCGTGGAAGTTCGGCGGCGTCATCCGCCGCGAGCAGGACAACAACAGCCTGGTCGGCGGCGCGCGCCCCGTCTACTCGTTCAGCGGTCTCTTCAACCTCGCCAACGACACGCCCATCTTCGAGGGCATCAACGCCGACCCGAACACGGGCCGGCCCGCCGACGCCCAGCGCTACTTCCGCACCAACTACTACGCCGCCTTCGCCCAGAACGACTGGAAGCTGCGCCCGAACCTGACGCTCAACCTCGGCCTGCGCTACGAATACTTCACGCCGCTCACGGAGAAGCAGGGCCGCCTGAGCAACCTCATCTTCGGCTCGCGGGGCCTGGCGAACGCGCGCGTCGGGCAAGTTGATCAACTCTTCGAGCCGGATCGGAACAACTTCGCGCCGCGCCTCGGCTTCGCCTACAGCCCCAACCGCAAGGGCTTCGGCGGACTCTTCGCCGAGAACAAGATGGTCGTGCGCGGCGGCTTCGGCGTCAGCTACAACCGCATCCCCGACGTGCTCTTCTCGAACACGCGCGGCAACCCGCCCTTCTTCGCCCGCTTCGGTCTCTGCTGCGGCACGGCGGTCGGCGACTTCGGCTCGCCCTTCGCCTCGAACCAGATTCTCTACACGCTCGGCGCGAGCAACTCGGTGCTGAGCTTCCCCGTCAACCCGGCGCTCGCCCAAGGCATAGACCCGGCGACGGGCGCGCCCCGCGGCGGCGCGGTCGAGATTTACGGCGCGCAAGCAGACACGCCGAACTCTTACGTCTACGCCTACTCCTTGGAGACGCAGTACGCGCTGCCTTACAACCTGACGGCCACGCTCGGCTACCAAGGCAGCGCCGGGCACAAGCTGATCCGGCTCGTCAACCAGAACTTCCTCTACCCGAACAACCCCGCGTTCTTCGCCGTCTACTTCCCGCAGCCGGACGTGAACTCGAACTACAACGGCTTGAACGCAGAGCTGACGCGCCGCTTCAGCGCCGGCTGGCAGTTGACCGCCAACTACCGCTACAGCAAGAGCATTGACCAACTCTCCTACGAAGGCCCCGGCGGCGTCACCAACCAGACCTTCCCGCAGGACAACCACACCGAGCGCGGCCCGTCCGACTTCGACGTGCGCCACTACTTCGTCATGGCCGGTCTCTACGAGCTGCCCTTCTTCCGCCACGGCTCAAGCGCGCTGCGCAAAGCCCTGGGCGGCTTCTCCGTGAGCGGCATCCTGACGGCGCACACCGGCTTCCCGTTCACGCCGAAGACGGGGCGCTGCGTGAGCACGCCCGGCGGCCCGACGCTCTGCCCCGCGCGCCCGACCGGCTACCTCGGCGGCGCGGGCACGAGCCAGTCGGACGACGCCTTCATCACCGGCAGCAACTTCGCGGGCGGCGGCGCGCGCTACTTCACCGTCATGACGCTGCCGAACGGCACGGTGGGCCGCCCCGGCATCGGGCGCAACTCGTTCCGCGGGCCGCACTACTTCAACATAGACATGAGCCTGATCAAACAGACGGGCTTGCCCGGCTTCCTGCGGCTCGGTGAGGACGCGAACTTCGAGTTCCGCGCCAACTTCTTCAACGTCTTCAACATGCTCAACCTCGCGCCCATCGGCTTCAGTGACGCGGGCGCGATCATCGAAGACCCGAACTTCGGCCGCTCGCCCCGCGGCCTGGCCGGCCGCGTCGTCGAGCTGCAAGGGCGCATCCGGTTCTAACGCCGCGCGGTTGAATCTATCGGCAGGCCGGTTGAAACACAGAGGGCACAGAGGTCACACAGAGTACACAGAGTTTTTACTGTGCCCTCTGTGCTAACTCTGTGTCCTCTGTGTTAACCCGGCCGCGCGCCACCATCAACCTACGGCCCAAGGAGCGTGCATGAACTTCGCCAAACCGCTCGGCCTGCTCTTAACCTGCGCGCTCGTCACGACCGCGCTGCCCGCCCGCGCCCAGACGCCCCGCCGCCGCGCCCCGCGCGCCGACATCGAACGCCGCGTCAACGCCCTGCTCGCCCGCATGACGCTCGAAGAGAAGTTGGGCCAGTTGCAGCAACTCGACGGCGAGGCCAACGGCAACTTCCGGCCCGAGCACGTCGAACTCGTCCGCCGCGGCTTGCTCGGCTCGACGCTGAACGTGCGCGGCGTGGCCCGCACCAACGAGTTGCAGCGCGTCGCCGTCGCACAGTCGCGGCTCAAGATTCCGCTCCTCTTCGGCTTCGACGTGATCCACGGCTACCGCACGCTCTTCCCCGTCCCCTTGGGCGAGGCGAGCAGTTGGGACACGGCGGCGGTCGAGCGCGCCGCCGCGGTCGCCGCCGCGGAAGCGCGCGCCGCGGGCGTCCACTGGACGTTCGCGCCGATGGTGGACATCGCGCGCGACGCGCGCTGGGGCCGCATCGTCGAGGGCGCGGGCGAAGACCCTTACCTCGGCGCGCAGATGGCGCGCGCGCGCGTGCTCGGCTTCCAAGGGGCGGACTACTCCGCGCCCGACCGCGTCGTCGCCTGCGCCAAGCACTGGGTCGCCTACGGCGCGGCCGAAGCGGGCCGCGACTACAACACGACCGACGTGTCCGAACGCCAGTTGCGCGAGACCTACTTCCCGCCCTTCAAGGCCGCGGTGGACGCGGGCGTCGGCACGTTCATGAGCGCCTTCAACGACGTGGACGGCGTGCCGGCGACCGCCAACCGCTTCACGATGACGGATGTCCTGCGCGGCGAGTGGGGCTTCGACGGCTTCGTCGTCAGCGACTACACGGCCGTCGCCGAGTTGATCCCGCACGGGCTGGCGGCCGACGGCGCAGACGCCGCGCGGCTCGCCCTGAACGCCGGCACGGACATGGAGATGGTCAGCCGCCTCTACAACCAGCACGGCGCGCAACTGCTCAGGGAAGGCAAGCTCACGCAGGCCGTGATCGACGAGGCGGTGCGCCGCATCCTGCGCGTCAAGTTCCGCCTCGGTCTCTTCGAGCACCCTTACGCGGACGAGGCGCGCGAGCGCGCCGAAGTCTTCTCGGCCGCGCACCGCGCCGCCGCGCGCGCGACGGCCGCGCGCTCCTTCGTGCTCCTGAAGAACGAGCGCGAGACTCTGCCGCTCAGCTCTTCGGCGCGCAGCATCGCCGTCGTCGGCCCGTTAGCCGACGACCCGAAAGCGCCGCTCGGCTCTTGGGCCGGCGACGGGCGCGTCGAGGACACGGTGACTCTGC
The DNA here is from genome assembly GCA_036389395.1 of Pyrinomonadaceae bacterium. GTDB lineage: Bacteria > Acidobacteriota > Blastocatellia > Pyrinomonadales > Pyrinomonadaceae > QHXQ01. The sequence continues at coordinate 88,335 of DASVPY010000010.1, forward strand.
TCGCCGGCATCAAGGCGAAGGTCGCGCCGCAGACGCGCGTCGTCTACGCCAAGGGCGTGGCGATTGAGGGGCGCGGCGTGACCGGCAACTACGACGCCGCGCCGCCCTCCGCCACCAACGCGGGCGGCACGAACGTCGTCGCCGCGCCCGACTCAGAGGCCGCGCGCCTCGCCACCACGCCCGTCGCCGCGGACGCTTTGGCCGAAGCCGTGCGCGCCGCGCGCGAGGCGGACGCGGTCGTCGTCGCCGTCGGCGAGACGGCCGAGATGTCGGGCGAAGCGGCCGCGCGCGCGTCGCTCGATCTGCCCGGCCGGCAGTTGGAGTTGCTCCGGGCGATCCACGAGACGGGCAAGCCTTACGTCGTCGTGTTAATGAACGGCCGCCCGCTCGCGATCAACTGGCTGGCGGAGAACTCGCCGGCCATTCTTGAGACTTGGTTCGCGGGCACGGAGGCGGGCGACGCCATCGCCGACGTGCTCTTCGGCGACGTGAACCCCGGCGGCAAGCTGCCCGTCACCTTCCCGCGCGCCGCCGGGCAAGAGCCGCTCTACTACAACCACAAGAACACGGGCCGCCCGCCCGACCCGAACAACAAGTATTCGTCCAAGTACCTCGACGTGCCCTGGACGCCGCTCTACCCGTTCGGCTACGGTCTCAGCTACACGCAGTTTCAATACTCGAACCTGACCTTGAGCGCGCCGCGCATCCCCGCGTCGGGCCGCCTCACAGTCAGCGTGGACGTGACGAACGCGGGCCGGCGCGCGGGCGACGAGGTCGTGCAGCTCTACATCCGCGACGCGGCGGCGAGCGTCACGCGCCCCGTGCGCGAGCTGAAAGGCTTCGAGCGCGTCACGCTCAGACCGGGCGAGCGCCGCCGCGTCACCTTCACGCTCACGCCGGCCGAGCTGGGCTTCTACGACCGCGCCCTGCGCTTCCGCGTCGAGCCGGGCCCGGTGCAAGTCTTCGTCGGCCCGAACTCCGTCGAGGGACTGCAAGGGAGTTTTGAAATTGTCGCGCGTTGAGATTGATCATTCGACTTGAAGCAGACGCATGTTGCGACTCACCACAGAGACACAGAGGGCACAGAGGGGGCACGGAGGATAGAATGGCATTCGGGCCTCCGTGCTTCCTCCGTGCCCTCCGTGCCTCTGTGGTGAACCGCCCCTCACGCCGGAGACAACCTGCGAGCCACGCGCGCGCCGCGCTCTGCCTCCTGCTCGTCGCCCTGCTCGCGCCGACTTCAGTCAACGCGCAACCGGCCGCGCGCGTCTCGCCGGAGGACGCCGCCCTGCTCGCAGACCTTGAGCGGCGCGCGTTCCAATTCTTCTGGGAGCACGCCGACCCGCACACGGGTCTCGTCCTCGACCGCGCGCACACGGACGGGCGGCCGCACCAGCCGGGCGAGCCGAGTCATCGCGTCGCCAGCAGCGCCACCACCGGGTTCGGCTTGACCGCGCTCTGCATCGGCGCGGCCGACGGCTGGGTCACGCGCGCCGCCGCCCGCGCGCGCGCGCGCACGACCCTGCGCTACTTCGCCGAGCGCGCCGACGAACAACACGGCTGGTTCTACCACTGGCAGGAACAGGAGACGGGCGCGCGCCGCTGGCAGAGCGAGTTCTCGTCCATTGACACGGCGCTGCTGCTCGCGGGCGTGTTGACGGCGCGGCAGTGCTTCCGCGAGGACGCAGAGGTCGTGCGCCTCGCCACGCGCGTCTACGAGCGCGTGGACTTTCAGTGGATGCTCGCCGGTCATCCCACCTTGCTCTCGCACGGCTGGAAACCGGAGACCGGCTTCCTCAAGCCGCGCTGGGACACCTACAGCGAGCACCTGCTCCTGCAACTGCTCGCCATCGGCTCGCCGACGCACCCCATCACGCCGCGCGCCTGGCTCGCCTGGCAGCGCACGCGCATTACCTACGCCGGCTACACTTACCTGAACGCCGGCCCGCTCTTCACGCACCAGTACACGCACGCGTGGGTTGACTTCCGCGGCTGGCGCGAGTCTTGGTATCCGTTCACGGACTACTACGCCAACTCGGTCGCCGCCACGCGCGCGCACCGGCTCTTCTGCCTGAGTCTCGCGCCGGAGTTCCCCGCCTACACGGAGAACGTGTGGGGCATCTCGGCGTCGGACAGCGCGAAAGGTTACGTGGCCTGGGGCGGGCCGCCGCGCGACCCGGCGATTGACGGCACGGTCGTCCCTTACGCGTCCGCCGGCTCGCTGATGTTCACGCCCGACATCTCGCTCGCGGCCCTGCGCACCATGCGCGCACGCTACGGCGCGCAGACTTACGGCCGCTACGGCTTCGCCGACGCCTTCAACCCCAACACCGGCTGGGTTGACCCGGACGTGATCGGCATAGACCTCGGCATCACGCTCTTAGGCGCGGAGAACCTCCGCACCGGTAACGTCTGGCGCTGGTTCATGCGCAACCCGGAGATCACGCGCGCGCTGCGGCGTGCGGGGCTGCGTCGTTACCGGGGCGGACACCAGCGCGGCCGTGGGTCAGTTCGACGTTGAGGCTGACGGATCGTTAATTCAACACAGAGGCCACAGAGGAAAGCCACAGAGGCCACAGAGAGGAGCAACCCTCTGTGGCCTCTGTGGCTTTCCTCTGTGGCCTCTGTGTTAACCCGGCCGCGCGTCACACTCAACCTTCAACGCGAGGCGTTGCCGGCGAGACGGCCGCTATTCCTCGTTCACCTGCATCCGCCGCACGCGCCTGAGCGCGCCGCTGAACGCGCCGCCGTGCCCTTTCAAGGTCGCGTCGAAGACGCCTTCGACGAGCGCGTACCTCTCGTGGTACTGCGCGTACTCGCCGCCCGACTTCGTCCCCGGCAGGTCGAGCCACAGGCCGTTCTTCGCGATGCGCTGCCGGTAGTCGTCCTCGTGCAGATAGACGGCCTTGCCTTCAAACCTGATGCTCACGAAGCCGACCACCCTGACGAGCCGCCCGTGGTAACGGGCCGGGTCGGCGATCAACTGCACGAGCGAGACCGACAGCGGGCGCTGCGCCTGGACGGTGGGCGTCGCTGCGGGCGGGGTCGCGCCCGCCGGCACGAGCCAGAACTCCAGCGCCGGCTGCTCGCGCGTCCCGCCCTCGATTGTAACGACGCGCGCGCCGGGCAGCCCCCGCGCTTCGACCAGGTGGTTCCGCACACGGTCGAGATTGAACACCGTGTCGCGCAGGCGTCTGTGCCGCCCGTCGTAGCCGATGACGTAAGCCTGCGCGTTCGGTTCCACCTTCAGCACCTCGTCGGCGAAATGGATCACGCGCAGCTCGAAGTCTTCCAGATAACGCGGCTGAAGCTCGTCGAGCTTACGGGCCGCGCCGCCGCCGGGCCGTTCCTGCGCCAACGCACAGCTAAAAGCGGCCGCGACGACGAGGACACAAGTGCTCGCTCCGAGCCTTCTCCCTCTCAACCCCATTCTCAGCCCCCGTTAACTTCCTTCGCGCCCCCGCACAACCCGCCTCACCCTTGCCCGCCTCTCGCCCGGTCACGTTCTTCCCGCCGGGCCGCGATAACTCTCAGGATGAGTTGTAACGCGTCTTTAATGTCCGGCTTCCCCTCCCGCTCGGCTAGCTTGAGCGACTGAAGCAGGATGCCGGATAACTCTTGCTCCACGATCTTTTCCACCTGCGCCCTCTCGACCGTCATGCCTTGCCCCCTTCACCTCTTTCTATTTTGCGACTCTTATGCCCACAATCGTAGCCGCCACCAGTACCACCACGACTGCAATGGCAATCTTAACTCCGGGCGAAAGATCATTACTGTTTTCTTGTTGGACTGGCGGAGAAGCAGGCGCGGTTGCCTCGCGCGAGATCGTCGCCAGGGTCGTGATCTTGCCGTCACGCCCGACTTTCCGCACGCGCGGTATCCAGGCCCTGCGCACTTCCGCTTGCGCAGGGGGTGCGTCCTGCCACTCCAGCACGTACACCTCGCCGCCGAAGAGCGCGACCCCGGTCGGCGACCACGGACTCGTTGCTTGCAGAATGGTGCTTACGTCACCGCCGGGTGTGATCTTGAGGACGCGGCGGCTGCCGGTGGCGGCGACGTACACGCTCCCCTGCGCATCGACGGCCAACCCCCGGCAGTAGCTCGCCGCTGATTCCGGCGGCGGGCTGACGGCGCGGTCTCTGCCGCTCCCGATGATTTCGGGACTGGCAAACTGCGAGACCTTGCCGTCCAACGTGATCTTTCGGATGGCGTTGGCGTCGGGGCGGACGGCGGCGGTGACATAGAGCGAGCCGTCCGGGCTGGCAGCGATCCCGGCGATGCCTGCGAACGCCTCGTCTGCGGCCAGAACAGACTCCTTCCCGTCGGGTGTTCTGCGCACGATCCGAGCCGAGCGGGGGCGGGTGTCTGCGTAGTAGAGATTTCCGTCCCGGTTAATCGTCAGGGGAAAATCGGAAGACATAATGAGCGCCGGTTTGGAACCTTGCGGCGTTACCCTTTCAAACCACCCCCCGAAGTTCTTCTGAGACGCCGCAAAGTAGCCGGCTTCATCAATAGTCATCCAGTGAAATAAAGACGCTGGCAAGTACGTGAGCTTACCTTGCCCGTCAATCTGCCAGACGCCCTGACCGGTGTCCGTAAAGAACACCCTACCCTCTTTGTCAACCACAATGCCGGAGCCTGGATGCGCAACCGCGCCAGTCCCCAACAGCACGCACAGCACTACGCTGGTCAGCGCCCTGACCATAAAAGAGGTGCGCATTCTTAGACCTCCATGTGACCCACGCCCTCAATCGTGTGGGCCGACGAGGACGCCGCGCCCCCAGAACACCCGCGGCGGCCCGTCCTTCGGATGCTCGCGCCGGAGGGAACGCCGCCCACGCCCCAGCGCGTTCAGGCTCATCTCGTTCAGAGGCGTCTCCCGCCGGCTGAAGCCCTCGGCTTCGGCCTGCGTAAGCGGCATGAGCGTCCAGTACTGCGGATCGCTGCCCCCCTCCCAGTCAATCAGCTCGGTGAAGATCGAGACGTACCGCTGCTCGCAGCGGGGGCAGGCGAGGAGCGCGACGATGAAATGGGATTCGTCGATCAACTCTTCCAGGCGAGTGAGGCCGTCGCGCGCCGCCCACGCCGCGCGCGCGTCGGCGGGCCAGCAAAGGGCACAACCGAACTCCTGTGTCTGCATACGCCCTACCTCGCCAGCCTCGTCCGCCAGTGCTTAAAAGGCGCGCTGATTGCCGCTCCGGTTGAATGAGTTGTCGGGCGGCGGCATTATCACCCGCATAGTACGCTCTGACCTTGATGCCCTGCTCGAATTCATACCGCCTTACTTTCCCGCCAACTACCGAGAACTTTATTTCTATCGGCGCGCCCGAATCAATGACCACCAGCAAACGCACGACCGCGCTATGCCTTCTAAGCCCCGACACGGCCATGCTGTAGCTGGCACTCCTGTTGGCTGCCTCGTCAGACCCTCCACTCACGACAGCCCCGCCGACACATTGGTTCAGGTCAACGGGCACCGAAACCTTTTCGGCCTCCCAGAAACCTTTCACCGTCAACTCGACGACAATACGCCCCCCGCCCCGCGTCTTAGGCGCAGCGGCGGTCGGCCGCGCCCCACAAGTAGTCATAGAAATGAGCAACAGCAATACGACAAGGTTAGAGGAACTTAACAGGTTCATACGACTCACCAAGCCTCAAACTACGAGCCGCCCAACGCATAGTAGACCGCAGGTGTCGGTCTAACACCGCTCTAGATAAAGCCGGCTAGAGCATATTAGACCGAAGCCGGCAGTAAGCTAAGCCCGCGGCCGCCTGCCGGCCTGAACATGAGCGGGCGCGCGGCGCGGAGGGGCGGCCGAGCGGTCGTGCCTCCGCGCCGCGCGCGCCCCGCGTCCGTCGGGACTGAGTTCCCGCCCTTCGGAACCCACTCCCCGCCGCCCGGCCCTCTTCCCCGCCATCCGCGGGCACGACTCGTTAGCCGCCCACGCGCACAAACTCGCCCGGCTTAATCTCGTGCAAGGCCGTTCTAGCTTCCGGCATCAAGGGCAGTAACGTCTGTAGACGATTATTTCTCGCTACCAGGAGGATGATCCCGATCTGGAAAGCTTTGAGGTTCTGTTGGTATTTTAGATTTTGGTCAACCGTGAGGAAGACATCAAACTCGGCTTCGGCTAAGGCCAGGAGCTGGCCATTCTTTATGCCCGACCAGCCGTGCTCGGTGACAGTAACGACTTCATGTCCCGCCAGCTCACGCTTCACTTTGCGCGGTACACATTCATCAAGCAGCACTTTCATATACCTGCGCCAGGAACGACTCTTTCATCTTCTCCAGCACTCTGACGGCGTGCTCCCTGCTGACCGCCGGGAAATCGTCGAGAAACTCGTCCAGGCTATCGCCCTCTTCGAGATAATCAAACAAGGTCTGCACCGGCACGCGCGTCCCCGCGAACACCGGCGTGCCCCCAAGAATGTCTTCCGAGCGATTGATTAAATCATTCATCAGTCCTAACCCCACACCGCCAGCATATCAGATTCCTGTAGCCTCGGAACCAAGGGGAGTTAACGCTCGGCATCAGCAGCACCGAGCAAGCAGCACACAAGCCAGAAGCCAAAGACAGCGATGAAAGGCACGCAATCGAGCTGTCGTCTGCAGGGCTTTGTTAGTCCACGGGCCATCCAGATAGCCATTCATATTTGCCATTCTTCATCTGAAAGACAGGAGGTGTCCCCTGCTTTTCACAACTGTTGATTAGGTCATTAAAGAAATTGTTAAAATGTGTGTATTCCGGATGAGCAGAATCAATTACCAGACAGGGATTTGCGCTCCCTCCAAACTTACTGTCAATGAGATTGTTTAGTGGTACATAGCTCTTATACGTATACCAACTAAGTAATAGTAAGAAACTGCCATCTTTTTTCAAGAGCCTTACGCCATTAAACGATGCGGGGGTTTTATAAAGGTAGATCTGCAAATCGCCTTTATAATTTTGTCCTTCCAAGTCTTGTGGATATAAGCCTAGCCGAGCGGTCACTCTCTGTTTGAGATCACCACAAATTATACTTAGCGTATCTGGATGCTGTAGATACAATTTTATACCCGCCCCTACGTCAGCTAGTGCTCTCACGAGTGTGTGTGCTCGTTCGGAGCTATGCTGAATCAACTCCGCCTGAACCACCTTAATATCGCCCTTAAGAATTCTGCTCTTGATGTCAAGGAATGCTGTATTAACCTCATCGAAAACCTGAATGCCGGACAACTTATTAGTTATGACACCTTGTCTCTCACTGGAAGATGCATCCGTCTTTTTTTCTGAAACAGCTTCACGCCATGTGAGATAGGCACCAAAGCACATTAGCGCCGCGCCGATTATTACAATTACTATCTTCCAGCCGCTATTAACCTGTATGGAACTACCGGCGATGGATAAACCATTCGCTGCACCTACGATTATCATAAATACGCCCAGTAACGTAATCATTACCGAAGCCGAAAGCTGCTTGATGAGGTCTTTCATGCTTAACTCCTTTTCGTATTATTTCCCGTGCTAATTATAACTGAGCAATGAAGTATCCTAACTACAAGTAGACCGCAGCGGCGTTTGCCGGGAAAGACCGCAGGGTTCGGTCTAATACGCGCGGAGCCGGATTTTACCGCACGCTTGCGATCTAATACACAAATTTCTAGCTTGTACCGCGCACATCTCACGCGCTCTGTGTAGCCCGCGGGCGGCACAGTGCCACGCAGCCGTTGGCCTCCGTGCCCGGCGTTCGTGCTCTAAAGGCTGGCGCGGGCGGGAGGCTTAACGCTTGGCGGTGGCGTCGGCGTAGGCGCTGGCGACGGCGGGGCCGGCGACGTAGGCGTTGAAGAGGGTGTTGCGGACGGGGCTGTCGGCGGCGAAGAGTTTGCGCAGGTCGTCGAGGTTGACGCTCTTGCGGGCCGCTTCCAGGGTCTCGCCGCGGGCGACGGCCGCTTCGGTCTGTTGCTTGACGGAGTTCATCAGGCGGGCGACGAGTTGGACGTAAGCGTCGTCGCGCATGAGGGGGCCGTGGCCGGGGACGATGACGGCGGGCTTGAGGGCCAGGAGGCGCGCGAGCGTCGCGCCCCAGTCGCCGACGTGCGACTGATCCGCGCCGACGAGCGGCACGGGCCAGACCACCAGATCGCCCGCCGCGACGACGTGCTCCTGCGGCAGATGCACCACCACGTCGCCCGACGTGTGCCCGCGCCCGAGGTAGAGGATTTCGATGGTGCGCCCGCCGTGGTAGAGCGTCAGCTTGTCTTCGAGCGTGACGGTCGGCAGCACCGGCTCGAAGTCGCGCGGCACGGTCATGTAGCCTTCCGCCAGCGCGATGTCGCTCGCAAGGCTCGCGCGCTGCTCGTCCGTCAGCGGCCCGCCGCGCGCGTTCTGGCCGGAGCTGAGGATGCCGCGCAGTTGTTCGACGGTGGCGGGGATCGCCTCGTGGAACTTCTGCCGGGCGGTCAACCCCTGCGCGGGCAGGTAGGCGCGCACGGCGGCGTGGGCGATGAACTCGACGCCGGGGAACGCGTCGCGGTAGACCTGATCGCCGACGACGTGATCGTCGTGCCAGTGCGTGTTGACGACGTAGCGCACGGGCTTGTCCGTGATCTGCCGCAGGGCGGCCAGCACCGCCTTCGTCGCGGCGGCGTTCGACTGCGCGTCCACGACGAGCACGTCGTCCTTGCAGACGACGAACAGGCTGTTCGACTCGACGGCGAAGCCCGGCGGCTCGCGGCGCAGCGCGGCGTAGACGCCCTCGGCGACGCGCACGACCTCGAACTTGTTCGACTGCCCCAGAATGGTCAGCGGCGCGGCGAGCACGAGCGCGAACAGGCACAGGCGGGCGAGCGACATTCGGTCTCCTCCGATTGCGTTCACGGGCGCAGGTTAAGGCTTGCGTCTGGCAGTTTACGCCACGCGCCCGCGCCCGGTTCGTTTTAAGTGACGAGCGGCCGCGCTGCTGACGTTGGCGGCGCATTAAGATTGCGCGCGCAACTTCAGAGCGCGGGGTTGGCCTGGAAGATGCTCGCGGGCAGGCGTTGGTTCGTGCCGGGCAGGCGGAGGCAGCGTTTGAGGACGAAGTCGAAGAGGAGCGGGTTGAAGCCGTAAAGCTCGCGCAAGGGGGCGCGCTCGTCCGCGGCGATGTAGCCCGCGTCGGCGAGCGGCTTGGTGCGGATGAGGACGTTGATGGCGGGCAGCGGGTAGTCGCTGCCGTTCACGAGGCGCGGGTGCAGGTCTGTGCGCGCGAGCACGGTCGAGAGCGGCGCGCCGACGCGGTTGAACTGCGTCATCGCCGAGATGTCGCCGAAGACCAGGCCCTCGTAGCGCGGCTCGTCCATCAGCCGCATGAACAGGTCGAAGTTGGACGTGCGCTTGCGGTCGGGCGCGTCCAGGTCTTCGTTCTCGCCCAGACCCGCGCAGTGCGCGACGATGGTCTTGACGCCGTGGTCGAGCGCGCGGCGCAGGCGCAGAGGGTTGCCGAGCCGCTGATCCTCTTCCGCCTCGACCGCCTTCTCCTCGCCGCCGTGGCTGAGCAAGACCAGCCCCAGCCGCTTCATCTCACGGTAGAACGGATCGCACAACTCGTCCGCCGGGTCGATGCCCATCGCGTTCGGCAGCCACTTGACCATGCGCCCGCCGCGCGCCGCCCACCGCGCCAACTCCGCGACCGCGTCCGGGCGGTAAGGGTTGACCGAGATGACCGGCTCGAACGCTTCGGGGTGCGCCGCCGCGAGCGCGAAGACGTACTCGTTCGGCACGTAGAACTCGGTCTTGGCCGCGTTCACCGTCCCGTCGCGGTTGTAGTGCTTGTCGAACGCGAGCAGGCGGTACTTGCCGTGCCCCTCGATGTGCTCGATGAGAGCGACGAGCCGCGCGGCGAACTCCGCGTCCGCGTGCTCGACGTGCTCGACGCCCGCGCCGCTCAGGTAGACGGCGAACTTGACGCGGTGGAACGGATGCCGCCACGAGCGCATCTTCGGGTTGACGAGGTTCTGCGTGCCGTCCGTCCCGATGCCCGCGATGTGCGTGTGGTAGTCGAGGAGTCGGCCCGCGTCCACGTCGGCGAACGCGCGCTTAACGAGATCGGCCGCCCTAGTGCTCACGCGATCCCTCAGCTCTTCAGGCCGGTGCGTGAACGCCCCGCCCACGTGCTTCAACAGGCACATGACACGAACCTCCGAGCCGTCGCTCTTCAACCGACACGCGCCGGCCGCTTCCGCTGGCGCTCCATCCTTGCACTTGCCGGTGCTCTATTCGCCCCAGTCGCTTGGCGGGATTTCTTTCGCCCGCTTCCAAGGTTTTTCAAAGTGCGAATCAATATACTGGTGGTAGATGTCTTCGGGGCTGTTGGTTTTACGCACGATTAGTGAAAAGCACCGCTGGGATTCTCGCTCGTACGGGTACGGGTTGAGCAACATTTTATCCGCCGTGCTGATAGCAAACACGGTGGGCGTGCCGGGATAATACTTCAGATTTTCTCTCTTGATACCAGCATATTTGAGCATGGCGATGCCGGCCCTTATCTCTGTTTGAATAGCGCCTTGCGCCCGGCCTTCCTGCTCGGCCCGGAAGTCAGCCATGTCCGGGTCGGTCATAAGGATGCGAAAATCACACGGGGTATTCGCTATCTGATCTATCATCCCCTGACCGTCGAAGCGCTCTATGGCGGCCGTCAGGAAGCCCCTGCACGAAGAGGAGACGATCCAGATGCGCGCTGGCTTCCCCTGCTGCGCCTTGTCTATCTCCGCGTTGAGGGAGCCGGCAAAATTTTCCAAGGCCGCGCCCCTCGTCTGGTACACGCCCTCCAACCCCAGCGGCGAGGCCAGCAGCGAGATAGGGCTTGCGTCACTCGCCGGTTCGGGTAGATTCTCTAACACGGCTTCGAGGTCTGGCCACCAGCGTTCGAACGACCGCCTGAGCCGATCTTCCGATAAAGCGTCTTCGCCCAGGCACTGGTTTATGGTGCGGACGAGGGCGTAGGTGTCATCCCGCCGCGCCTGCGCCGCTTGGAACTGCGCGAGCGGGCCTCTAAGACTGGTGTAATCGAGGCCGACGAGGTAGGGGCAGACGGAGGTATCCGCTATGGCTTTCGCCAGCGCGCCCGCCTCAAAGAGAATCCAAGGGGTGTCAATGTTTTCGGGGGTGACGCAGATTATGCCGAATTTGGTGGCGTCTAACCCTTTATCAATCTCCGCGCTCCAGCGCGCCCCTGGATCAATGTCCTCCGAAGACATCCAAGGCTGCACCGCGTGTATGACATCAGGTATCCAGCCCCGCAACGCCTCCGCCACGGCTTTACTGCGAACTCCCGACCAGCTAATGAAAAGCTTCATTCTCATGTTCACCCTGTTTGGCTAGTGGGCTTAGGTGCGCGTCGCCGCCGCAGAGCCTAGCAACTCATTTTACTGCGCGGCGCATAATAACACGCGCCGCCAAGTAAGCACATAACATTTTCCCGGCCCGCCGAACCGTCGAGTGACGGAAGCGGCGCGGCGGCGCGCGGCGCGGGCGGGCATGGTACTTACGGCTAGCGGCGGCGCAGGCCGGGTTGGCGGCGGGCGACGAAGACGGCCGTGGTGCGCGCGGGGACGTTGAAGGTGGCGGTGTTGGTGTTGAAGGTGGCGGTGCGGACGATCACGTCCGCCGAGCGCACCTGGACGGGGTGCAGCGTCAGGAAGCGGCCGGCGAAGGCGGGCGCGCGGAAGTTGACGGGCGCGGGCGCGGCGTTGAAGAGGACGACGATCAACTCGTAGTCCGCGTCGAGGTCGCGCCCCGTCTCGTCGCTCAGGGCCATGCAGATGAGACCCGGCGTCTGCTGCGGCCCCGTGTTGTAGAACTTGACGCGCGCCTGCACGTCGGCCGCGGTGGCGAGGCGGAAGAGGGGCGAGCTTTTGCGTATGCGCAGGAGTTCGCGCAGGTGCGCGACCGCGCGGAGGATGTCGGCGCGCGCCGGTCGCAAACCGGGATCGGCCAGGAGCGGGCGCAAGACGGGCCAGCGTTCGCCGTTGTCGGCCTTGGGCGGCAACCCGACGCCGAAGTTGTTCGACGCGTAGGTGAAGTCGAGCCGGTTGAACCAGTCGCCGGAGTTGTAGCTGTTGCGGTCGAGCGACTTCGAGCGGAGCATATCCTGGCCCGCGTGGAAGAACGGGATGCCCTGCCCCAAGGCAACGAGCGCGAGCGCGAGGTTCTGCATCCGCACGCGGTCGGCCATCTGTGTCGTGCGCGGCGCGCGCAGGGCGTTGAAGTCGTAGAGCGTGTAGTCGTCGTGCGCCTCCGTGTAGTTGATCGTCTCGCGCGGGGCGGCGCTGTAGCCGGCGGGCCGGCCGCCGTAATCAACTTGCGCGGCCGTGACGAGTTTGCCCGTGCGATCCGTGAAGCGGTAGTCGCGCAGGTTCCCCGCCAGCCCGGCGCGCAGCCAGTCGGCGTAGCGCAGCAGCTTGTCTTTCTGCTCGGCGGCCGTGCCCTGATCGGTGCCGTTCGGGTCGAGGAACAGACCGCTGACGAAGCCCTGCTCTTGCAGCGGGCCGAACTGCCCGCCGCGCGCCGCGTCGCGCAGGCGGTCGTTGAACGTGCCGACGCCCGTGCCGTACAGGTTCAACTGCGTCGCGTTGCGCCCGCGCGCGCCTCTAGCCACCTCGCCGAAGTCCCAGCCCTCGCCGTAGACGTAGAGCTTCGTGCCGTCCACGCCGTCGCGCTGCGGCGTCAGCGCGCGCAACGCGGCGCGCACCTTGACGATGTTCGCGACCATGTGATGACCCATCAGGTCGAAGCGGAAGCCGTCCACTTTGTAAGCGCGCGCCCAGGTGACGACGGAATCAACCAGCAGCTTCTCCATCATCGCGTGCTCGGACGCGGTGTTCTGGCAGCACGTGCTCGTCTCGATCTTGCCTTCGAGGTTCAGCCGGTAGTAGTAGCCCGGCACGATGCGATCAAGGACGGAGCGCGGGTCTTGCCCGGCGGCGGTCGTGTGGTTGTAGACCACGTCCATGACGACGCGCAGCCCCGCGTCCGACAACCCTTTGACCATCGCGCGGAACTCGCGTATGCGCGTCGTGCCGTCGGGCGCAGTCGCGTAGCTGCCTTCGGGCACGGTGTAGTGGTACGGCTCGTAGCCCCAGTTGAAGCCGTCCTCGTCGCGCAGAGGCCAGATCAACTCCTGCTGCCGCTCGGAGTCCGGTGGATATTTGGCTAGCTCCGCCGCGTCCGGCTCTCGGCGCTCGGCTTTGATCTCGTTGATGGTGGCGATGTCGAAGACGGGCAGCAGGTGTACGTGCGTGAGACCGGCCTCGGCGAGCGCGCGCAGGTGCTTCATGCCGTCCGACTGCTGGTCGGTGAAAGCGAGGTACGTGCCGCGGTGCGCCGCGGGCACGCTCGCGTCGTTGATGCTGAAGTCGCGCAGGTGCAGCTCGTAGAGCGCGATGTCTTCGACGGCGGCGAGCGGCGGCTTGCGCAGCGCGTCCCAGCCGGGCGGTTTGAGCGCGGGCGCGTCGAGGTTGACGATCTGGCTGCGTGTGCTGTTGGGCGCGAGGCTGAGGGCATACGGATCGGTGACGAGGTTCGTCTCGACTTTACCCGTGGCGGGCGCGTAGACCTGCACCTCGTACAAGTAGAAACGCCCCGCCCACGTCGCGTCGCCGCGCGCCGTCCAGACGCCGGTCGCCGCATCATTCGTCATCATGACGACCGTGCTCGCGGTCTGCGCGCGTGCGTCTGTGAACAGGTGCAGGCGGACTGACTGTGCCGTCGGGGCCCAGACGCGCAGCGCGGGCACGGGTTCGTGCTCGCCGTCCCAGGCGACGCCGAGCGGGCCGTCGTATTTGTAGAGGTCGTCGAGGACGCCGGGGATTTGCACGGAGGTCGCGTCGGTGAGTTGTCCTTGTGCGTCGGCGGCGCTGACGGCGAGTTGGCCCTTGAGGAGCGCGGCGGCGCGCGCCGCGTCGCCGGGCGCGAGCTTGAGGGCGACGAAGCCGGCGAGGTGCGGGAACTTCGCGCGCAGCGCGGGCGCGAGACCCGCCGGGTCAACGGTGAGCGCGAGCGACTCGCCGCCCGTCACGCCGCCCGCGTTCAGTTGCAAGCCGCCGGTCGGGGCGAAGTGGAGGCGGTAGGTCTGCGTGGCCGTGTTCGGGCCGGGCGGCCAGGCGATGGTGTCGCGCGCGAGCCAGTGCGCCCGCGCGCGCGCGAGATCGATGCGCGCCGCGGCCGGCGGCGCTTGCGGCTCCTGCGCCCGCGCCCGCGGCAGGCGCGCGCCGAGCAAGAGGCCCAGCAACAGCGCGAGAACGAGGGCCGCCAACATACGCCTCATCTGCTTGTTCACTCCGTCTCGCGTGCGCGTCGCGGCGACTCGCGGCCACACCGCGCGGCCGCCGGCTCAGCGCTCGTCCACGAGGCCGGTGCTGGGCACGGGCTGCGCCGACTGCGGCGGGATGAGCGGCTCGTGCTCGTCGCCCGCGATGACGGCGCGCACGGGCGCGTCGCCCGCGTCGCGCACCAGCGTCACGCAGAGCGCCGCCAGCAGCATGAACGCGCCGCCGGCCATGACGACGTAGAGCGGCGCGTTCGGGTTGTCCGCTCCGAACAGCGCGCGGATCGCGGGGCCGAAAGTGAACGAGGCGATGATTTCGGGGATGACGATGAAGAAGTTGAAGACGCCCATGTAGACGCCCATGCGCGCGGGCGGCAGCGCGCCCGCCAGAATCGCGTAGGGCATCGAGAGGATCGACGCCCACGCGATGCCGACGCCGACCATCGTCAGCAGCAATATGTTCCGGTCGTGGATCAGGTAGACCGAGAGCAGCCCCGCAGCGCCGCACACGAGCGCGACGGCGTGTACGGTCTTGCGGCTCGTCGCGGCGGCCATTTTCGGCAGCGCGAAGGCGACGGCGAAGCAGACGATGGAGTAGACCATGAACGCGATGCCGCCCCACGCCTGTCCGTCCACGAAGCGCGGGTCGCGCTCGTTCGCCGCGCCGAAGATGTGGTAAGAGGTCGTCAGCCCGAAGAACATCCACATGCAGAAGAGGCCGAGCCACGTGAAGAACTGCACGACGGCCAACTGCTTCATCGTCGTCGGCATCTCGCGTATGGCCGAGAAGATTTCACTCAGCCCCGCGCCGAGGCCGCGGTGCTCGCGCTTCTTGCGCAGGAACTCGTCCATGTTCTCCGGCGGGTACTCGCGCGTCGTCACCACCGTCCAGAGCACGCAGACGAGGAAGGCGACCGCGCCGAGTTTGAAGGCGTAGTTGACGCTCGGCGGGATGACGTGCGCCGCGCCGCCCGCGGTCGTGCCCGCGTCCACGCCGTAGCGGCGGAACAGGTAGGGCAGCAGGTTGGCGAGCGTCTGCCCGATGCCGATGAAGAACGACTGCATGACGAAGCCGACGGTGCGCTGGTCGGTGTTGAGCTTGTCGGCGACGAAGGCGCGGAACGGCTCCATCGAGACGTTGATTGAGGCGTCCAGAATCCAGAGCAGCCCCGCCGCCATCCAGAGCGCGGACGAGTCGGGCATGAAGAAGAGCGCGACGGAGGCGAGGAGCGCGCCGGTCAGGAAGTAAGGTCTGCGCCGCCCCAAACGGTTCCACGTCCGGTCGCTCATCGAGCCGATGACCGGCTGCACGAGTAAGCCCGTCACAGGCCCCGCCAGCCACAGGATCGGCACCTGTTCGGGGCGCGCGCCCAGGTAGGTGTAGATGCCGCTCATGTTGGCGAGCTGCAAGCCCCAGCCGAACTGGATGCCGAGGAAGCCGAAGCTCATGTTCCAGATTTGCCAGAAGCTCAGACGTGGTTTCTCCATCGCGGTTGCTCCTCGAAGGGCTGTTGGCTGTTAACTGTTAGTTGTTAATTGTTAGTTGTTAGTTGTTAACTATCGGCCGGTCGCCTCCGCCCTGCGCGGCAACTAACCATTAACAACTAACCAATAACAACTGACAGCTATCTCGCATAGATGTTGATGTCCTCTAAGACCACGTCGCGATCCAGGGCGAGCACGTAGAGGAGCGTGCGGGCCATGTTGCGGACGTGGACGAAGCCGGGGCGCGGCGCGGCGTCGGCGGCCGTCTGCTCCACGTCCACGAGACCGGGGCAGAGGTTGAAGACGCGCAGGTTCGCGCCCGTCTTGCGCGCGTGGTCGCGCAAAGACTCGGCGTAGCCGAGCAGACCGAACTTCGAGGCGCAGTACGCGGGCACGTCCGCGTAGCCGTGCTTGCCGGCCTGCGACGAGACGTTGACCACGTCGCCGAAGTCCTCGCGCAGCATGTAGGGGAGCGCCGCGCGCACCAGCCACATCGCGCCGCGCAGGTTCGTCTCCAACACTTCGGCCCAGCCCGCTTCGGTGATCGCCTCGACCGTCTCCGGCACGGCCAGGCCCGAATTATTGATCAAGAGATCGAGCGTGCCGAAGCGTCCCGCCGTCTCGTGGACGAGCGCCTCGGTCTCGTTCAACTCGCGTACGTCGAACGCGTGCGCGAAGACGCGCTCAGCGCCGGTCTTTGCGTTGATCTCTTGGGCCGTCCGCCGCAGCACGTCCGCGCGCCGCGACGCGATGACGACCGCGCGCGCGCCCGCCCCCGCCAACGCCTCCGCGAACGCCCGCCCGATCCCCGTCCCGCCGCCCGTCACGACGGCCACCTGCTCGCTCAGCGGTTTGTTGCGCAACGCCATAACGTCACTCGACACTTGCTGCCGCGCCGTCTCAACGCACCGGGCCGGGCGCGTAGATGGCGGCGGTGCGGGCGGGGAGGTTGAGCCTGAGCTTGCCGTCGGCGACGCGGGCGAAGCGGCCGGGGTCGAGGCGGTCGGCGAGGCGCGTGCCGTCGCCGAGGGCCGTGGGCGCGGCGTCGAACTCGAAGGCGGCGGGGCGCGTGTCGTTGTTGAAGGCGACGACGACCACGGCGTCCGCGGTCTTGCGCGCGTAAGCCCACTGCTGCTCGGCGACGTAGAGGTTGACGAGCGCGCCGCGGCGCAAAGGCTCAAGCTCGCGCCGCAGGCGACCAAGGAGGCGCAGGTGTTCGACGGCGTCGCGCTCGTCGGGCGTGCGGCCCGCCGCGTCGAAGGCGTTGCGCGCGTCGCCGGGGAAGCCGCCGGGGAAGTCCGCGCGGTTCGTCGGGTCGCCCGCGCCGGCGAGGCCGAGTTCGTCGCCGTAGTAGAGTTGCGGCGTGCCGCGCATGGTCATCACGAGCGTCTCGGCGAGCTTCAGACCCGTGAAGGTCGCGCCCGGCTCGCTCATGAAGCGGCCCATGTCGTGGTTGCCGATGAGCGGGAGGAGCACGGCGGCGTTCGGGTAGGTGTGATCGTAGCTGACGATCTGCACCGCCTCGCGCAAGGCCTTGCCTTCGGCGAAGGCGCGGCGCGTGGGGTAGAGCAGAGGGAAGTCGAACAGCGTGTCGAGACCCGTGTCCACGCCGTCGAAGCGGACGCGCCCGCCTTGGTAGAAGTTGCAATGGCTCACGTCGCCGTCGAGGACTTCGCCGACGACGCGCATGTTCGGGTACTCGCGTTTGACGGCCGCCGTCCAGCCGCGCCAGAAGGTGTTGGGCACGTACTGCCATGTGTCCTGGCGGATGCCGTCGAGGCCGGTCATGCCGATCCACCAGAGCGTGTTCTGCGTGATGTAGCGCGCGGTCTCCGGGTCGTTCTGGTTCAGATCGGGCAGGATGTCTATGAACCAGCCGTCGAGGACGACGCGCTTCACGTCGGGCAGCGCGTGCGGGTCGTGCAGCACCCAGGTCTGGAACGTGTTGGCGGGGTGCTTGTCGCGCGTGCCGTTGTACCAGGTGGGGGTCGGCATGTCGGTCGCCCAGGGGTGATAGGGGCCTGTGTGGTTGGCGACCTGATCTTGAATGACCTTGAGGCCGAGGCGGTGCGCCTCGTCCACGAGCCGGCGCAGATCGTTCATCGTGCCGAAGTGCTCTTCGACGCCGTAGAAGTCCACCGCGCCGTAGCCGTGGTAATCGGTGATGGCGCGTTTGGGGCCGCCCGTTGTGTCGGGGTAAGTCTCGCGCTCGTTGAGGTGGTTGACGTTGTCGTACCAGGGCGTGAGCCAGAGGGCGGTGACGCCGAGGTCTTTCAAGTAAGGCAGGTGTTGGATGATGCCTTGGAAGTCGCCGCCGTGGTAGTAGCGCGGCTTGGCGCGGTCGTAGAGACCGCGTGAGGCGGCGGGGTCGTTGTTCGTGGGATCGCCGTCACTGAAGCGGTCGGTCATGATCAGGTAGACCACGTCGTCAGGCGAGAAGCCTTGGAAGCGGCCGGCGCGCGGGAGCGGCGCGCTGATCTCGAAGGGCGCTTCGACAGTGCCGCGCGGCGTGGTGACACGGAGGGTGCGCGCGCCGGGTCGGGCCTGCGGCGCGATAGTCAGGTCGGCGAACAGGTACGTGCCGGCGGCGTTCGTGCGCACGTCGGAGACGCGCAGGCCCGCGCCCGTCGCTTCGAGGCGCGCGCCGCGCAGGTTGCGCCCGCGCAGCATGAGGCGCACGGGGTTGACGGAATGATTCGCCCACCAGTTCGGCGGCTCGACCTTCGACACTTCGGGCCGCCCCTGCGCGGCGCACGGCACGGCGGCGAGCAGGAACAGCGCGGGCAGCAGCCAGCGGCGGCCGCGCGTTGGGCTGTTGGTCTTCGTCATAAGGCAGTCGGGGCGCGTCGCGGTCGGCGCGCGGGGGCTGACGGTTGTGCCAAACTGCGGCGGGCGCGGGGGCGTCTGCTCTCAAACATGAAATTCGATAGTTGCTCTTGCTCGCGGCCGCTAAGCGCCTTCGGCGGCGGCGGCCGGCGGCGGCTCGGCCTCGCCCTCGCCCTCGGCGGCTTCGGCGGCGGCGGCGAGGTTGCGCCCGTAGAGCGCGGACAGGTCTTTGAGCCGGGCGCGCACGCGCGCGGTCAGCGCCTTGCGCTTGTAGCGCCAGGCCCAGTTGCCCGCCGTGGAGTTGGGCAGGTTCATGCGCGCCTCGTGCCCGCAGCCGAGCACGTCCTGCAAGGGGATGATGGCCGTGTCGGCGACGGAGGCGAGCACGGCGCGGATGAAGGCCCATTGAATCTCACGCCCGTTCGTGTGCAGGTACTTCAGGCAGAAGGCGCGCTCGCGCTCGATCTGCTCGGCCGTGCGCGTCGAGCCTTCGCCGGCCTCGGAGTTGAACCAGCCCACGGTCGTGTCGTTGTCGTGCGTGCCGGTGTAGGCGACGAGGTTGCGGTGGTAGTTGTGCGGCAGGTCTATGTTCTTGGGATCGCCGCCGAAGGCGAACTGGAGGATGCGCATACCGGGCAAGCCGAAGTCGTCGCGCAGAGCTTCCACGTCCGGCGTGATGACGCCGAGGTCTTCGGCGATGATCGGCAACTCGCCGAGCGCCTCTTTGATCGCGGTGAACAACTCGCGCCCCGGCGCTTCGACCCAGCGGCCGCGCTCGGCCGTCTTGTCGCCGCCCGGTATCTCCCAACTCGCCGCGAAGCCGCGGAAGTGATCTATGCGCAGGATGTCGAACTCGTGGAGCATGGCGCTGATGCGCTCGATCCACCAGCGGAAGCCCTCGGCGCGCATCACGTCCCAGTTGTACAGGGGGTTGCCCCAGAGCTGGCCCGTGCGGCTGAAGTAGTCGGGCGGCACGCCCGCGACGACCGTGGGCGAGCCGTCCGGGTTGAGCTTGAAGAGGCGCTTGTTGACCCACACGTCTGTCGAGTCGTGGGCGACGAAGATGGGTATGTCGCCGACGAGCTTAACGTCGCGCTCGTTCGCGTAACGCTTCAACGCGGCCCACTGGCGGAAGAAGAGGAACTGCCAGAACTTGCGCGCCTCGATCTTCTCACGCAGGTCGGTGCGCGCGGCGTGCAGCGCGCCCGGATCGCGCTCGACCATCGGGCGCTCCCACTCGGGCCAGGCCACGCCGTTGCGCACGTCCTTCATCGCGCGGAACAGCGCGTAGTCTTCGAGCCACGCGGCGTGCTTCTGGCAGAACGCGTCGAACTCGGCGCGCAAGCCCTCGTCGCCCCCGGTCTTGAACCGCTCGAACGCGCGCCAGAGCAGTTGGTGTTTGAACTCGATGACGGGGCCGTAGTCCACGCGCTCCTCGTCGAACGGCGGCACAGCGCCCACGTCCTCTTTGGCCAGCAGGCCCTGTTCGACGAGCACGTCGGGGCTGATGAGCAGGGTGTTGCCGGCGAAGGCGGAGAAGCACTGGTAGGGCGAATCGCCGTAGCCGGTGGGGCCGAGCGGGAGCACCTGCCAGAGCGTCTGGCCCGCGCCGGTCAGGAAGTCCACGAAGGCGTAGGCCTCCGGGCCGAGGTCGCCCACGCCGTAGCGTGCGGGCAAAGAGGTCGGGTGCAGCAAGATACCGCTCGCGCGTGGGAAACTCACAACAGGCCCCTCTTAATTGTCAGGATGAACAAAGCTTATAAGGCACGGCGCGGGCGTTGTCAAAATCTGAAGTTCAAAGTTCAAGGTTCAAAGTTCAAGGTTGGCCGTGTGTCGAACCTTGAACGTCGAACCTTGAACTTTGAACTTTGAACTTTGAACTCCGACTGACCTCCGCTTTACCTCACGTCAACTTTATAAGCGACGGCGGCGCGGGCGGGGGCGACGACGGAGATTTGGCCGGCGGCGACTGTGGTCTGCGTGCCCGCACCGGTGAGCGGCGTGAGGCGCGCGCCGTCGGGCAAGGTGAGGAACGCGGCGGGCACGGTCAGGGTCTTGGGCGCGGCGGCGCGGTTGAGGGCGACGATGACGGTCTCGCTCGCGTCGCGGCGGGCGTATGCGTATGCGTCGTCGTCGAAGGCCAGCTCGACGAGCGCGCCGCGGCGCAAGGCCGTGTGTTCACGACGCAAGGCGAGCCACGCGCGCGTGAAGTCGAAGACGCGGCGCTCGTCAGGCGTGCGGCCCGCCGCGTCGAAGGCGCTGCGCGTGTCGCCGGGCCAGCCGCCGGGGAAGTCTCGGCGATTGTCCGGGTCGCCGCCGCCGGGCATGGCGATCTCGTCGCCGTAGTAGAGCTGCGGCGTGCCGCGCGTGGACGTGAGAAACGCGACGTGCAGCATCAGCCCTTCCGGCGTCATGCCGGGCAGAGACGCGAGGCGCGGTACGTCGTGGTTGCTCGTCATCGTCGTCAGGCGCGCGGCCTCCGTGTAGACGGCGTCGGCGCGCAAGGCGAGGTGCAGCGACGAGACGGGCGCTTGGCCCGCGAAGGCGCGCAGAGACGTTTGCGCGAGCGGGAAGTCGAAGACCGAGTCGAGCGTCGTGTCCACGCCGTCCCAGCCGGCGCGCCCGCCGAGGAAGAAGGAGGTGTGCGCCGGGTCGAAGTCGAAGACTTCGCCGACCATCCACAGGCGCGGGTACTGCCGGTGCAGCGCCTGCATGAGCGCGCGGATGAACGGGCGCGGCATGTACTGGATCGTGTCCTGCCGCACGCCGTCAATGCCCGTCATGCCGATCCACCAGAGCGCGTTCTGAATCTCGTAGCGCGCCACCTCCGGCTCGTCCTGATTAACGTCCGGCAGATCGTCTGAGAACCAGCCGTCGAGCGTCGGCCGGCGCGCTTCCGCGGGCGCGTGGGGCGACGAGAGCAGGTCGCCGCGGAATTGGTTTAAAAGGTGTGAGGCCCGCGTGCCGTGGAACCAGTTGTCGAGCGGCGGATCGTCCATCCATGGGTGGCGCGAGCCGACGTGGTTGGCGACTTGATCCTGTATGACCTTCAGGCCCGACGCGTGCGCGCGCGCCACCAACTCGCGGAGGGTCTGCATGTCGCCGAAGCGATCTTCGACCGCGTAGTAGTCGTCCGCGTGATAGCCGTGGTAGTAGGTGTTGGGACACCAGGGCTTGTCGCACGCGTTGACGCCGTTCCAGTTGTCGTACCAGGGCGTGAGCCAGAGGGCGGTGACGCCGAGGTCTTTCAAGTATGGCAGGCGGTTGATGACGCCGCGGAAGTCGCCGCCGTGCCAAGCGCGCGGGTTCTTACGATCATTCGCGGCGGGCGGCGCGTCCTTCGGGGCGTCGTTCGCCGGGTCGCCGTCGGCGAAGCGGTCGGTCATGATCAGGTAGAGCACGTCGTCGGTCGTCACGCCCTGAAAGTTGGTGGCCGGATCGAGCGGCGGCTCAAGCCGGAACGGGATCGTCGTGCGCCCCCGCGCCGTCTCGACCTGAAGCGGGTAGTCGCCGGGCGGCGCGTTCGGCGCGACGCGCACGCTGGCAAACAGGTACGTGCCCGCCGGGTTGACGACGACCGCGCTCGGCTCCGTTTCGGGGCGCGTCGGCGTGACGCGCGCGCCGTGCAGGTTGCGCCCGCGCACGAGCAGACGCACCGGGTTGATCGAATGATTCGCCCACCAGTTCGGCGGCTCGACCTTCAGCACGGCGGGCGCGTCGGTCTGCGCGCGGGCGCTGAAGCAGACGAGGCACAGGGTAAAGAAAGAGGCCGCGCAGAGACGCGCGGCCCGCTTCGTGTCTGCTCTGTGCATAAGGCTCACGCTTCGGACTGGCCGTTGCGCTCGCGGAAGTAGCGATCCACGACGGCGATCAAGTTTCTGAGACTCTCATCCGTCCGCGCCTGCGCATCGGTCAGCCGCTGGTGCGAGTCGGTCAAGCGCAAGTGCGAGTCAACGAGCGCGTTGCTCTTCGCGTTCACGTCCTTGAAGCCTTCGAGCGTCGCCGCGGCCAAGCGGTTCACGAGTTGATTCGTCTGCGCCTGCGCCTCGCGCAACTCCTTAACGGATTCTCGCAACTGCTGAATGTCTGTGGCGAACTGCGCCTGCTGTTCGAGGATGAAGTCCCGCAGTCGTTCTACCTCGTCGTCGGTCATGTCAACCTCCTATCGCTCTTAACAACTCGACCGCGCGCCGGCTTCAACATCACGCCCAAACAGTCGCGCTACTGCTTGAGCGTGCGGACGAAGGCGACGACCGCGGCGATGTCGTCTTTCGAGAGGCGCTTGCCGTAGGCGGGCATGCCGCCCTTCTTGCCGTTGGCGATTGAGGCGGTCAGCCGCCGGTCGCTGACGCGCGCGCTGCGCCACCAGGCGGCGTCCGCCAGCGCGGTCGCGCCGTAGAGTTCGCCCTGCTCGGTCTGGCTGCGCCCGTCCGCGCCGTGGCAGCGCGCGCAGTTCTGCATGTAGACGGCGCGCCCGCGCTCAAGCTGCTGTGCGCCCTTCCCTCTCTTCTGCGGCGCGGCGGCCGCACGTTGCAGGTGGACGCCGCCCGCGCAGAAGGCGACGAAGACGATGACGACTGCGATTTTCAACCGACCCATTGTTCGTTGGTTCACGCTCATTCACTGACCTGCGGCCGCGGCCGCGCCTTTCGTCTCGTTTAAGGTGTGGACGTGCCAGGGCACGCTCTCGTTGCTCATCTCGGGGTGCTTGCGCAGGAACTCGTTGGCGGTGGCGAAGGCGGCCGGGTCGTCCTTCTGGTCGGCGAAGATTTTCGCCTCGCGCTTGGCCTCTTCGTTCATGCCGAGCTTGCGGTAGACGAGCATCAGGTTGTAGTGCGCGCCGGTGTCCTCCGGGTCTATGGCGAGGATCGTCTCGTAGCAGTGGCGCGCGCCTTTGAAGTCGCGCTTGATCTTGCACAGCTCGCCCAACTGCTGCCAGGACATGCGGTCGCGCGGGTACGCGTCGAGGATGCGGCGCAGGTTCGCTTCCGCCACGGTCAACTCGCCGCGCTTGACGTTGATGCGCGTGCGCTGGAAGAGAGCGCGTAGGTTGTTCGGGTTGGCCGCGAGCACCTCGTCCAACAACTGCGCGGCCGGCTCGTACTGCTCCAACTCGAAGAGCGCGAGCGCGCGGTTGACCTGCGCCATCGGGCGGTAAGTTTCATCCAACTCGGCGGCGCGCGCGAAGGCGTCCGCGGCGAGCGCGTACTGGCGGTTGTCGAGGAGCGCGATGCCGTAATTGTTCCAGCGTCGCCAGTCGGGCGGCGCGGGCTTCGCATTCGCCGTCGCTGCCGGCGGCTCGTTCGCGCCGAGTCGCACCAAGGTCTCGGTCGTCGCCATCGTGACGACTGGGTAGTCAACCGATTTGCCGAGCGCGTAGTCCTGGAAGACGCGCGTGAAGCGGCGGTAGCGGACGCGCGCGGTGAGCCGCAGCGCGCCGGTCGAGTTCGCCGGCACGTCGAACTGGTAGCGCGCCACGTCCGAGCGCCCCGACTGAATCTGGTTGTTCTGCGCCACGACCCGCGTGCGCCAGATGTGATGCCGGTCGTTGAACGAGCCGTCGCCTTTGACGAGATAGGTCTTGTAGTTGTGCGCCGAGTCGTCGAGGTAGCCGTTCGCCTTGATGAAGCCCGACTGGTAGAGCGTCCGCCCCGCCTCGTCGGCGACGGTGAACTCGACGTAGGCCTCGTAGAAGTCGCGCAGCTCCGGCGGGAACGAGTGGCCGATGTTCTTGTTCGTGATGACCACGTCGGCGGTCAAACGGTCGCCCGCCGCGAGCGCGAAGGGCGTGCGCCCCAGCGGCGCGATCAGTTCTTCGCCCGTCTGCCCCGCGGCGCGGCGGCGCAGCGCGAAGATGTCCACGCCGATCACGTCGCCCTCTAAAAATTTCTGCACGGCGTCGAGCTGCTCCGGCCACTTGTAGAAGGTCGGGATGGCGGTGTTGGCGGCCGCCCAGCGGTGCGCGCGCAGCGTGCCGTCTTTGGCCGACACGTCGAAGAGCGGCGCGGCCTCCTTCTTCATGTGGCACGAAGAGCAGGTCTCCTGATCGCGCGTGTAGAACGGGTGCGGCACTTCCTTCGAGAAGGAACTCTGCTGGTACTCGTCGGCGACGGCGAAGGCGCGCAGGAACTTGTAGTCGTTCAGTTCCTTCGGCACTTGCGACTTGTGGCACGAAGAGCAGAAGGCCGCGTCCTTCAGCAACGGTCTCATCATCGCGCGGCGGTGCGAGGGCACGTCGTCCAGGATTTCCTGATCGGTCACGTCGAGCAGGCGGCGCGTGCCGTCTTCTTTGACCAAGAGCGCCGGCTCGCCCATCGTGTAGCCGCCGATGCCGCGCTTGTTCGCCTCCTGGATCGAGTGGCAGGCGATGCACGAGACGCCGTCGTCGTCGAACGGGCGCTTGACCTTGGCGTCTTTGGTGAGCGCGCCGGAGAAGAGCGCGGCCGGGTTGTGGCACGACTCGCAGTGGCGCGTGAACTCGATGCCGCGCTGCGCGATCAGGTCTTTGACGTTCTTCTGGTAGAACGGCTCGCGGAAGGCGTTGCGGTGCGCCGACTGCGCCCACTGCGCGTGCGCGTCCGTGTGGCACTTGGCGCAGCGCGCCGCCGGCACGAACATCTCGCCGGGGACGAAGCGCCCGGTCGTGGTCGTCGCGTTCGACGGCGCGAACGGGTTCGGGCCGAACTTGAAGTCGTAGTGCTTGCTGATCTCCTGGTTGTAGCGGTCAACGTCCGGCGCGGCCGGCGGGTTGTCGGCCGCCGCGCGCCGCGTCACGCCGAACGCCGCGCACAGGCCGAGGACGCCGAGCGCCAGCGCGACTTTGAGGCGGGGGATGAAGCTGTCAGCCATCAGATAACTCCACGAGGAATAAGAGCACCAACCGGGCGCGGCATTTTAACCGGAACCGCGCGGGGCGAACAAATGAGAACTCCTTTAGGTACTGGGTCTGTTTCCAGTTGAGCGCGGCGTGCGGCCGGTCTCACACAGAGTACACAGAGGGGACACAGAGGACACAGTTTTCTCTGTGTCCCCTCTGTGTACTCTGTGTTGAACTGATCTTTCGCCACCCTCAACCTGAAACTGACCTAGTACCAAAGAACAGAACTACTCAAAGGGGCGGCCGGCGCTCGTCGTCACC
Organism: Pyrinomonadaceae bacterium; assembly: GCA_036389395.1. GTDB lineage: Bacteria > Acidobacteriota > Blastocatellia > Pyrinomonadales > Pyrinomonadaceae > QHXQ01. The sequence goes on from DASVPY010000010.1 coordinate 114,067, forward strand.
CGCGACTGAGGCGGGCAGGGGCGGCGGGGCGGGCGCGTCCTTCGCCATCGCGCCGGCCGGCTTGAGGCCTTCGCGCCGCTGGCGCTCTTCGTCGAGCTGGCGGAAGAGGGCCAACTCGCGCTCGGCCTCCGCCTTCTGCTTGAGCCGCGAGTGGGCGATGAAGAGTTGGTAGTGGACGCCGGGGTCTGTGTCGCTCAAGGTCGCGCCGCGCCGTAAGATCGGCAGCGCCTCGTCGTAGCGGCGCAGGCGGACGAGCAGGCGGCCCAGATCGTAGTGCGCCGGGTAGCCCTGCGGGTCGAGTTCCAAGGCCTTGCGCAGCAGCCTGATCGCCTCTTCGTTCTGCCCGCGCTCGCCGGCGATGTAGCCGAGGTTGGCGTAGACCTCGGCGTTGTTCGGGTCGAGCGCGAGGGCGCGCTGGAAGGCGGCGAGCGCGTCGTCGAAGTTGCCCTCGGCGCGGGCCGTGTAGCCGACGAGGTAGTGGAGCGTCGCGTTGTCGGGGAAGCGCGCGAGGCCCTGGTTGAAGGCGGCGCGCGCGCGGTCGTAGTTCTGCAAGCGGAACTGCGCGACGCCGAGGCGCAGGTGATAGACGAGCCTCGACGCGTCCTGCGCGACGGCGCGCTCGTAGAACGGCAGGGCGGCGGCGAGCCGACGGTTCTTGAACAACTCTTCGGCGGTGAGGAAGTTGACCTCCGGGTAGTCGGGGCGCAGACGCAAGGCCTGCTGGAAGTAGCCGAGCGCGCGGTCGCTCTCCTTCTGCGCGGAGGCGACGAGGCCGAGCCGGTAGTAGGTCTCGGCGCGTTCGGGCGCGAGCGCGGCGGCCTGTTCGAGCGCGGAGCGGGCCTCGTTCAGACGGTCGAGGTTGTAGAGCGCGACGCCGAGGTTGTAGAGCACCTCGTAGGTGTTCGGGCGCAGCTCGCTCGTGCGCGCGAACAGGCGCGCGGCGCGCTCGTACGCGCCGCCGTCGGCGAGCGCGAGGCCGAGGGTGAAGAGGGCGCGCGGGTCGTCGCCGGCGCGGCGCTCGACCTCGTCCGCGAGGCGGCCGGCGTCCGCCGCGCGGTTCGTGTGCGCGTAGGCTTCGGCGAGCGCGAGCAGCAGGGCCGGGTCGGCCTGCGGCGGCAGGGCCGCGTCGGCGCGCACGCCCGCGGCGCGTTCGAGCAGCGGCAGGGCGCGCGCGTAGTTCTTGCGCTTGAGGTAGAGCGCGGCGAGGTTGTAGGTGGCCTGCGGGTGTGCGGGCGCGAAGCGGAGGACTTCTTCGAGCGCCGCGACGGCCTCGTCCTCGCGCCCGGTGCGGACGAGCAGGACGCCGAGGTTGGCGCGCGCCGGGACGGAGCGCGGATCGAGTGCGAGCGCGGCGCGGTACGCGCGCTCGGACTCGGCACTCTGCCCGCGCTGATCGAGCACGACGCCGAGCAGCGTGTGCGCGGCGGCCGAGCGCGGCGCGAGCGCGACGGCGCGGCGCGCGCCCGCCGCGGCCTCGGCGAGCCGGCCCTGTTCGAGCAGCGCGGCGGTCTCGCGCAACAGCGTCGCCTCGTCCGCCTGCGCGGCGTTCGCGGGGTTGGCCTTTGACGGCGGCTGCGCGGCGGGCCGGCGCTGCGCGAACGCGGGCGCGAGACAGGCGAGCGCGAGACAAACGCACGCGAGCGGCCGACAGACGCACGCCAAGAGGGCAACACGCGCGCGCACGGCGCACGCGCCCCGCCGCCGGTCTAACGTCGCTGTCCGCAGCATCGGCATCGCAGGTCAATCGCCAGAGTCAACGGCGCGCCACTACTGCCCGCCGACCGCCTTGAGGAACGCGGCCTCGTCGCCCGGCTTGACCGTGATCAGCTTGCGGTAGATCGTCTTGGGGGCGAGCGCGCCGTCCTGCGTCAGACGACCGGAGATGAAGCCGACGCGGACGTGGTAGCCGTCGGGCGTCGCCTCGTCGCGCCACCAGAACTTCTCGGTCTTGCGCGTGTCGGTGAAGCCGATGGAGTAGCGGTCGTCGTAGTGCTTGCCGTAGTTGAGGTGACTGTCGAGCACGTCGCCGCGGTCGGTCATGACTTCGGTCGAGCCGGTGGGCGCGAGGTTGAGATCGCTGATCGTCGGGCGGCGTGTGTAGAGCAGCATGATCTCTTTGACGCGCTGCCCGCCCGCGAAGACGATTTCGAGATCGCCGATCTCAAGCCCTTTGTAGAGGACGCGGATGTCCTGCTTGTCCTTGCCCTCTTTGCGCATGGCGTCGGGCTTCTCCTGCCCCGGCTTGCGGTGCGCGTTGACGAAGACCTGTTCGAGCGCCGTCGGCACGTCCATGCCGAGCCGGACGCCGAGGATGTTGTCGGCGTGATCCGCGCCCGTGCCGACCGCGCCCTGCGCCGCGGCCACGCCCGCGCAGAACGTCAACGCGAGGGTCGCGCCGAGGGTCAACGCGGCGGCCGCCGCGAGCGCGCGCAGTCTGTTGGTGCTAAGCATGTCGTCCTTCCTGTCAGTGTCTTCCCGTCGATCAGTTTAGTCGGGGTTGGTCGGCGCGTGCGCGGTCGCCTGCCGGCGCGCCTCGTGAATCTGGCGGACGAGTTTCGACTCGGCGGCCGCCTCCGCCGCGCGCCCCAGCCGGCGGTAGGCGAGCGCGAGCTGGTAGTGCGGCTCAGGGTTGTTGGGCGCGAGCGCGGCGGCGCGCTGCAAGTGCTCGGCGGCCTCGGCCGCGCGCCCCTGCTGCACGAGCGTGCGCCCCAATGTGACGCGCGCCTCGTAGGCGTCCGCGTCGAGCGCGACGGCGCGGCGCAGTTCGCTCAAGCCCTCTTCGGTGTCCGCGCCGCCGCGCTTGACGAGCAGGACGCCGAGACCCGTGTGCCCTTCGGCCGCCGCGGGCTGCGCCGCGACCAGCGCGCGGTAGGCGGCGAGCGCGCCCGCCTCGTCGCCCGCGCGTTCGAGCGCGGTGGCGAGGAAGAACTGCGCGCGCGCGTCCTGGGGTCTGACGGCGAGCGCGGCGCGGAAGGCGGCGGCCGCGGCCGCCGGGTCGCCCGCGCCGTAGAGCGCGCGCCCCAACGTGAACTGCGCGTCGAAGTGTCCAGGCATGACCCCGACGGCGCGCTGTGCGTCGGCGAGTGCGGCGGCGTTGTCGCCTTTGACGGCCTCGATGATCGCGAGCAGCACGAGCGCGTCTGCCAGTCGCTGACGCAGGACAGGGGCCGTGCCGACCGTAAGTGACATGGCCCTGTCAACCGCAGCCGCGACGGCCGCACGGGCCAGCGGCTCGGCCTCGGCGACGCGGCGCAGGTTGAAGTTGGCGAGCGCCGCGCCGTAGAGCGCGGCCGCATCGCGCGGGCGCTGCGCGACGAGCGCGTCGAAGAGCGTGAGCGCGTCGGCCCAGCGCGCCGCGCCGAGCAGCGCGTAAGCGGCGGCGAGCGCTTCTTCGGCCGTCGCCGCGTCGGTCGGCGCGGCGGCGCGCACGCGGCCCGCCAACTGCGCCACGGCGGCTGGCTCGATGACCGGCGGCTGTGCCCGCTGCGCGTACGTGCGCGCGTACGTGCCGGCGCAGGCAATTGCGACGACGAGCGCGGGGCCGAACAGGAGGCGGCGCGAGAGCGACGACCGGCGGCGCGGGGCGTGTGGCGTGCGTGCGCCCATGAGACTTGCGAACATAAAACGGGTTGGCGCGCGCCGCGTGGCAATCAGCGGGGGCGGCGCGCGGCGGGGAGCGTGCCCAAGGTTAGCCGCTTTGACGGTCAAACCTCAAGCGCCACTCGACGGCCCGACGCCCGGCTAAACAGGCGCGTGGCGGACGACCCTGTTGCGAGCCGTCCGCCACGCGCGTAGTGCGTTCGGTGCCGTCCTCGCCTCAGAAGAGAATCTTCAGCGAGAATTCGAGCTGCCGCCGGTTCTGCTCCGCCGTGTCAATGCCGCGCAGACCGTAGCCGAGGCGGCTGTCCACGCCGGTGTCGTTCAGGTCTGTGCGCGGGCGGAAGCGGTTGACGTGGTTGAGCACGTTGTAGACCTGCACGCGGAACTGCGCCGCGCCCGCTTCGCCGAGGAACGGGATGGGGAAGTTCTTAAAGAGCGACGAGTCCCAGAACTCCTGCCGCTTCCCGCGGAAGACGTTGCGGCCGAGCGTGCCGAACTTCGGCCCGTTCGGGTCGTTGGCGAAGACCGGCGCGACCGCCGAGCGGAAGGCCAACGGGTTGAACTCCAGCCCGCGCGCGCGCTGTTCGGAGGTCGGCGTCGGATCGCCTAAGAGATCGGCGCGCGCGTTGTTGGCCGTCACGGAGTAGGGCGGCCCGCTCTGGATGGTGACGACGTTGTTGAACTGGAAGCCGCCGATCACGTAGTCGAGCGCCTTCGGGATGTCGCGCCCGTAGCGCCGGTTGCGCCCCAAGGGGAGATCGTAGGTGTTCGAGAACGTGAAGCGGTGGCGCACGTCGAAGTCGGAGTTGCCCCGGTCGAGTTCGGGGCGCAAGGGGTTGGAGAAGCCGCACGTCGAGGGGCCCGTGCCGCCGGTGCAGAACGCGCCGGGCGCGTTGTCAATCGCGTGCGACCAGGTGTAGGTCGCCAACAGCGACAGCCCCTTCGAGAACCGTTTCTCGACCTTGTTCTGCCACGCGTCGTACCAAGACTTGCCGTTGTAATCCACCTCCTGCACCACGCTGCGGTTGTTCACCTGGCGCGAGCCGGGGAAGCCGCTGCCCGACTGGTTGCCGATGTTGCGCACGACGAGCAGGTTGCGCCCGCGCGTGCCGACGTAGGCGGTCTCGGCCAGCCAGTTCGGCGCGAACTCGTACTGCAACGTCAGGTTGTACTGGTGGAACATCTCGTTCTTGATGTTCGGCGAGACGTAGACGAGGTTCGCGCCCGCCGGGGCGGCGAAGGTCTGACCGGGCTGCACGTTGCTGACGATGAGCGGGAACGGGTAGCCGGTGTCGAAGTTGAAGTTGGTCGGGAGCTGCGGGCAGTTGCCCGTGCCGAAGCTGAACTGGTTGCAGTTGTAGCTGCCCGCGCCGACGCCGGGGTTGACCGAGAGGATGCCGGGGATGCCGGGGATGTCCACGGCGTAGAGCAGCCCGTAGCCGCCGCGCAGGACGAGCTTCTTGTCCGAGCGCAGGCCCGCGTAGGCGAAGCCGATGCGCGGGCCGAAGTTGTTGTGGTCGCCGTCCACGAGGTCGCGCCCGAAGGTCGCGCCGTCGCCCGCGCGCGTCAGCGTGTCCGCGCCGGGGTTGTAGTTCGACTGCGCGTTGAAGCGCTCGGTCGGCTGCGTGAAGATGTCGTAGCGCAAGCCGAGGTTGAGCGTGAGATCGCTGCGCGCCTTCCAGTCGTCCTGGGCGAAGAAGTCGTACTCGCGGTTGGACTGGAAGTAAGGCCCGCCCGGCGTGCCGCGGCTGATGAAGCCGGGCGTGTTACCGAGCAGGAGGTTGGCGATGCCGGAGCCGGCGTCGTTGCGCCCAATCGTGCCGAGGTAGTTGCCAGAGACGAAGCCGCCGACCGCCGTGCCGTACTGCACCTGGCCCTTGATGCCGCCGTTGCGCCCGCCGTCGAAGTTCGAGTTCTGCCGCGTGCGCCAGTCGCCGCCGAACTTCATCGTGTGCTGCCCGCGCACGACCGTGACGGCGTCGGAGAAGGCGAAGTTGTTCGACAGGAAGTAGAACGGGCCGCCGTCGCCGACGAACTCCTGACTGAAGTTCGGATCGACGACGCCGATCAGGACTTGGCCTTCGCAGGCGGCGCAGATGTTGATCTGGTTGAAGCCGGTCTCCTGGGCGATGTTCGGGCTGAAGCCGAGCGCGCCGTTGATGCCGGGGTTGTTGATGCCGATGCTGACGCGGTTGAAGCCGAAGCGCGCGTCGTTGACGATGGTCGGCGTGAAAGTGTTCGTGCCGCCCAGGGTGATGCCGCGCGAGTTGCCGAACTCCTCGCCCGCGCCGAAGCCCGACGGCTGATCCAGCCCGTTGGGCGACGAGCCGAGCGGGAAGTTGTTGTCGCGCAGGCGGACGCTCTTGTCCTTGTTGTAGCGCCCGAAGAGCGAGAAGGTGTCGCTGATCTTGTGATCGATCTTGATGGCGTAGCCGTCGCGGTTGTACTTCTCCTTGCGGTTGCGCCGGTAGTTGTTCACCGTGCCGGACTCGGTCGGCAGCGGGTAAGCGTTCAGGAAGCGCGCGCCCGCGGCCGAGAACAGGTTTGACGGGATGACGTTGCCGGCGAAGGGCACGCCGTTGCGGTCGAAGATTTGCCCGCGCCGGAACGCGCAGTAGAGGAAGCTGGCGTTCTCGCCGTTATCGGCGATGCCGGGCGAGCAGGCCGCGCCGGTCGGGTTCGTGTAGGTGGTCGGGAACGGGAAGCGCTGCGTGCCCGTGCCGAACAGTTCCGAGAAGTCGCCGGCGCGCATCTTCACGGTCGGCACGGTGACGAAGGGGAACTCGCCGCCGCCGAAGGCGGGGGTGGAGTTGCGCTGCCCCTCGTAGTTGAAGAAGAAGAAGGAGCGCCCGCGCCCGTTGTACCAGAAGGGCGTGCCCTCGCCGAAGCGCGGCAGGAAGATCGGCCCGCCGACGACGCCGCCGAACTGGTGCGTCGTGAAGTTCGGCACGTTGACGATGCGCGCGCCGCGCTCGCGCTGATCCTGGAACGAGCCGGAGACGGCGCTGGCGAAGCGCCCCTGGTAGAACTCGTAGACCGTGCCGTGTACGTCGTTGCCGCCCGACTTGTAGGTGGCGTTGACAATCGCGCCGCCCGCGCGCCCCGACTCGGCCTGCGGCACGCTGGTCTCGACCTTGAACTCGGCGATGGCGTCCGGCGGCGGGTAGGTGGCGATCTGGCCGAACTGGCCTTCGTTGTTGTCCACGCCGTCGAGCGTGAAGTTGTTGTTGGTCGGGCGCGCGCCGTTCACCGCCAGCACCGAGCCGCCCGACTCGCGGAAGCGCGTGGACTCGGTCGAGTTGCCGACGGGGCTGCCCGAGCCGTTCGAGAAAGTGCCGCTGCCGCCGAGCACGCCGACCGCCGGGCGGGTGACGCCGGGCGAGAGACCCGCGAGCAGCGTGAAGTTGCGCTGCGGGATCGGCAGGTCGGTCACCTGCCGGCCCGTGATCAGGTCGCCGCGCACGCTCGTCTCGCTCTCGACCACGGGCCCCTCGGCCGTCACGGTCACGACCTCGCCGCCCAGTTGGCCCAGCGTCAACTGCACGTCAATGCGCGCGCGCGCGTTCGTCTCGACGGCGACCGGCTCCTGCTGGTAGGTCTTGAAGCCCGTCTGCTCGACCGTCAGGCGGTAGTTGCCGGGCACGAGGTTCGGGATCGTGTACGCGCCGCCCTCGTCCGTGGTGACCGGCTCGCTCGCCGTGTTGGTCGCCAGGTTCGTGGCCGTCACTTTCGCGCCGGTCACGACCGCGCCCGACGGGTCGGTCACCGTGCCGAGGATGGTGGCCTTGTTGGTCTGCGCGTATAAGGGCAGCGCCGACGCGAGCAGACAGGCGACGGCGGCCAAGAGCCTGAGCGTCGCCTGCGGTGATTTGCGGAATCTCTTCATAGCTGGGCCTCGCGTGTGGCTGGGCTGGGCAGGCTGGTCTTGAACGCGGGGCGGGGCCGATGACGGGAGCATCCGAAGCCACCGCGCCGCAGGAGACAAAGAGCAGCCTTGTCGCCAGAGCCGTCTATTTAGCTTGTGGAACCGAAGAACGCGTTTGGTAGTTTGTTGCCGATCCGAACGAAGGTTTTTAATACAAAATTCCCTTCGCTGTCAATTATTTTTTCCGGGCCGCGCGGGCGCGCTCACTGCGGCGCGATGACGACGTAGCTGCGCCCGCTGTAGAGGCGCAGGCCGTCGGCGGCGGCGCGCATCATGAGCGGGCGCGGGCGGCGCAAGCCTCGCTCTTGTTCGACCGCCACGGTCAAGACCGTCCGCCCGCCCACGTCGAAGACGTTGAGCCGGCCGTCGTTCGTGAAGCCGAAGCCGTACGCGCCCGTGGGCAGTTCGCCGGTCTGGACGCGGACGGGCGAGTCCGTGATCAGGAAGCCCTCGTAGGCCGCGCGCACGTCGGCCGAGTAGCCGGACGTGTCCACCAGCCCGGCGACGACGTAGCGGTTCGCGCCGAAGCGCGCGGCCGCCGAGTTGCGCGCCTGCGTCGGCGCGCTCTGCCCGGAGTAGTAGAAGCCGGGCGGCACGACGCGCGCGAGCTGCGCGCCCGCGAGGACGACCGGCGCGGTCTGCGCGACCGCGCCGACGAGCGGCACGGCGCACAAGGCGCAGCACAGGAACAGGCTCAGGCGACTGTTTCTCATCATCCCTCCTTGGTGTCGGCTCTAGCGGGCGCGTCTGCGCACGCCGCGCTCGCACTCTACCTTGCGCCTGTTTGGCTGTAAAGTCCCATGTCGCGCGCGCCGCGCTTTGACAGGCAACTATCCGGTTTGTATTTTGGATTCGCGCGCCCGCGCCGCAACGCTCCCCTGCTGCGCAAGGCGGGCCTTTAATCAGACCAGCGAGACTTTAAACCTGATGTCGCATTCACAGACCTGCGCCCCGCGCGCGCGCCGCGTGCGCCGCCCCCTCGGCCTGTTCCTCCTCATCGCGCTCACCGCTTCGCTCCGCGCGCAGACGACTGCGCCGCAGCCGCCGCAGGGCATGGGCGGCAACGCCACGGGCGAGGCGCGCACCTACACCTCCAAGCGCACCGTCAACATCGTGGACGCCAAAGCGCCCGCCGTCTTCGAGGACGTGACGGCGAAGACGGCGCTCGCCGCCTTCCGCCACCGCGCCGGCACGCCCGTCAAAGACTACATCGTCGAAACGCCTTCGGGCGGCGTCGCCGTCTTCGACTACGACGGCGACACACGGCCCGACATCTACCTGCTCAACGGCTCGACCGTCGCCGCCATGCAGGGCAAGGAGCGCGCGCCGCGCGCCGCGCTCTACCGCAACCTCGGCAACTGGAAGTTCGAGGACGTGACGGAGAAGGCCGGCGTCGCCAACGAGCGCTGGGGCTTCGGCGTCGCCGCGGGCGACTACGACAACGACGGGCGCGCAGACCTCTACGTCTCCAACTACGGCACGTCGCGCCTCTACCACAACAACGGCGACGGCACGTTCACCGACGTGGCCGAAAAACTCGGCGTGGCGCGCAAAGGTTGGAGCACCGGCGCGACTTGGGGCGACTACGACGGCGACGGCCGGCTCGATCTGTTCGTGCCCGGCTACGTCGCCTTCGACACCGCCAACCTGCCGCCGAGTCCTTCGGACGCGGGCAAGCCGGGCGGCGTCGCGCAGAACTTCTGCCAGTTCCGCGGCGTGCCCGTCATGTGCGGCCCGCGCGGCCTCAAAGGCGAGGGCGACACGCTCTATCATCAAAAGCCCGACGGCACGTTTGAAGACGTGAGCGTCAAGACCGGCACGAACGACCCGCAGGGCTACTACGGCTTCTCGTCCGCCTTCGTCCACGCCAACGACGACGACCTGCTCGACCTGATCGTCGTCAACGACTCGACGCCCAAGCAGCTCTATCTAAACCGAGGCGACGGCACGTTCGAGGAGGTCGGCTACGAGTCGGGCGTGGCCCTGAACGAGAACGGGCGCGAGCAGGCGGGCATGGGTCTCGCGGTCGGCGACTACGACAACGACGGGCGCGTGGACTTCTACATCACGAACTTCTCCGACGACTCGAACACGCTCTACCACAACGACGGCGAAGGCAACTTCACCGACGTGACCTTCCAGGCCGGGCACGGCGAAGTGACCATCCCCTTCCTCGGCTGGGGCACGAGCTTCCTCGACTACGACAACGACGGCTGGAAGGACGTGCTCGTCGTCAACGGCCACGTCTACCCGGTCGTGGACAATCACCCGTGGGGCACGAGCTGGGCCGAGCAGCCGCTGCTGTTCCGCAACCTCGCCAACGGCAAGTTCGAGCGCGTCGGCGCAGCGCCCGGCAGCGCCTTGGCGCAGGCCTGGCCCGCGCGCGGTCTCGCCGTCGCCGACCTCGACGGCGACGGCAAACTCGACGCCGTCGTCAACAACTGCGACGCCCCGCCCGTCGTCCTGCGCAACGTCACGCAGACGACGAACCACTGGCTCATCCTGCGCCTCGTCGGCGACCCGGCCAAGAAAAGCCCGCGCGACGCGACCGGCGCAATCGTCTACGCCACCACCGGCAAGCTGCGCCAGCGCCTCGACCTCGTCAGCGGCGCGTCCTTCGCCTCGCAAAACGATCCCTGCCTACACCTCGGTCTCGGCCCCGCCACCAAGCTCGACAAAATCGAAGTCAAGTGGCCCGACGGCACGCTTGAGATCGTCAACGTCCCCGGCATTGATCGCGTCGTGACGATCACCGAAGGTAAGGGCGCGAAGTAAGCGCCGCTGCAAGATCGGAGGGCGCGCCGCGATGCAGGTTCGCGGCGCGCCCTTTTTCTTTTACACTACCTTTACGCGGCCGTCGCGGAGGCGAACTTGCGGGCGAGGACGAGGCTGAGCGCGCCCATGAGGGTGGGCTGATCGCCGAGCGTGGAGGCGACGATGCGCGCCAGGGGGAGACCGCGGCGGATGCTGCGCTGGACGGGTTCGCCGAGGGCGTCGGCGACGAGCGGCCACGCGCGCGCGATGGGGCCGCCGACGACGACCGCTTCGGGGCTGAGGCCGACGATCAGGTTCGAGATGCCGATGCCGAGGAAGTGCGCCGTCTCGGTCAGCGCGTGGATGGCGTGCTGCTCGCCCGCGAGCGCACGATCCACCAGCCGGCTGACGGTGAACGTGGCCTCGTCGCGGTTGACATTGAGTGTGTCGGCGCGCGGCGGCTGCGACGGCTCGTGCGCCTGCGGCTCGTGCGGCTGCGTCTTCTGGCGGTAGCGGGCGACGGCGGCGCGCCCCGAGGCGTGCGCCTCCCAGCAGTCGCGGTTGCCGCACGAGCAGGCGACGGGCCCGTCCGCCGCCACGATCATGTGCCCGAACTCGCCCGCCGCGCCGCGCTCGCCGCGATAAATCTGGCCGTCGAAGACGATCCCGGTGCCGATGCCGTCGGCCACTAAGACGAGGATGAAGTCGCGCGCCTCGCTGACCTCGGGCCGGCCGAACCACAGTTCGGCCAGCGCCGCCGCGTTCGCGTCGTTGTCTATGACGACGCTCAGGCGCGTCGCGCGGCGCACCTGCTCGACCACGTTCCAGTCGCGCCACTTGAAGTAAGGGATGTAACTGGCGCGCCCGCGCGCCGGCTCGACCAGACCCGGCAGGCTGATGCCGACGCCCTCGACCGGCAGCGCGCCGGCCCGCTGCGCGATGCGGCGCACGCTCTCCACGATCAACTCGATCAACTGGTCGGGCGTCGCGCTGACCGCGAACTCCTCGCGTTCGAGCACGCGCCCCGCCAGGTCGCACGACGCGATGGTCGTGCACGACGGCGTCACGTCCACGCCGATGGCCATGCCGCCCGAGGCGCGCAGGCGCAGGAGCGTAGGCCGCCGGCCGCCCGTGGACTCGCCCTCGCCGATCTCTTCGATCAGCCCCTCGGTCTTCAACTCTTCGACGATGGTCGAGATGGTGGAGCGTTGCAACTCGGTCTCGCGCGCGATCTCCGCGCGCGAGATCGGCTCGCGGTCGCGCACGTAGTTGAGCACGATCTGGCGGTTGATGTCGCGGATCGTGCTGGAACGGGCGGCCTGCGCCTTCTTCAGATCAATGCGTCGCATCGGTGAACCCAGTCAGGGGCCGTCAGCCTGCCGTTGCGGCCCGCGCGCGGTGAGGGGCGCGTCATCGGCGGCTTCCCTCTTGTAGAGCCTCGCCCCGGCCAAGTCAACCCTTTTCTGAGTGGCGGGCTGAGCGGGGTTGTTTTCTCTGCCGCGCGCACTCGGCGGAACCGCGCCCGTCGGGGCGGCGTGTGAGCGTAGGAAGATTTTTCTCAACACCTGCGCGGCGCGCGCGGTAGTAGTAAGTGTGACGAGCGCCGCCGAGGAGCGAACGGATGACGGGTGAGCTGGCCCAGCTTTGTCTGATGACGGACGCGCACGCGCGCGCCGCCGCCGAGCGCACTGACCAGGCCGGCCTCGCGCCGCTCATCGCGCGCGCACGCACCGGGGACGCGGGCGCGTTCGAGGAGTTGATGATCTGCACGCAGCACAAAGTAGTGGCGACCGCCTGGCGTCTGCTCGGCGACCGCGAGGACGCGCGCGACGCGGCGCAGGAAGTCTACCTGCGCGTCTTCAAATACCTCGCGCGCTACGACCCGGCGCAGGACTTCCACGGCTGGCTCTACCGCATCACCCTGAACGTCTGCCGCGACGCCGCGCGGCGGCGCGTGCGCGCGCACGCCGGCAGCGAGTGGTTCACCGCGCCGGAGCGCGAGCGCGAGCCGGCCGCCGCCAGGCCGGGCGCGCACGCCGACGCCGAAGCCGCGACGCTCTTCGCGCAGCAGCGCGCGCTCGTCGCCCAGGCACTTCAGACCTTGCCGGCGAAGGAGCGCGCCGCGCTCGTCCTGCGCGACCTCGAAGGGCTTTCGACCGAAGAGGTGGCGAGCCTCCTGCGCTCGCGCCCCGTCACCGTGCGCTCGCAGATCAGCTCAGCGCGCGCCAAGATCAAACGCTACTGCGACCGCCTGTTGCAGAAAGGGGGGCGGCATGATTGAACGTCTGACACGGCGTCTGACACAGTGGCGCGCGGCCCTGCGCCGCGACCGGACGGCGCTCGACTGCACGCGCGCCCTTGAGCTGCTCCCGCTGCACGCGGCCGGCGATCTGCGAACGGACGCGGCGCAACGCGTCGCGCAACACCTCGCCGCCTGCGCGCGCTGCCGCGCCGAGGCGGACGCTTACGCAGCGAGCCGCGCTTGGCTCACCGAGGGCGCGCAGGTCTTGTTTGAAGACGAGTTCTACGACGGGCTGCGGGCCGAAGTGCTGCGCCAGATCGCGCGCGACCAGCGCCCCGCGCCGCCGCAACGCGCGCCGCTCTTCGCGCCACTCTTCGCGCCCACGGGCCGCCGCGCGCCGGCTTATGTGCTCGCCTCGGTCGCGCTCGTCGTGTTAGTCGGCGCGGTCGTTTGGCTTGCGCGCGCGCGGCACGACGGCACAACGCCGCAGTCAGTCGCGGAGGTCAACGAGCCGACGCCCGCCGCCGTGCCCGCGTCGCCCGGCGTGACGCCGCAAACTCCGTCGCCGACACAGATCAAGCCCGACGATAATCAGAACGACCCGCGCACGGGCGTCGTCGCCACCGCCGACCAGTTGGCGCAACGACAACGCGCATCGAGCCGGCCTTTCATCAAGCCGGAGCGCGTCTTGGCGAACACGCCGCGGCCGCGCGGCGCGGCCGCCGACAACGCAAACGCCGCGTCTGCCGCTAACGTGTCCGCCGCGAATGCCAGTAACGCGGCCGTCGTCGCCGCCGGCAACACGACTGCGGCGAGTGCCGGCAACTCGTCCGTCGCGGCGCGCGCTCCGGGCGCGCAGGACGCAACTCCGCCCGCGCCGCGCGTCGAGATCGCGCGCATCGAGTTTCAAACGGCCGATCCGAACATACGCATCATCTGGCTCGCGCCCGCGCCCGACGCGGCGGACGCGCGCACCGAACCCAACCGACAGTAGGAGGCAATCATCATGTTCGCACGCACCTTTAAACTGGCGCTCGCCGTCTGCGCGCTCGCCGCCGCCTGCGCCGCGCCCGCCGCCGCGCAGCAGAAGCCGGCCGAGAACGGCGAGGTCTTCGCCGACACCAACGCCTTCAAGAACCGCGTCTTCGAGATCAAGTACCGCGACCCGAACAGCCTGCTCCAGGTCGTCCGGCTGCTCGGCAGCGGCTTGCGCGGCGCGTCCATGGACGCCAACCGCAACTTCAAGACGATCACCGTGCGCGACCTGCCGGAGAACATCGCGGCGGTCGAGGACGCGCTCAAGCGGCTCGACACGCCCGAGGCAGCGCGCCCCGAAGTCGAGCTGCACATGCACGTGCTCATCGCGGGCGTAGAGGGCGGCGCGCCCGTGCCCGCCGAGCTGCGCGACGTGTTGGGGCAGTTGCAGACCACGCTCAACTTCAAGAGCTATTACCTGCTGACCTCGATCATCCAGCGCGCCAAGGAGCAGCCCTTCAGCCCCGGCTTCCTACAGGGCGAAGGCGTGGCGACCCTCGCGCTGCCGAACGTGCCCGGCGGGCGTGACTTCCGCTACGTCTACAACGCCAATTCGCTGACGCTCAGCGCGAACCCCGGCGGCGCGACCGTGGTGCAACTCGGCAGCCTCGACTTCCAACTCGCCGGCGGCAGCGAACTCGGCTCGGCGCACATCCGCAGCGACGTGGGCGTGCGCGAGGGCGAGAAGGTCGTCGTCGGCACGGCGGGGCTGAAAGACAAGGCGCTCATCCTCGTCGTCACGGCGAAGCTGTTGAAGTGAGTTCAAAGTTCAACGTTCAAGGTTCAAGGTTCAAAGTTAAGCCCAAGACGAAGGCCCGAGGTTTAAGCGACCTCGGGCCTTCGTCTCTGAACCTTGAACGTTGAACCTTGAACTTTGAACCTACTGCAAAATCGGATGGCCGCCGCCGCGCGAGTGGTCGGCGGTCTGGCTGAAGAGGCGGCGGTCGTTGTGGTAGAGGACGAGGTGTTCGCCCTCGTAGCGGACGACGTTGGCCATGCGCTGGAAGTCGCGTTCGTGCTCGGCGATGACGAGCGCGGGCGGCTCCATCGAGAAGGTCATGCCGGCGGCGTAGATGTAGCCGCCCTGATCGTAGACGCTGCCGGCGTAGCCCGGCGCGACGTAGGCCACGTCGGGCGAGTACGCGCCCGCGCTGTCGCGCGTGCGATCCGCGCGCGCGATGAAGACGGTGTAGTCGGCGTAGTTGAGGCGCGCGCCGTAGCCGTGCCGGCGCGCGACGGCGAACAGTTCCGACAGCCCGTCGTCCACGGCCCGCAGCCACTCTGCGCGCGGGCGCGAGACCGTCACGACGCGCGCGCCGCGCGGCGTCGTCGCCGTGAAGCGAAACCTGTCGCCCGTGTACTGCTCCGCCTGCGCGACGAGACGGCGGTTCACCATCACTTGCGCCGCCGCCGGCCACGCCGACAGCCCCGCCAGCAACACGGCGCACGCGCCGAACGCGAACACGCGGGCCAGGAAGGCACGGCGCGCGCCGCCCGCCTTCGTCTCCGTCGTCTGGGTTCTCTCTGCCTGCTTCATACTCGCCTACCCACTGCCCCTTGAAAATGTCTGATGCCCGCCCGGAGACGCAGGCCCGTTGGCTTGCGCGTCTCCGAGGGGGCATCGAGTTGTCGTCCGCGCCGGTCGGGCCGGACGGGTTGAAGGTGTGCCGGGCGGCTCGTTGGCGTCGGCCGCGCGCGCCTGCGGGGCGGCGGGCGGCGCGACCGGTTAGTCCGGTCGCCGCCGGTTGTCGTTGCCTTCCTTGGGCCTGTTGTTGTCGTTGCGCGGCTGCTCGCGCTTCGGCTCCTTGTCCCGCTTCTCGATGACCACCGGCTCCTTGGGCGGCGGGTCGCGCTTCTGGTCGCGCTGGTCGGCGAGCGCGCCGGTGGCGAGCACGCCGAGCATCAGGGCCGAAGTCAAAATGCGCTGCAAGTCTTTCATCACCACTGCTCTTTCCAGCCTCCTCATGTGCGTTTCAAGCGACGCGCGTGGGAGGGAGAGAGGAGAGACGCACGACCGTCTCGCCAAGACTGTTGAGCAAGCGGGATGCCACGGACGCCGCCGCGGCAACCCAAGGCTTTACGCCACACAGTTTACCGCACCGCCCCGTTTGCCGCACGCTTTCCGGCGCACCCGCACGATACGGTGCAAGTGCCGACCACGCCGGCAACGAGACGCCGCCCGCGCCCCGGCGGCAAGGTCGAATGCGACGCGGAAACGAACCAGCGCCTCTCTGAGATGAAAAAATCTACCACGGAGCCGCAACGGCCTACCTCGAAAACGGAAAATTCCGTTCTTGAGGTAGGCCGTTGCGATTAAATATCGGGGATTTCCGTTTCCGAGGTAGGCTGACGAGGTTCAGGAACGGAAAATTCCGTTCTGGGATCGGAACTTTCCGTTTCCGAGGTAGGCCGATGGGGTTCAGGAACGGAATTTTCCGATATTTAATCGCAACGGCCTACCTCAAGAACGGATTGGCCCACCTCGAAGACGGGAAAAACCCAGTTTCGGCGGGCAATTTGCCGACCCGGAGCGCGGCGGTCGCAGCCGGGAGCGCGGGCATCCCTGCCCGCCAAAGCGTGCGTGAGCACGCTAAAGAGGAAGCGGCGGCTTTCAACGTCGAAGGCCGCCGCTTCTTCTTATTCGCGCTGCGCGCTCATGGCGGGCAGGGATGCCCGCGCTCCCAGCAGCGACGTGCGCGTTGCCCGCTTACTGTCTTCTGACGAGGACGCGGGCGCTGCCGGTGTTGCCGCTGGCGTCGAAGGCGCGTAGGGAGATGGTGTGCTCGCCGGGGCCGGCGGGCAGGGGCAGTTCGACCGTGTAGGCTTCGCGCGGGCTGTCGGCGATGCCGTCTTCGGGGAAGACCGTGCGCCAGGGGCCGCCGTCCACGCTCACGTCGGCGCGGCGGATCATGCCTTGCCCGTCGTCGGCGTTGAAGCGCGCGCGGACGCGCTCGCCCGCCACGGCCGCCTCGCCCGCGGCGCGCACGATGGGCGGCGTGTTGTCTATCTCGACCGGCTCGCTGAAGCGCTCGCCCGTGAGCGCCGCGTCCACGGCGTTGTCGGGCGCGTCCGAGGCGACGACGCGGAAGACGTAGCGCCCGTCGCCCAAGGCCGCGCCGTCCACCGTGTAGAAGGTGTCGCGCAGCTTGTCGCGCAGCAGGTGGAACGTGCCCTCGCCCAAGGCGCGGTAGGAGATGGCGTATTCGAGCGAGTCGCCGTTGCGATCTTCGGCCTGCCATTGCAGCGAGACCGCGCCGCGCTGGAAGAGGCGGCGCGGCGGCACTTGCGGCGTCGGCGCGATGAGCGACTGGTCGAAGCCCGCGGCCTCGATGTTCGGATCGGTCTGCACCTGTATGGCCGACTGCAAGGCGATGCCCGTGGGCAGCGTCGTGATCGAGAGCACTTCGGGCGCGACGTTGCGCGGCTGGTAGGCGAGGCTCACGTTCTCGACGCGCGCCGCCACGCCGCCCGCCGCGGGCGCGCGCAAGACCGCGCGCCACTGGATGAAGCGCGCGCGCGGACTCTGCACGGGCGCGCCGCCCGCGTCGCGCAGCGGCGCGCTCCAGTCGCTCCAGGTCATGTCGGGTCGTTCGGTGTTCCCGCTGCGCGTCTGCAACTCGACCGTGCCGCGCCCCTCCCACCAGACGCGCCCCCACGCCGCGACCACGCGCGCGTCGCGCACAGGCGACTCGTAAGTGCCCTCGCCCACCGCCTCCTCGCCGAAGCGGAACAGCTTCCCCTGATTGCTCGACGCCGCGAAGACCTCGCGCCCGCGCACGACGAGCGCCGAGATTTGATCCTCGCTCGACTGGATGAGCAGCGTGTCGCGCCCGTCGTCCGTGACCGAGTAGATGCGCCCCTTGTCGCTCGTGCCGATGAGCACGCGCCCGCCTTGCGGCGCGGGCGCGACCGAGAAGGCGTTGACCGTCGTCGAACTCCACAGCACGTCCGAGCCGCCGTCGGCGGCGATGCGGAAGACGGCGCTGCGCGCGTTCTGCACGTCGTTGCGGCTGCGCGCGGGCGTGGGCTGCGGCGCGAAGGGCGTGCCTTGCGCGCCCGTGTCGTCCACCACGACGCTCGATGTGACGACGACGCTGCCCTGCGCGCCCGTCGTCCCCGTGGGGGGGGCGGCGGCCGCGGCGGGGCGCGCGACCGTCGCGGCGTCGCCCAAGGCGAGCGCGTAGATCGAGCCGTCGGCGGCGGGCGCGAGCGCGTGTATCTCGCGCAGGGGCGCGTCGAACAGGGCGAACGCCTTGCCGTCGGGCGTGATGCGCAGGATGAGACCGCTCGGATCAGTCCCGGCGATGAGTTGGCCCTTGGCGTCCACCGCGAGCGAGATGACGTGCGTCTCGTTGATGTCGGCGAGGAGCGCGGCTTCGGGTTTCGCGCCGGCCTCGCGGACGCGGTAGAGCTTGCCGTTGTCGCCCGTGCCGACGGCGAGCGCGCCGTCGGGCAGCACCGCCAGAGACCAGATGTACTTGTCGGGCGGATCGAAGTAGTCGGTCGCGCGGCCGTCCGCGCCGATGCGGTAGACCTTGCCGTCGGGCGACGTGCCGGCGTAGAGCGCGCCGTCGCGCCCGACGACGAGCGCCGTCACGTCGAGTTCCGGCGCGTCGTAGAGGAGCGCGCCTTTGCCTTCCGCCGTGACGCGGAAGACGCGCCCGTCGTGCCCCGTGCCGAGGTAGACGTTGCCTTGCGCGTCCGTCGTGCTCGACCAGACGTAGGCCTGCTCTGTGTCGAAGACCTGCGCGAAGCGCGGCGCGAGCATGAGCGCGCCCGTGTCTGTGACGGAGACGCCGCGCGCCTCGCCCTTCAACAGGTCTTCGCGCGAGTTGGTCTCCCAGACGACGGGCCCGCCCGCGCGCGCCGCCGGGGCGAGCGCGAGGGCGAAGGCGATAAGCGTGAAGAGGAGACGTGCGGTGCGACGGGGAAGTGTGTGCTGGCGCATTAAAAGAAGCTGTGTCGTTTGATCTCGTGCGGCGTCTGTCACGGCCGCGCTGGCGTGATGATACCTTGAAACCGGCGGGCACAAGAAACGAGCGCCGGGCGCGAGCGCCCCGTGCGCCGGCTCAGTTGCCGACGTAGCGTGCGTAGAGCGTGCGCGCGAGCTGCACGTCGTCCGTGCCGCGGATGATGGCGCGGGCGTCGCGGAAGATTGTCAACTCGTAGCCGCCCGTGCTCAGCCGCACGAGGTAGTCGTTCGCCTTGACCTCGCCCGCGGCGCTGAGGCGCGCGGCGAGCGCGACGAGATCGACCGGCGCGGCCACGCGCGGCGCGAGCTGCACGGCGTTGCGCCCGCAGAGGACGGCGGCGAACTCCGCGCCGTCGGCGTCGAGCGCCTCGTAGCGGCCGCGCGCGCACGCCGGGCAGTCGGCGGCCGGCGCGCCCAGGCGTATGCGCCGCCACTCGTTCTGCCACACGTCGAACTGCATGAGCGAGTTGTGCAACGCCTCGGTCTGCCCGGTCAACAGCTTCAGAGCCTCGCTGACCTGCACGGCGGCGACCACGGAGATGATCGGCATGATGACGCCCGCCGTGTCGCACGTCGGCGCGGAGGCCGCGGCCGGCGCTTCCTCAAACACGCAGCGCAGGCACGGGCTGACGCGCGGGCGCACCGTCATCGTCACGCCGTAAGAGCCGACCGCCGCGCCGTAAATCCAGTTGACGTTGTGCTTGATGCAGGCGTCGTTGACGAGGTAGCGCGTGGCGAAGTTGTCCGTGCCGTCCAGCACGAGGTCGCAGCCTGCGAGCAGGCGCTCGACGTTGCCCTGATGCACGTCCAGGACTTCCGCCTCGACATTCACGTCCGCGTTGATCTCGCCGACGCGCCGCGCCGCCGCCACCGCCTTCGGCAGACGCGCCCGCGCGTCCCGCTCCGTAAACATCGTCTGGCGCTGCAAGTTCGACGCCTCGACGAAGTCCCGATCCGCGACGCGCAACCCGCCCACGCCCGCGCGCGCCAGCGCCTCGACCTGCGCCGACCCCAGCGCGCCGCACCCCACGACCAGCACCCGCGCCGCACGCAAACGCGCCTGCCCCTCCGCGCCCACGCCCGCGAACAAAATCTGCCGGCTGTAACGCTCGTCCATAAACTCGCTGTGATCAATCGGTACTACTCAGACGTTGCCGCTCAGTTCGCCTGTCGAGTGCTCACGCTATTGTATCTCATGCGCCGCGCCCCGACTGATCCGCGTCGCCCGCGCGCATCTGCCGTTCGGCCGCAGCGCGCATCGCGTCGAGCGGGGCGGGCTGGACTGTCCACAACTCGAACTGCGCGGCGGCCTGGGCGACCAGCATCTCGAAGCCGCCCGCGACGTGCGCGCAGCCGGCGGCGCGGGCCTCGCGCATGAAGCGCGTGTCGGCGGGGTTGTAGACGAGGTCGTAGGCGGCGCGCGGGCCGCGGAGTTGCGAGGCGTCGGCGGGTGTCTGGTCTTCGGCGTGGCCGCGCGTGCCGAGCGGCGTCGCGTTGATGACGAGGTCGAAGCCCGCGAAGCGCGCGGTCGTGTGCAGCGCGCTCGTCGCCGCGTCGAACTGCGCGGCGACGGGGCGGGCGCGTGCTTCGTCGCGCGCGAACACGGTCGTGTGCGCGCCCGCGCGGCGCAAGGCCCAGAGGACGGCGCGGGCCGCGCCGCCCGCGCCGAGCAGGGCGACGCGCGCGCCGCGCAGTTCAAGTGCGGCGGCGAGCGGGGCGAGGGCGGCGGCGGCGTCGGTGTTGTGACCGCGCAGGGCGTCGCCGTCGAAGACGATGGTGTTGACCGCGCCGACTTCGCGGGCGGCGTCGTCAACCGAGTCGAGGAGCGGGATGACTGCCTGCTTGTGGGGCGCGGTGACGGAGAGGCCGCGTATGTTCAGGTCAAGCTCGCGCGTGCGCGGGTGCGCCAGGCGTCGAATGAACGCGGGCGCGTCCCCAACGTCGAAGGGGACGTAGACGGCGTTGAGGGCGCGCGCGGCGAAGGCGGCGTTGTGCAGGTGGGGCGAGAGCGAGTGCGCGACGGGGCGGCCCAAGAGACCGTAGACGGCCGTGCGCGCGTCGAGCGCGTGGACGCGGTAGAGGTCGCGGAGCGTCTGCGCGGCCAACTGGCCGGGCGCGGTCGCGTGGTCGGCGTCGAGCGCGCCGTAGGTGAGCAGCGCGCCGTGCGCGGGCGCGAGGACGCGCGTGGCGAGACCGGCCGCGCCCATGCCGACGACGACAACCGCGCGCCCTTCGCGCCGCGCGCGCGCGAGCAGTTGGAAGAGGGCGAGACAGTCCGTCGCGTCGTGCGCGGCGACGGCGAGTTTGCAGACGCGCGCGGGCGTGCGCGTCATGCGCTCGTAGAGCGCCGCGAGGTCGGCAGGTATGCCGGCGAAATCGTGGTGCGAACAGATGAGCGCGGGGCGCGCGTTCACGTCAATGCGCGCGCCGGTTTGTGCGTCCGCTTCGGCCGCGGGCCAGACTTGCGGGCCGTGGGCGAGGAGCAGGTCGAGTTCTATGTCTACGAAGTCGGGGCGGGGCGCGCCCGCCTGCCAGTCGCGCCAGCAGGTTTGCCAGAAGCGGACGCACGCGCGTTCCGTGAGCGCGCGCCGGCCGCCTTGTTCCGGGCTTCTGAAGGTGAGGATGAAAGGACGCGTGCGGGCGGCGAAGATGGCCGGCAACTCGGCGCGCGCCGCTTCGAGCTGCGCGCCGTCGGCGAGACAGTCGAGGCGCAACTCGACGATGTCGGCGACGGCGGCGGCGCGCGTGACGGTCGCGCGCAACTCGTCGGCGCGGCGCACGCAGACGGGGACGCAGAGCTTGGCCGTTGTCCGTTGTCCGTTGTCCGTGATCATGGGTTAATTGTTGTTGGTTAGTTGTTAACTGTTAGTTGTTAGTTGCGTCTGACGGCTGCGGGTGCGGCTGTGGCTGAGCTTGAGAGGCGGCGAAGAACAACTAGCCGCCGACAACTAACAATTAACCAATAACAGTTAACAGCTAACCGACAACAATCTTCACCGCTCACGGTCGAGGAGTTGCGTCGTGTTCTCGGTGACGCTGGCGGGCGGGTAGTAGTCTGCGGCGGGGCGCGGGGGGAGTTCCTGCGCGGCGTGCGGGGGCGCGACGGCGGGCGGCGCGTAGTCGGGCGCGGGCAGTTGCGCCGCCTTGCGGCTCTCGCGCAGGCGCGCGTACTCGGCGATGCCGCCGCCGATCATCCCGAAGGCCGGGAGGAACATCCAGAACCACCAGACGTGACCGCCCGGCATGTAGTTCTTCACCGCGAACGCGACGAAGATGAAGGCCAGCCCCATGAAGAAGGTGGTGATGGCGCTGTCGAGGCGCGGCGGGCGGTCGCGCTTGCGCTGGCGGCGCGTGCGCCTGTCCAACTCCGCGGGCGGCGCGACGCTCGCCGCTTCCGGCGGGCGGCCCGTGAGCGCCTGCGAGACGACGGTCAGGTTCGTGCCGCAGCCGCGGCAGAAGCTCGCGTTCTCGATGTTCTGCGTGCCGCACTTAGGACAATACATAGGTCTCACTCCTTAGCGGTCACTCCGCGCGCCACAGTATATCACTCACGCGCGCGGGCGGCGGCGCGCTGGCGCAGCGCTTCGTAGAGCACGATGCCGGCGGCGACGGAGACGTTCAGAGACTCGATGCGCCCGCGCATGGGGATGTGGACGAGCACGTCGCAACGCTCGCGCACGAGGCGACGCAGGCCCGCGCCCTCGCCGCCGAGCAGCAGCGCCGTGGGGCGCGTCCAGTCCCAGTCGGTGTAGGCGCGCGGCGCGTCCGCCGCCGTGCCGACCGTCCAGAGGCCGCGCCCCTTCAGTTCTTCGACGAGCCGCACGACGTTGGCGGCGCGCGCCACCGGCACGTATTCGAGCGCGCCCGCCGCGGCCTTGGCCACGGTCTCGGTCAGCCCGGCGGCGCGGCGTTCGGGCACGAAGACGGCGGCCGCGCCCGCGCACTCGCAGGTGCGCAGGATCGCGCCGAGGTTGCGCGGGTCTTCCACGCCGTCGAGCACGACGGCGAGCGGCGGTGCGTCGGTCTGCGCGCGCGCCGCGAGTTGATCGAGCAGCGCGTCGGCGTCGCGGTACGCGGCGGCGGCGACGTTGGCGATCACGCCTTGATGGTTCGCGTGCGGCGCGAGCCTTTGCAACTCTGCGCGCGGCGCGCGGCGCACGGGCACGCCCGCCGCGCGCGCCAACTCGAACAGCTCGTGCAGCCGCGCCTCGTGCGCGCCCGCCGCGACCGTGACGCGCTCGACGCGCCGCCCGCCCGCGCGCAACGCTTCGAGCACCGGCAGCACGCCGTAAAGCTGCGCCGCGCCTTCGTTCGGCGTCACGCGCGCCGGCGCGACGCGCGCGCTCACGCGCTCGTCGTGCGCGTTCACTCGTTCGTCGCGTGCGTGCGTCCGCTCGTCGCGCTCGGCGTGTGCGCCCTTGTGTTTGCGGTGCGGTCTCATGTGCGTGCGCGCAGCAGTAGGTGTTGGCGCAGCCGGCCGTAGCGTGTGAACTGCGTCTCGTTGCTGACGGTGGTGATGGCCTCGCGGTTCAGGCGGCCGGGCCGCCCGCGGCGCAAGCCCGAAGCGGTCTCCTCGGCGGCGGGCCACGCGGCGGCGAGCAGGTGACGCAAGCCCTGATAGTCTTCGTCGCAGACGACCGCCGCGGCGCGCGCGCGCAAGGCCGCGACGAGCCGCGCGAAGTTCTCCGCGGCGAGCAGACTCTTGCCCGCGCCGAGACAGTTGTAGTCGAACGACTCGGCGCGGACGCGCCAGTTGCGCGCAGGCTCGTCCGTGTACAGGTCGAGCACGCTCTCGTCTTCGTAGAACTCGCGCGTCGCCACGATCTCGCCCCGCGCGCGCCGCCCGCCGCGCTCTTCGATTTCGATCTGCCGCCGGCTGATGCGCCCAACGACGAGCAGCACCAACTCGCCCCAGGCGACCGTCTGCGGCGCGCCCTCCGCGCCTGACCAGGCGGTCAGCCCCGCGTCGTCGAACTCGAACCGGCGCACGCGCTGCGGCGGCTGCGCCGCGACGCCCAGCGTCTCGTCCGCCACGACCGCGCACGCCAGACCCAACGCGCCTAAGCGTCGCTCGACGAACGCGGCCTCTTCGGCCGACGCCGCGCACGCGACGGGGAGCGGCGTGCGCGCCGCGAGCACGCGCGCGAATAGATCGGGTTCGAGACGCAGCAGACGCGCGGCCTCGGCGACTGTTTCGGGCGGCAGTTCGGGCGCGTCCTCGGCGCGCGCGTGGAGGACGACGTTGAAGCCCTGCTCCCACGCTTCGAGCGCGCGCAAGGCGGGGCGGCGCAAGTCTTCGCGCCCGGCGGCGGGCGCGGGCAGCGCCGCGCCGCAGTAGAGACATCGCAGACGCGTCGGGGCGTTCGTGCGTTGGCACGCGGGGCACGCGATCAGCTCGGCCGCCGCGTAGGCGCGCGCCTGCGGCGCGGGCGGATCGGGCGGGGCTTCGTCGTCAAAAGGCGAGCGCGTCATCGCGGGTC
Source organism: Pyrinomonadaceae bacterium (assembly GCA_036389395.1). Taxonomy (GTDB): domain Bacteria; phylum Acidobacteriota; class Blastocatellia; order Pyrinomonadales; family Pyrinomonadaceae; genus QHXQ01. Next base: position 138,075 of record DASVPY010000010.1, read on the forward strand.
ATTATACGTTGGGCAGTTGGCTTTGCAACGTGAGTCGGACGGGAATCATTGCGTGCTTGTGACCGCGGGAGAGATCAACACAGCGGGCACAGAGGTCACAGAGAAAAGTCGATCTCAGATTTGAGATTTGAAATCGGCGCACGCGCTGTATAATCGTCGGCGGACAGCAACTCCCCCGCGGCTTAAAGATCATGTTCAAGAACTGTCGTCGTCTCCGTGTGCCGGCGCGCGCGTGCCTGCTTGTCACACTGACCTTGTGCGCGGCGTGCGCGGGCGCGCGCGGGCCCGAGGCGGCGCGCCCGCGCGCGAACGAGCCGGTCTACCCCGTCACGCTCGTCGCCAACGCCGAGCGGCGCGAGCAGACGCTCAACGCGTGGCAGACGCTCGCGCAGGCGCAAGGCTTGAGCGCCGCGCCCACGCCGGAGTTGCAGAGCGTCACGGCGACCGTCGCCGCGCTGCCGCCCGGCTTCGCGCCGCGCCTGCCCAAAGTCGAGATCGCGCCCGCCTTGCAGTCGGGCAAAGACGAGGAGACGCGCGAGGCCTTGCGCCGCTTCATCGCCACCGCCGCGCCACTCCTGGGCAGCACGCCGCGCGACCTCTCGCTCGTCGAGCTGCGCGACGGCCCCAACGGCACGAAGGTCGCGCGCTACCGGCAGAAGCCTTTCCCACACCCTTTGCGCGGCGGCTACGGCACGGTCGAGATCAGCTTCGACGCCGACGGGCGCGTGACCTCGATCACCAGCACCGCGCTCCCAGACACAGAACGCCTCGCCCGCGCCCTCGCCGCGCAGCCGCCCAAGCTCACGGCCGAAGACGCCGCGACGCGCCTGCGCGGGCGCGCCGTCACCTACACCGACGCCGCCAACGTCACGCAGACCTTAACCGTCAGCCAGTCCGAGCCGCTCACCACGCGCGAGTTGGTGGTCTACCCGGTCGCGCGCGCGGGCGAGCCGCCCGTCATCGAGTTGCACCTCGCGTGGGAAGTGCCGGTCGGTTCGGGCGACAACCCCGTGCGCGCCTACGTGGACGCCGTCACCGGCGACATCATCGCCGCCGCCCTGCCGCCGCCGCAGCGCACGCGCGTGCAGTGAGTTGCTCGGCCGCGTTGCGACGCGGCCGAATCCACGCCCCGCCGATTTCCACGGCCCGCCGCTTGACCGCACGCCGCGCGAGGCTGCATTCTAGGGAGACGATATTCAAGTCATGTCATTCAACTTCTTAACAACGGAGCGTTTCCCTGTATGCAGCACTTTGATCCCACGAATAACATCTCCTGGCAACTGGGCTACCGAGGGCGGGTCGCGGTCTTCATCGACGGCAACAACCTTTTCCACGCCGCGCGGTTCCACAACATCGACATAGACTACAACAAGCTGCTCCGCGTCCTGCTGGGCGACGGGCGGCTGCTGCGCGCCTTCTTCTACACGGGCGTGGACACGAACGCCGAGCGCCAGCAAGGCTTCCTGCTCTGGATGCGCCGCAACGGCTTCCGCGTCATCCAGAAGGAACTGAAGACCTTCTACGACGGCACGCGCAAGGCGAACCTCGACGTTGAGATCGCCGTGGACATGCTCAGCTTGGCCGGGCGCTACGACACGGCCGTGCTGGTCTCCGGCGACGAGGATTTCGTCTACGCCGTCAACGCCGTCGCCTACAAAGGCTGCCGCGTCGAGGTGGCCGGCTTCCGCTCGAACACCGCGCCCAAGCTGATCGACGTGGCCGACTACTTCATAGACCTCGGCGAGATCGCCGACAAGGTGCGCAAAGAGCACGCGCACGCGCGCTACTACGACAACAATAACCACACCCAGGACGAAGCCCAAGGCGCTTACAACGAGACCGAAGGCGGCAGTAACAACCACCGCCCCAACCACAACCAACAGCGCGCGGCGGCCGCCGCGCCCAACGCCCCCGACCCCAAAGGCGACGACGCCCAAGCCGACTACCGCCCCCAATCCGACTTCGTCCGCGTGACCGACGAGCACTGAGTCAGACAGAGTTCAAGGTTCAAAGTTCAAGGTTCAAGGTTAGGGGCGCGTGGAACCTTGAACTTTGAACCTTGAACTTTGAACTCTGCCTTACTTCCTATGAAACTCTTCACCGTCGAGGAGGCGAACGCGCTGCTGCCGTCGGTGCGGCCGGTGGTGGCGCGGATCGTGCGGGCGCACGCCGAGTTGGTGGCGGGCGGGGCGGCGGCGCGGCAGGCGGCCGAGGGCGCGGCCTTGGGCGGCGGCTTCATGCCGGGCGGCGCGCGCTACGTCGCCGCGCTGCGCCGACTCGGCGAGAGCGCGGCGCAGTTGGAAGCACTCGGCGTGCAGTTGAAAGACTTCGGCCGCGGGCTGATCGACTTCCCCTGCCTGCGCGACGGCCGCGTCGTCCTCCTCTGCTGGGAGCACGGCGAAGGCGACCACATCGAGTGGTGGCACGAGGTCGAGGCCGGCTACGCCGGGCGACAACCGTTGGAGTAAAGCAGTAGTCAGGAGCCAGAAGCCAGAAGCCAGAAGGAAAGGCCGGCCTATCACCAAGGCCGGTCTTTCTGTTTCCGCGTTCTCTAACGGCCTCCTACTGGCTCCTGGCTTCTGGCTCCTGACTACTGCTTTTTTGCCTTCATATGGTGTTTTTCCCGCGGGCAAATACATTTACTTGTGGATTTTCTGGTTGACGACTTAAAGTAATGTCTGATAGCATCCGCCGCGACTCCGCAAAGGGCTTGAGGTTAGCGCTCACGCCCGTCCGTCCTGAGTTTCATGTGCGCATGAATTTTTCGACCGGCTGAAGGATTGTTTATGACGCCTCCCGCACGCCCGGAACAGACGACCGAGAGCCGGAACGACAACGCGACGCCGCGCCCGAACGCGCCCGCCGTGATCGAGTTCCCGACGCCGGGGCGCGCGCCCAAGCCGCAGTGGCGGAAGGAGTTGAGCGAGCGCGTGCGCGAGATTCAGCAGCGCAAGGCGCAGGAGGCCGCGCGCGAGGCCGAGGCGCACGGCGAGGCTCATGCCGGGGCGTGTGCCGCGCCCGACGCCGAGCCGCTCTCCGTCGCCGACGCCGCGCCCGCGTCTGCCGCCACGGTCGAGGCGCAGACGCCGCCGCTCGGTCTCGTGCCGCCGCAGCCCGCGCCCGCGCTCAACCCGCTCGTCGCCAACGCGCTCAAGCGGATCGAGCGCGCGCGCCAGCAGCAGCCCACACCCCAACCCGCGCGCGCCGGCCGTGGCCGACACGGCGCGACCGCCGCCGCCCGCGTCGCCAGAGAGGATTACGAGGTCGCGCCGCAACACGTCGCCGAGCAAGCGCCGACGCGCCCGCTGCCCGCGCCGCACGCAGAGCAGAGCACCACGCCGCAGCAGCAGAACGTGCCCGCGGCCCGGCAGAGCGCCGCGCCACAGCAGAGTCCCGCGCCACAGCAGCGCGCCGCGACGACGCAGCGCAACGCGATGACGCAGACCGCGGCCGCTCCGTCTAATCCCGCGACTGCGTCGCCCAACGCCGCCGCCGAGACGCACACTTCCGCGGGCGCTTCGGTCAGTTCCGCGGACGCGCGCCCGTCGGCAGAGTCTGAGATGAACGCTCCGGGCGCGTCCGAGTCGTCGCCGGAGACGCCGCGCCCGGTCAACCTCGTGGTCGTGCCGCCGCCCGTTCAGGCGGAGGCGCACGCCGCCGCGCCGGCCGAGCGCGCGAAGACGCGCCGGCACATCCCCCTCGTGCTCGACGAAGCTTACCTGGCGCGGCGCGAGGCCGAGACGGCCGCGGCCGAAGCGCCGGACGCGCCCGGCGCGGACGACCGCGCGCCGCTCGTCCGCCGCGTGGCGGGCGGGCTGGTCGATCTGCTCGTCGTCGCGTTCGCGGCGACGCCCTTCGCGGCCATCATCGAGTTGACCAACGGCAACTGGGCCGACCGGCGCGTGGCCGGTGCGATGGCCGGCATCATCCTGGTGCTGCTGTTCCTCTACCTGATGGCCTCGACGGCGCTCGCGGGGCGGACGTGGGGGCTGGCGCTGACGGGCTTGCGGACGGCGGACGCCGCGACGGGGCGCGCGCCGACCACGAGCCAGTGCGCGCGCCGCGCCTTCGGCTTCATGCTCGCGCTCGCCACCGGCGGTCTCGGTCTCGCCTACGCGCTCCTCGACGCCGAACGCCGCGCGCTCCACGATCACCTCTCCGGCACAATCGTCGTCCGCGAGTAAGCGGCGACGTTAAGAGACTCAACCGAGGCCCCGCGTCTTCGTCAGCCGCGGGGCTTTCGTTCGTTTACGCTCACGCGCTAAGCTCTGACTGAACGGCGGACAAACTTTTCATGGACGAGCAACTCATCGCGGCCCTGGTCGCGGAGCTTGAGCCGGCGCTGGTCGGGCGCGCGCTCGGCAAGGTCTGGCTCGTGGCGCGCGCCGCCCTCGTGCTCGACTTCCGGCTGCGCGCCGACACGTACTTGCTCGTCGCCGCCGAGCCGCACGTGCCGCGCCTGCACCTCGTCCGCCGCGCCGTGCGCGAGTTGGAGCGGCAGGCGCTCCCGCCCGATCCGTTCGTGCTCGCGCTACGCAGGCGTCTGAGCGGGGCGACGCTCTTGGCGTTGACGAAGGACGCGGGCGACCGCGTCGCGCGTCTGCGCTTCGAGGCGCGCGATGAGATCGGCGCGGAACAACGATACACGCTGATCACGCAGTTGACCGGGCGCGCGGCCAACGTCCTGTTGCTTGATGGAGAGTCGCGCGTCATCGCCGCGTTGCGCCCGCCGCGCGGCGCGGGGCAGGAGATCGGCGAGCCGTACCAACCGCCGCCGCAAGCCGCGCGCGTGCGGGTTGAAGACGAGACCGCGCCGCCGCCGTTCACGCGTGGTGCGTTCGCCAGTTTGTCGGAAGCGGCCGACGAGTATTACCAACGGCTCGAAGCGGAGCGCGCTTTCGCGGCGCGCGCGGCGGCGCTCGCGGCGCGCTTGCGCCAGGAGACGGCGCGGCGTGAAAAGCTGCGCGCCAACCTGGCCCGCGACCGCGCCGCGCACGGGGACGCCGAGGCGCACAGGCGCGCGGGCGATCTGCTCCTCGCCAACCTCGCCACCGCCGAGCGACACGGCGCGCGCGTGCGGCTCACGGACTACTACGCCGAGGGCGCGCCGACCGTCGAGTTAGAGATGGACGAGCACGCGACGCTGCAAGAAGAGGCCGCGCGCCGCTTCGCCCGCTACGCCAAAGCCAAGCGCGCCGCGCACGAGATAGACGCGCGCCTCGCCGCGCTCGGCGCGGAACTCGCCGCGCTCGCCCAACAGCGCGCCGAGCTTGAGCGCGCGACGAATGCACGCGACGCCGACGCGCTCGCAGACCTCGCGGCGCGTCTGGATAAAGCCGGCGGCCGCGGCCGCCGCGCACCGGCGGGCGGCGCGGCGCAAAGACAGCGTGCGGGCGCGGGCAAAGGCGCGGCCAAGCGTGCGCGGGAGACGGAGGCGGACGCCGTGGCGCGGCGTTATCGTTCGTCGGACGGGTACGAGATTCTGGTGGGGCGCGGCGCGCGCCAGAACGATCAGTTGACCTTCCGCCTCGCGCGCCCGCACGACCTGTGGCTGCACGCGGCCGACTACCCCGGCTCGCACGTCGTCGTGCGCAACCCGCGGCGCGCCGACATCCCGCACCGCACCGTCATAGAGGCCGCGCAACTCGCCGCCAACTACAGCCAGGCCAAACGGGACGCGAAGGTCGCCGTCAACTACACGCAGCGCAAGTTTGTCGCCAAGCCCAAAGGTGCAGCGCCGGGCTTAGTCCGCATGGCGAGTTTCCGCACGTTGCTGGTCGAGCCGCGCGAGGCGGGCGAGCGTGTCTGAAGCGGGCGGGCGTTCGAGGAATAGATCAACACAGAGGACACAGAGGAAAGCCACAGAGGCCACAGAGAGGAGCAACCCTCTGTGGCCTCTGTGGCTTTCCTCTGTGTCCTCTGTGTGAGACCGGCCGTTCGGCAGAGGCCATCAACGGCGCGGGCTAATCGCGGGCGGCCGTCATAGCCCCCGGCGTGTGCGCCGGCCGGCGGAGGACGCTGGCGTCGATCATGTTGAGACCGCGGGTGGTCTCGAAGCCGGGCACGATCTCGCGCTCGAAGGGTTTCATGCCGGCGCGGTTGCGCT
>DASVPY010000011.1:0-47165 GCA_036389395.1 Pyrinomonadaceae bacterium
GCCCGCGCCGTAACCGGGGATCGCTTTCTGCGCGTGCTCGGCGATGATGGCGAGCGAGTCGCCGGGCGTGACGTAGCAGTCGCGGCCGAGGATCAGGTTGCGGTCGCCGTCGCCGTCGCAGGCCGCGCCGAAGTCGGGCGCTTCGGGGCCTGTGAGGCGCGCGACCAACTCGGCCGCGTGGACGAGGTTCGGGTCTGGGTGGTGGCCGCCGAAGTCTGGCAGCGGCGTGCCGTTGATGACCGTGCCGGCGGGCGCGCCGAGGCGCTCTTCGAGGATGTGGCGGGCGTAAGGGCCTGTGACGGCGCTCATCGCGTCGAAGGTCATGCGGAAGCCGCCGGCGAAGAGCGCGCGCAGGGCGGCGAAGTCGAACAACTCTTCCATCAAGGCCGTGTAGTCGGCGAGCGGATCGATGACGACGACCTCCGTGTCGCCGAGGCGCGTGCTGCCTTCGGCGTCGAGCGCGATGTCGGCGTGTTCGAGCGTGCGGTACTCGGTGAGCGTGAGCGTCTGCTGGTAGATGCGCTCGGTGACGGCTTCGGGCGCGGGGCCGCCGTTGCGCACGTTGTACTTGACGCCGAAGTCTTCCTCCAGCCCGCCGGGGTTGTGACTCGCCGAAAGGACGAGACCGCCGAGCGCGCCGTGGCGGCGGATGACGGCGGAGACGGCGGGCGTCGAGAGGATACCGCCGCGCCCGACCAGCACGCGGCGGAAGCCGTTGGCGGCCGCGAGCCGCAGGATCGTCTGACTCGCCTCGCGGTTGTAGTAACGCCCGTCGCCGCCGACGACCAGAGTCTCCGCGCCGAAGTCAACGCCCGCGGCCTCGCGCACGGCGTTGAAGACCGCCTGGACGAAGTTCTCCAAGTAGTTGGGCTGCATGAAGACGCGCGTCTTCTTGCGCAGGCCCGAAGTGCCGGGGCGCTGATCGGCATACGGCTCGGTCGAGACGGTTTTCATAAGAGACCTCCGGCCCGTTGTTCGCTCACAACTTGGTGCAGACGATTGCTTATAAGATACCCGCTCGCCGCGACTAATTAAAGCGCCCGCGCGGCCAACGCCCGAACGCGAGCGCTTAGATACTGGACAAAAAGCGGGCGCGGCGTTATACAATGCCGCGCGCTCCTCGAACTCTGTACCCCGTCGAGAGAGGATATGGTTGCTGACAGCGTCTCCGCCCGCACTTCCTTAGCGTTTTACAAGCGCCAGCAAGCGGCGTTCTCGCGCCGCCGGCTGTTGCCCGTGACGGCCTTCTACACGGCCTACACCGTCGTCATGCTGGCGCTCGCCCTGCGCACGCCGCACCCCTTCCGGGCGCTCGCCTTCTTCCTGCTCGGCGTGCCCGTCTGGACGCTGGTCGAGTACACGTCGCACCGCTTCGTCTTCCACCGCCACTTCAAGCAGTCGAAGAAGGCTTACAAGAAGTTCTACACGGGGCTGGCCAACAAGTACCTCGACCCGCTCCACTTCGGGCATCACGAGCGCCCGACCGACGCGCTGCACATCAGCGGCCGGCTGCGCGACTTGATGCCGCTCTTCGTCATCTCGGTGGTCGTCAGTTGTCTCGTCTCTCCGATCTACAGCCTGCCGGTGCTGCTGGCCGGCGTCGTGCAGTGCTACGTGATCGAAGAGTGGACGCACCACTGCATGCACTACTACAACTTCCGCCTGCCCTACTTCCGCCGCATCAAGGCCTACCACCTCTATCACCACAGCTCGCGCGGCATAGACCTCGGCTACGGCATCACGAACGAGTTCTGGGACATAGTCTTCCGCACGCGCTTCCCCCCGCACGTGCGCGCGCGCCTGAACAGCGGGGCGGCGGGGCGTGCGGCGAACGCGACCAACGCCAATCAACTCGAACTGTCGCGGCAGGGCTGACGGCGATGGCGCAGCCGGTCGCCTACGCCCTCGTCACGGGCGCGTCCAGCGGGCTGGGCAAATACTTCGCCCGCGCCCTGGCCGCGCGCCGGCACAACCTCGTGCTCGTCGCCCGCACGGGCGCGCGGCTCGAAGCCCGCGCGCAAGAGTTGCGCGCGGCGCACGCGATAGAGGTCGAGCCGCTGGTCTGCGACCTGTCTACGCCGGGGGCCGTTCAGCAGTTGACGGAGCAACTACGGGCGCGCGGCGGCGAGATCGACCTGCTCGTCAACAACGCCGGCTTCGGGCTGCGCGGCGAGTTCTGGACGCTGCCGCTCGAACGCCAGTTGGCGATGATCAACTTGCACAACGCGGCGGTCGTCGAGTTGACCTACGCGCTGCTGCCGCCCATGCTCGCCGCGCGCCGCGGCGCGCTCATCAACGTCTCTTCGCTCGCCGGCTTCCAGCCGATCCCCTGGGCCGCGCTTTACTCCGCGACCAAAGCTTTCCTGACCACCTTCTCGATGGCCTTGCGCGAAGAACTGCGGCCGACGGGCGTGCGCGTCGTCACGGTCAGTCCGGGCCGGCTGCGGGCCGACCCGGAGGCCGAGGCCGACGGGCCGCCGCGGCAGAAAGTGCCGGGGCGCGAGCAGGCGCACGAGGAGGTCGTCGCGGCCACGCTCGCCAAGTTGGACGGAGGCGGCGGGCTGGTCATCCCAGGGCGCATGAACCGCCTGACCGTCCGGGCGCAACGGCTGCTGCCGCCCAACGCCGTGCCCAAGATCGTGGCCCGCATGTCGAAGCCGTAGCGCGCGCCCGCGGAACAAAACGTTGACATTTCCGGGCGGGCGGATTAAGTTGCGCCTGTCGGCAAGACGAGCCGGTTCTCCGCGAGTCGCGCACAGAGATTCTGTGCCCAAGGTACTGCGCTAACGAGCCTCTTGTTAGCCTCACGTACCGCTCATTTAACTTCCGTCAAGCCCGCGCCCGCCGCCGCCCGAAGCGTGCAAGAGCCATGTCACGACAGCAGCCTCAGCCCCGGCGCGAAGTCGAAGATCACGCCTTGCTGCTCAACACGATCAGCAAGCTCGACCTCCTGACCGAGTTGACCCAGAAGCACGACGGCCACTACAAGCACGAGTTGGAGTTGGAGCTGGTCGTCTACGGGCGCACCTACACGGGCGGGCGCGTCGGCCCTTACGCGCACCTCTGGGACTACGCAGGCGGGGCGGAGGTCATACGCGAGGGCGACTGGGCCGGCAACAGCTTCTACATCCTGGTGGCCGGCACGCTGCACCTCCACCGCAAGAAACGCGTGGACGAGGTGCGCGTGATCATGCCCGGCGAAGTCTTCGGCGAGATGGCGATCATCGAAGGCGACCCGCGCAGCGCGACCGTCAAAGTGCCCGATGGCAAGACGGCCCGCGTGCTTGAGTTGCAGCGCCCCGCCCTGCGCCTGCTGCGCAAGCTGCCGGAGTTCGCGCGCGTCTTTAACGAGCACTATCATCGCCACGGCCGCGCGGGCGTCGTGAGCCACGTCCGCGACACCTGTCAGGCCTTTACACCCGATCTGCTGAAGCGGCTCGAACAGGTCGCGCACTTCCGCGTCTACGGCCGGCCGCACACGCTTTTCCAACAGGGCCAGCCGCTCACCGAGCTGTACCTGATCAACAAGGGCTGGGTCGAGGTCACGCGCGGCGGCGCGGCCGGCGCGGCGTTCCGCGCGCGCGAGGCGCGCTACCTCGGCGCGGGCAATTGCCTCGGCCTCGAAGCCTTCACCGACGGCGCTGAGACTTGGCCCTACGGCGTCACGATCCAGGCGCGCACCGAAGTGCTGGTCATCCCCATCGCCGACCTGCAAGCCGACGTGGGCTTGCGCGAGGTCCTGCTCCAACAGTTCGCGGGCCTCTCCGAAGTCGATCAGGAGCGACTGTTGGAACCGATCCGCGACCCGCTCGCCGTCGCCGCGACCGAGAAGGAAATCTCGACGGGTCTCGTAGACGGCACGAACCTGCTCGTCATGGACATGGACTTGTGCGTGCGCTGCGGCAACTGCTCGCTCGCCTGCCACCAAGTTCACGGGCGCTCGCGCCTGCTGCGTCGCGGCATAGAGATCGAGCGCCCGCGCCGGCCGCAGAGCCAGTCGTTGCAGCACCTGCTGGCCCCTTCGGTGTGTCTGCACTGTCAAGACCCCGAATGCCTGACGGGCTGCCCGACCGGCGCAATCGGCCGCCACCCCGGCGGCGAGATCGACATTGACCCGAAGACCTGCATCGGCTGCGGCGACTGCGCGACGCAGTGCCCCTACAACGCGATCTCGCTCGTCCCGAAACGCGCGCCCGACCCGCCCGGCCGGCTCGCGCGCCTCTACGGCCTGCTCCGCATCACGCCCGCGCCGCTGCCCCCGCGCGTGGACGACGCGGAGAGCTACCTCGCCGTCAAGTGCAACCTCTGCAACAACACGCCGCTCAACCCCGCGGGCGCGAAGACGCACGCCTACTCGTGCGAGGAGAACTGCCCGACGGGCGCGCTCCTGCGCGTTAGCCCGCTCGCCTACTTCGGCGAGACGAGCGCCGTCGTCGGCAAGGCCTACTACGACGGGCAGACGCACGTCACCGGGCGCAACATACACCAGGACGATCCGGTCGCGCGCCGCTGGCACAGGGCGGGCGTCGCCGCGCTCGTCCTGACCATAGCGGCGCTCGCGTGGGCCGGCTGGCGTTACGATCTGGATCAGCACCTCTGGGCCACGCGCGCCACGGTGCGCTGGCTGACGGGCTTCGCCGGGCTGTTCGGCGTGCTCGCCGCCGTCAGCTACCTCGTGCGCAAACAGGTCTACCGGCGGCGCGCCAAGCCCCTGCGCTACTGGCTGCTGGCGCACGCCTACGTCGGCGTGCTCGCGGCGCTCGCGCTGCTCGTCCACGGCGGCTGGCACGCGGGCGGGCTGTTGACTTCCCTGCTCATGGTCAGCTTCGATCTCGTCCTGCTCTCAGGTCTCTTCGGCGTCGCCACCTACGTCCTGATCCCGCGCCTGCTGACGCGCATCGAGGAAGAGCCTCTGCTACTCGACGACCTGCGCGCGCGCCGCGACGAGCTGCGCCGGGCGCTGGCGCTCATCGAAACCAAAGACGCGCGGCTGCGCGCCGTCATCACGAAGACCGTGCCGCGCCGCCTGCTCTCGCTGCGCTACCTGCTCGCGCAGTACTTCGACCGCCGGCAGTTGACACAGACCTTGGCGGCGGCGCGCAAGCGTTTCGACGCGGACGCCGAACGCCTGCAACTCGGCCAGGCCGAGCGGCAACTGCTGGCCAAGGCCGTGGACACGACCGCGCTGCTCCGGCGCGTGGACGCGCTCATCTACCTGCACTTGCTGCTCAAGCTGTGGGTCGCGCCGCACGTCGTCGCCACCGTCCTGATGCTGCTGTTGATGACGGCGCACGTCTTCCAGGTCTTCTACTTCGCCGCCCACTAATCGCGCACGCGCGTGCGCTTGAGCGCCATATGGACGAGCCGCTGAGCACCTACTACATCGAGCGCGCGGAGCGTCTGAACGACGCGCAGCGGACGGTCACTGCGGGGCTGCTCGTCGGCAGCGCGCCGGAGTGTGAGTTGTGGCTCAACCACCCGGCCGTGTCGCGCGTGCAGGCCGGCATCAACCGCGTCGGCGAGTGGTTCTACGTCACGGCGCTGAGCGCGTCCAACACGACGAGCCTGAACGGGCGCGCGCTCAGGGCCGGCGCGGCCGAGGCGCTCGCCGACGGCGACGTGTTGCAGTTGGGGCCGTTCGCGCTTGAAGTGGATTACGCCAGCGACGGGCTGCGCCTGCGCGTCTCGCAGCAGCCGGGGCAGACGGCGGCGGACGCACCGGCGGGCGCGCAGGCGCAGCCGACGGGCGCACCCGAGGCGCTGCCGGCGAGCGTCGCCGAGGCGATGAAGAACTTTTGGGCCGAGCGCAAGCGCGAGCTGGCCGCGCCGAGCACTCTGCTCCACCCGCAGCAGCCGCGCGCGACCGGCAAGGCCGGCTTCGCCTGGGAGCCGACCCTCGACCTGCGCCGCAACTGGCCCGTCGCCGTCTTCTTCTGGGCCGTGCTGCTCTGCGGCGGCGGTCTCTGGGCGGCGGCGCGCTGGTATCCGCAAGCCTACGCGCCGCGCCCCGTCTCGACGCCGCACGCGCGCGCCGCGCTCAACGCCGGCGCAGACCTCGCCCGCCAACCCAACGCCGACGCCTGCACGACCTGTCACGCGCGCCCCGCGAGTATCGAAGACAACTGCACTTCATGTCATCAGGCGACGAGGTTCGTGGCCACCGTCACGCCGCCGCACCGGCAGCATCAAGTCGGCTGTACGACCTGCCACGCCGAACACCGCGGGCGCGAGTTTAGCCCGCGCGAGGCCGCGCTGCACTTGTGCGCCGACTGCCACAAAGACGGCAACGTCTACCAGGGCGCGCGCATGAAGACGCCGCACCCGCGCACCGGCTTCGGCTACCCGGTGTTGAACGGGCAATGGGTCTGGAGCGGTCTGGACGAAGAGGAGTGGGCGACGAAGCCTGCGAAGGTCAGGGCCGAGTTGAACAGTTGGCCGATGAACACCGAGCGCGAGCGTTTGATCGCGCAGTTCCACGCGCTGCACGTCTACCGCGTGCGCTCGGTCGCGGGCTTGCGCGCCAACGAAGAGGGCGAGATGGAGTGCAGCACTTGCCACGAGTACATCAGACCGACCGCGGACGCGGAGATGCCGCGCAAGCACTGCGAGCTATGCCACGACGGCCGGCGCGACGAGCAGACGGGGCGCGTCCTGCTCGCGGCCGACGAGCCGAACTGCACCTCTTGCCACGTGCAGCACGTCCGCGACCAACGCCACTGGAACGCCGCGCTGCTGGTCGAGACCGGCGCGGGCGAGAGTAAGACCGAAGCGCTCAAGGCCAACGCACTCAAGAACGAGACCGACGCGGCGCGCCGCCGCGCCGCTAACTCCGACGGACATTAGACGATGAAAGTATCGCTGCTGATCGCCATCCTCGCGCTGCTGGCGTTCCTCCTGGCGTTCAACCAGGCGGCGGGCGCGAGCACACAGGTGGGCGGGCTGCCGTGGCAGGGCTGGGCCGTCACCGTCGTCATCACGGCCGTGCTGGGCGGCGTCTTCGCCTGGGTCGGCGCGGAGCGGGCGCGCCGGCTGCTGAACGCGCCGCCGACGCCCAAGCAACTCGCCGCGCAGAAGCGGGTCGAGGAGGCGCGCAAGCGGCGCAAGCAGTTCGACCCGCAGGGGCCCGACTACCCGCACCCGTTCATCGTCGTGGACAACTGCATCGCGTGCGGCGCGTGCGTCGAGGCGTGCCCGCACGACGTGCTCGCGATGATGAAGGAAGGCAAGAAGGGTTTCGCCAAAGTCGTCCGCCGCGACCTGTGCATGGAGGACACGACCTGCGAGACGGTCTGCCCCGTCAACCCGAAGGCCTGCATCGTCATCAACACGACGCGCAAGATCAAGACGCTGCCCGCGCCGACGCGCAACACCAAGACGCTGATGACGAACGTGGCGGGCTGTTACGTGATCGGCGACGTGTCGGGCACGCCGCTGATCAAGAACGCCGCCAACGAGGGGCGCTCGGTCGTCAAGCAGATCGCCGACGAGCTGCGGGGCGTGCCGCGCCCGGCCGGGGTCGAACTGGACGTGGTCGTCGTCGGCATGGGCCCCGGCGGGCTGTCCGCCATCATCGAGGCGCACGAGGCCAAGACGCTCGCGTTCCTCGGGCTGGAGCAGGACACTGTGCTGGCGACCATCGAGAGCTACCCGCAGGAGAAGTACGTCAACTTCAAGCCGGACAGCCAGCCGGCGGAGACGGCGCTGCCGTTCGCGGGCGCGGGCAGTCAGCGCGAAGAGATACTCGACGAGTGCGGTGAGCTACTCGAAGCGCGCGGCGTGCCCGTCTACAAGAACGACCCGAATAAGCCCGGCGAGACGGGGCCGCCCAACAGCATCCACGTCTTCGAGAGTTGCGAGGGCGTCGAGCGCGTCGGCGACGATCACTTCCTGGTGCGCACGGGCAAGGCCCAGTACCACACGCGCCGCGTCGTCATCGCCATCGGGTTGCGCGGCACGCCGATGACGCTGGGCCGCCCCGACAAGCCGCTTAAGAACGAGGAGATCGAGATCGAGCGCGCCGGCCAGCGCGGCCGCAAGGTCATGTACAAACTGCGCAACCCGGCCGCTTACGAGGGCTTCAACATCATCGTGGTCGGCGGCGGCAACTCGGCCGTCGAGACGGCGGTGGACTTGGTCGCGGATCGCAAAGGCGACGAGATCACCTTCCGGCCGCCGGAGCGCAGCAACAAAGTCAAGCTATTGATCCGTTCCGATTTCACGAAGGACGTGAAGTTCGGCAACAAGCGCCACATCTACAAGTGCATTGACGAGGGCAAGGTCGAGTTGTGCCTCGGCGTGCAGGTCAAGGAGATACACGACGGCGAGGTCGTCATCGAGCACTCGAAGACGAAGCGGGTCGAGCGCGTGCCGAACGACTACGTCTTCGCCATGATCGGCGGCGAGCGCCCCGACGCCTTCCTGCGCAAGATCGGGATCGAAGTGCCGAAGGGCGAGTGAGCGACTGAAGAGCGCGTGCGGCGTGCTACCTGCTGCGCACGCCGATCTTCTTTTGCACCAGGCGCTCGACTTCGAGCGGCACGCCCTCGGCCTTGGCCCGGCGGATGAAGCCGCCGTCGATCTTGAAAATCCGCATCTTCACCAGGTCTTCGACCGACAGGTTCGTCAGCCCCTCGCCGCGGACTTCGGCGACGAACTCCGGCGTCACCTTAAAAATCCGCATCTTGACGAGGCTCTCGAAGGGTTCCTTGTCGAAGCCCAACTGCGTCGCCTGGCTGACGAAGGCCGCGTCGATCTTGAAGATGCGCGCCTTGACGAGTTCCTCCATCCCGATGTCGGGGAAGCCGCTCGCCTTCATCTCGCGCATGAACCTGGAATCAATCTTGAAGATCGCGGCCTTGAAGAGATCGTCCACGCCGAGCTTGCCGAAGCCGCCGGCGAGCAGGTCGTCGGCCAGGGCGGTCGTGACGTTGATCGTCGTCGCGGAGAAGAGTCTGTCGTCGCCGCCGCGCCCTTCGCGCGTCGCGGCCGAGTCCTCGAAGTCGAAGCCGCGGCTCTTCATCGCGGCGACGAAACCCTGATTGCCCGTGAAGCGGAACGTGCCCGCGCCTTTGCCGCCCTGGAAGCTGCCCTCGCAATCAATCCGCCCGGCCTCGCGCACCAGACTGAACGCGACGGGCCCGCCGCCCGCCGCCTGCTCGCGGCTCAACCCTTGCAACTCGGCGAAGTCGTAGTCCGACCCGTGTTGATGGCGGCCACCCTTCTCCGTGCGGCGCTCGAAAGAGAGATAGATTTTATCGGGCTTCTGCTGCTCGACCGAGGCCTTCCACTCGCCCGTCAGCACCTCCTGCGCGGCGGCGGCGTGCGCGGCGGCGAGCAGACCGACAAAGGCGAAGCGCAAGACGGCGCGCATGAAAGTTTGACCGTGCTTCGACATGAAACATCTCCTCCAAGTGATTTCCGGCCGGGCTACAACAGTAGAGACGAGACCGGGCAGCCATTTGTCGCAGTTAATTTTAAACCACCCTCAACCCTTTTGCGGCCCTTCCATTCCCGCTTTGGGTTTATCTGCTAGCCGGCGCTTATACTCCGTGCGCCGGTTTCGCACGCGTCAGAGGAGGAGCGGCATGAAACGTCTGACCCTTGTTTTGTTGTTGAGCCTGACGGCGCTCGGCTCGTCCGCCGCGCCGCCGCAACTCAACGCCTCCGTCCGCAACTACCGCCGCGCGAACGAGCAACGCATCCTGCGCGAGTTCGTCGCGCTGCTCGCGCTCCCGAACGTCGCCTCCGACCGCGAGAACATACGCCGCAACGCCGCGCACCTCTTCGAGCTGATGCGCGCGCGCGGTCTCAGCCCGCGGCTGTTGGAGGCGTCGGGCGCAGGCGTCCCGCCAGTCGTCTACGGCGAGTGGAAAACGCCCGGCGCGACGCAGACCGTAGTCTTCTACGCGCACTACGACGGGCAGCCGACCGACCCCGCCAAGTGGACGGGCACGCGCCCCTGGGAGCCGACCCTGCGCGACGCACCCTTGGAGGCCGGCGGTAAAATCCTGCCGCCGCCCGCCGAGGGCGAAGCGATCAACCCGGAGTGGCGGCTCTACGCGCGCTCGGCTTCGGACGATAAGGCGGGCGTGCTGGCCATCCTCACGGCGTTTGACGCGCTGCGCGCGCAGGGCGTCGAGCCGACCGTCAACCTCAAATTCTTCTTCGAGGGTGAAGAGGAGGCCGGCTCGCCGCACCTCGTCGAGATCATGACGCGCCAACGCGAGCTGCTCGCCGCCGACCTGTGGCTCATCTGCGACGGGCCCGTCCACCAGTCCGGGCGCAAGCAGGTCGTCTTCGGCGTGCGTGGCGACACGAACGTGGACGTGACGGTCTACGGCGCGAAGCGCCCGCTCCACAGCGGGCACTACGGCAACTGGGCCCCGAACCCCGCCCTGCTGCTCGCGCGCCTCCTCGCCTCGATGAAGGACGCCAGCGGGCGCGTGACGATCCAGGGCTGGTACGACGACGTGGAGCCACTCGGCGCGGCGGAGCGCCAAGCGCTCGCCGAAGCTCCGGCTTACGACGAACAACTGCGCCGCGACCTCGGCCTCGCGCGGACGGAAGGCGGCGCACGCACGCTCCTCGAACTCATCAACGAGCCTTCGCTCAACGTCAACGGACTGTCCAGCGCCGAGACGGGCGCGCTCGCGCGCAACGTCATCCCGACCACCGCGACCGCCGCGCTCGACCTGCGTCTGGTGCGCGGCAACGACTACCGCCGCCAGGTCGAACGGCTCGTCGCACACATCCGCCGTCAAGGCTTCTATGTCGTCGAGCGCGACCCGACGGACGCAGAGAGGCTCGCGCACCCGCTCATCGCCCGCGTCACGCACCGCCCCGGCGGCTACAACGCCGAGCGCACGCCGATGGATTTGCCTGTCGCGCGCGGCGTGGTCGCGGCGGTGCAGTCGGCCGCGGCCGGCCCGGTCGTCCGCCTACCCACGCTCGGCGGCAGCCTCCCGCTCGCGCTCATACGCGAGACGCTGGGCGCGCCCACGATCACCGTCCCCATCGCCAACTACGACAACAACCAGCACGCCGAGGACGAAAACATCCGCCTACAGAACCTCTGGGACGGCATCGAAATCATGGCGGCGCTGATGACCATGAACACGGTCGAAGGGCGGCGCTGAGCTTTGCCACGCCCGCGCCACCGATTCGCCAGTCACCTTTCATTCTCAGCCTTAAGGTTCCATTTCTGGCCTGGTAGCGGCAGCTTATAAAGGCGGGAATAAATTTCAGCCCATCCGATTAGTGATTATCTCGTCGAGCAACGTACCTTTAAATCAACAGTTACCTTTGCCGCGGATGGGCTGTCCGCGGCAACTCACGAGAGCGCCTGACAGAAACATATCCCTGCTCTTCCCGTTCTTGCACGGGTCTCAGAGTCTCCACGCGAACTTCGGGGTTGAGTTGCTTGCTCAGGGCGTGGCTGGCTATGCCGAGTACGTGCATAATGCCGGCCGAGGCCCCGAGAAACTTCAGGCTCAGCAAGGCGTCTAACAAGCCGGAGACGGTCGCCTCGATGGCCTTCATGTCATAGGCGGCAAACATGACCCGTTCACCCGGCGGCCGGCGCGGCGAGGTGCTTGCACTTGATCACGCCCTTGTCCTCCTCGCCGGGCTTATACGCCCGTCCCGTCCCGCCGCAGGCAGGGCAGTCTTTCGCTTTTACAGCCCCTTGGCCGGGCGCTTCGCCCGCCTCCCTGCTTCCCTTTCGAGCTGCGCCTTGTCCTTCTTCCAGAGCCGCCGTCTGAGGGGTTCGGCCAGGAAGGTGGGCACGCTACTGACTTGGCCGGTGCGGGCGGCGATTTCAACTCAAGCAACATCCCGCCAGATAGTAGCGTAGGCAGGTGTTAATTCGTCAGACGCTAAAGAACGGCGCTTCATACGCCGTAGGGCTGCCATCTGTACTGGCGACAGCCCTTCGAGTCTTTCAATGGTGTTTAGACCGTACCCGCCAACCAGGGCTTTCCTGAGTAGAGAATATTGAGACTGAACCAACAGGAAATTGATTCGCACCCATGTGACATCTGAGGGTGTTATCGCAAACCATTCCCCATTAACACGCTGGCTGTTAAATATGAAATGGTACTTTCTCTCCGTCTCGTACATGTCATTAGTCTGGAAGAAAAAGAACAGCTCAAAGTCAAAGGGCAGCTTAACCTCGAAGAGTTTCATTCTTTGCGGCGCGTTTTTAGTGCGCCCGATTTTATAGAGCGGCCGTCCGAAGAATGACTCGTCGGCTTAAGAACGTAAAATGAAGCCTGCTCGGCTCGTGTCTTGAGTCATGTGCTACTTCCTTTCCGCAAACGGGGATGTTGACAGCCGGGGCGCGCGCCCTTGGCAGTGCCTTCCGGATACCAGAAGCCGGAGCCGAAACAGTCCGGACATTGAGAAAAGTCCTTTTGATCTTTCTTTAGATCTTTTTCTTTATTGGGGCCAGATTCTAGCCGGCTAGAATCTGGCTGGCTATTTTGTGGTTGGCTGCGTTCTAGCTGCCAATTGGTCGGGCGCACCCTGTATTCGACGCCTTGAACCACCTTTTGCCCGTGTGGGCGGGCGATCTTTTCAATCAGTCCCTTGGCTTGGAGTTGTGCCGTCACCTTCTTGATCTGCGCCACGCTCATGTTAGCGCGTTCGGCCAGTTTATCATTGGTAATAAAGCAGTAATTGGTGCGGTAGCCGCCCCAGGAGAGCCGGTAGAGCTGTACGTAAACGGCCTGTTCGGACGGCGAGAGATGGCGCAAAAGGTGGTCGGTGATTTGATGCGGCACTGGCATATGTCCACCGACAGGAGGTAGGGCAGCGATGAGATTTAGCCGGTCATTATTTAGCTGGCTAGAATCTGGCCGGCTAGGGCTTGGCCGGCTATCGTAGCCAGGGTGGGGTGGCTCCGTTAGCCGGCTAGAATCTGGCTGGCTAGATTCTGGCTGGTTGTCGAGCGGGCGGATGAAGCTGTGCGGATCGCCGATCTCCGGCAGCGGGCGCACCCGCAGGCCCAAGTTTTTCTTCTGCGGCTGGCGCAGGGCGGGGGCGTCTTTAGGTTTTGGTTCGGCCATCGGCTACCTCATTTAACGGCGGCGATCTTCTGCCGGCTCAGTTGCAGGCGGTCAAGTACCTCGTCGGTCAGTGACCACAGTTGATCGGCCGCCCGGTGTGTCTTGGCGTAGAGGACGGCCGGGAGTTTCTGTGACGGCGCTTCGGCCACTTTAGAGTAATCGTGCAGGTTCGTGTCGAAGACGTGGCCGACGAGCGACACGGCGGCCTCGACCGCTTGGCGGGATTCGGCCGACAGGTTGCGGGAAGGCTTATAGAGATTGATCACCGCGCCCAAGGTTTGCAGGTGTGAGTTTACGTTCTTGCGCACCTGCTGCACGGTGAACGCCAGATCGGAGAGACCTTGAAGGCCCATCGCGTCGGCCGCGCAGGGGATTAGCACGTAGTCCGTCGCGTAGAGTGCCGCGGTCAACAGCTTGCCGAGTTGGGGCGGGCAGTCTATGAAGACGAGGTCGTAGCCGCCCCCGTGCTCCTGTAGCTGGTTTCTGAGCCGGTGCGTGAGGTAGTCGGGCTGCATCTCGAAGCGCGCCAGGCGAATGTCGGCCGGCACGATGTCGAGCGCGACGACGGGGCTTTCCACGATGGCATCCGAGAGCGGCAGCGGCTCTGTTTTGATCCCCGCCGGCGAGTCGGGTTCGAGCAGGACGTGCGACAGCGTGGCCTCGTAGACTTCGGAGTCCACCCAGGAGGTCGTCAGGTTCCCCTGTGGGTCGCAGTCTATCGCGAGCGTCTGGTAGCCGCGCAGGGCGCAGCACGCCGACAGCTCGCGGGTCAAGGTCGTCTTCCCGACGCCGCCCTTCTGATTGGCGACCGCAATCGTAATCAAGCTGCCTCCTTTCGCGGCGCGGGCGCGGGCGCGTGTGCGTCCTTGAGCTTGCGCGGGCGGCCCGTCTTCTTCGGGGGCTGGAAGCCATCGAGTTCCGCTTCGGGTATGCGCCAGACGGGCCCGCGCTGCGTCTTGAGTTCGTAGGCACTGGGGAAGAGTCGGCGGCGGCACCAGTAGCGGACGGCCGCGGGGCCGACGCCGAAGCGCGCGGCTACCTCTCTAATCGTCAGGTCTGCCATGCAGCGGACAGTAGCACAGGGCCGGCGCGGACGTAAATCGAATAATTTACCGACGTGTAAATTATTTTTGCGGCGGGGCAGGGAAGAGCTTATTGTCGGTCGCGTTGGACGCGTTCGGCCAGGGCGCGCACGAGGCGGGAGGGGTCTTGGGCGATGCGCTCTTGCACGCCCGTCTTGAAATGTTCACACGTCGCCGGGTCGGCGCGGTTGGCGCATAAGGATTGGAGTGCTGCGAGTGCGTCTATGCGCCCGGCCGTGTCCGGCTCGTGGGCGAGTTGGTAGAGCAGCATGGCGGGCGGGCGCTCGTGGGCGAAGGCGAGCGGCAGGTGGCCGCCGTCGTCAACGCGCACGGAGAGCAGGGGGGCGGGCAGATGAAAGGCCAGCTCCGCGCGCCTGTCGCTGAGCAGCACGCGTCGCGTCACACGCCCGCGCGCGGTCTCGACGGCCACTTGGACGGTGAACGCCCAGGGTTTGTCCGTGTCCTGTGACAGTTCGACGAACAACTTGTCTCCGTCCGCGCGATGACGCGCGTTGAGCGTCGGCGGTGTGTTGCCGTAGACCCAGTGATCGAAGAAGTCCGTCAGCCGCTGGCCGCTCGCTTGTTCCATGGCGGCGCGCAGATCGTCGCTGGTGACGCCGCGGCCGAAGCCGGCGCGCGTGTAGCGGCGCAGGCCCGCCCAGAAGGCCCTCTCGCCGAGTTCATAGCGCAGCAGGTGGAGCACGAGCGCGCCCTTGTTGTAGACGAGCGGGCCGCCCGCGTCCGCTTCGGCGACGGGCTGACGAAAGGCGAGCGGGCGGTCTTGACCGGCGGCGCGTAGCTGCGCGTAGCGGCGGCGTGCGAGCGCCAGCTCGCGCTCGTACTCCGCGCGCCCGAAACGTTGCTCTTTGTAGGCGGCGGTCATGAAGGTGGCCATGCCTTCGTTGAGCCAGAAGTGTGACCAGTCGGCGCAGGTAACATTGTTGCCCCACCACTGGTGCGCGAGTTCGTGGGCGACGAGCCAGTTCTCGCGCGGCTCGGCCAACACCTCCGCGCCGTAGTCCGCGCGCAGCAGCGTGAAGCCGCCCAACTCCTGCATGACGCCGCCCGCGACGAGCGCCTGCGTGTAGACCGGCCCGGCGTAAGCGACGCCCGCGCGCCGCGTGAAGAAAGCGAACATGTCGGGCGTGTCCGCGAAGATGCGCGCGACTTGCGCGGGCGTGTAAGTGTCCGCGAGGAAACGGAGCCGGAGCGGGCCTGCCTGCTGCGTCGTCTCTTGGAAGCGGCCGGCGGCGAAGCCGAACGTGTAAGCGGGGAGCGGCGTCTCTTGCTGCCAGACGGAGCGCTTAGAGCCGTCGGGTTGTCGCGTCTCGCCGAGCAGACGGCCGTTGCCGACGACCTGTAGCTCCGCGGGCACGATCAGCGTGAGGCGCAGCGTGGCCTTGTCGCCGGGGTGGAAGTTACAGACGAGCCAGTGGTGCGTGTTGTAAGCCGCGTAGAACTGGTCGGGGAAGAAACGTAGGCCGCGCGTCGGCGTCGCGTGATAGCGTATGCGCAGTGTGCGCACCTCGCCCGCGGCGAGCGCGCGCGCGAACCGCACGGTCAACAGACCAGCGTCGCTCACGAACTGCCGCGGCGCGCCTCGCTCCGACACGTCTTCCACTACGATCCCCACGGCGTCCAAACGCGCCTCCGCCAGCCCGCGCACCAGGCTTCTCAACTTAACGTCAACCACGCCCGACACGCTCTCCGCTTCGATGTCGGGTCGCACCTCCGCTTCGTAATGGAGCACGTCGTAAGGCCGCGCGCCCACCTCCGCGGCCCGCGCGACGTGAACGAGGGACAAGCAGACGAGAAACGAGAAGAGCAGCGGGCGGATCATCATGTCGCGGCCTCCGGGAACTGAACGCACGGCGACCGCCATTATACTTGACGCGCAGCGGCACTCTTCGGCGCGCCGCGCGGCGCTAATTTGCTTTGCGTTGGGGCAGGGTGGCGCAGATGCGAGCGAAGACATCGGGCGGCGGCGCGACCGGCGGGGCGGCGTAGGCGAGCAGCGCGCAGACCTCCTGCCAGGCGTGTAGCTCGGTGCGACAGGTGCGGCAGTGCGCGACGTGTGCGGCCAACACCCAGTTGGTGTCAACGTCGCAGGCGTCGAACGCGCAGCGCGCCAGGGCTGCTTGGTAAAGTTCGTGGTTCATGTCTGGACGGCCCGCCCAAGTGCGCAGCCGTTATGACCGCGAGGCTATTCGACACTACGCCGTTTCGCACGGCAACGGATTCTCGGCAATAGTGGAGACGCGACGAGGCGGGTCGTGTGTGGCGACGACTAGTTAGCGCGAAGGCTTGTTCGTGTGCGAAGTGAAGGCTTGTGCGGGTAGCGGTTCGGGTTCAACGCAGAGCGCCGATGAGCGTCGGCGGGAAGTTGAACCCGAACCACTCTCTTCGTTCGTGTGCGCGGCTCAGAGGGCGGCGCGCAGCATTTCGGGCGCGGCCTGGGCCACGATGAGGAGCAGCGCGCCGTTGACGCTCGACAGCGTTTCGTGCGTGCTGCCCTTGGGCGCGCAGTGGTAGTCGCCGGGGCCGAGCGAGACCTCGTCCGTGTACACGTCGCCCTCTACGACTAGACACTCTTCCGTGCCGCTGTGTTCGTGCGTGGGGATGCGCGCGCCCGGCTCAAGACGGAACAAAGAGGTGACCGTGCCGCGCTCTTGATCCAGGAAGAGGCGTTTGACCGAGACGCCCGCGCACAACTCGCGCCACGCGCCTTCGTCTGCGCGCACGGTCAGCTTCTCCGCTTCTTGCGGCGCAGGCCGCGGGCCTTGCGGCTCGCGTCGCCCGCCCGCGGCGTCGGCTCTTGCCTCCGCGCGCGCGAACGCCTCGACTTTGGCGCGCACGGCGGCCGGCGCGTCTACCGGCGGCGCGGCGTAGGCGAGCGCGTGAGCGGCGGCGGTGAGCGCGTCCACCTCGCGGCGGCAGGCGTCGCAGCCGGCGCGCAGGTGCGCCTCGAAGTCGGCCGCCTCGGCCCCGGCCAGTGCGCCGAGCGCATACAGGGATGCGAGTTCCAGCATCTCTTCTTCGGCCACACCGTGCATTCAGAACACCCCTTCTAAGACCGGATTGAGAACGTGCCGCAGCTTGATCATCGCGCGCCGCGCGCGCGTCTTCACCGTGCCCAACGGCTGGCCCAGACGGCCCGCGATCTCGCTGTGGCTCAGACCGCCATAGTACGCCAACTCGATCACCGCGCGCTGCTCCGGCGGCAAGGTGTCGAGCGCGGCCCGCACCGTGCGGCGCAGTTCCGAGGCGATGGCGTCTTCTTCCGCGTCGGCCGCGCACGCGTGCCCGTAAGCGTGCTCCAACGGCTCGGCGCGCGTCTCGTCCGCGCCGCCCGCGCGCAGACGGTCGAGCGCGCGGCTGCGCGCGATGGTGATGAGCCAGGCGAGCGGCGTCCCGCGCCCGCGGTCGTAGCGCGCCGCCTGCCGCCACACTTGCGTGTACACGTCGAAGAGCACCTCTTCGGCGGTGGCGGCGTTGCCGATGATGCGCAGCAGCAGCCCGTAGAGCTGCCGGCTGGTCAGATCGTAGAGCGCGCTCAGCGCGTCCTGATCCTGCTCGCTGACGCGCGCGATGAGCGCCGCCAGCTCGCGGTTGCGCTGCTCGAACTCGCCCGCGGGCGGGGCCGGCGCGGCCGGCCCCGCCCCCGTCAAAGGTCTTTCGTGCGCTTCGTTCACGGCTCTGCCAGGTTGGATCAAATCAAGCACGGTTTCGGCTCTCTCGCGCCGCCCCAAGCGCCGTCAGTCTACACCCATTTCGCAAAACCTGCGCAAGCGAATTCGCGCCGCGCGTCGGCCGGACACACTGCGCCCGCCGACGCTGTAAACCCACTACGGGATCAGCGCCGGGTTTGGATTCACACGCGCGCCGCGTGAATCCGTTTGGCCGCGAGTTCGCGTAGACAGGTCTGAATTGCAACGTTCATGTTGCGGCACTTAAGAGCCGAGGCGGGCGGGCACACAACGGACGGCGCGTAAGCGTCTCGACACGCGGGCCGGTCGCTTCCGAAATCACAACCCAAACCAGTTAAGGAGATTTTGATCCATGCGTAAGCTGCAACCCCTGTGGGCCGCGCTCTGTCTGCTCGTCGTCATGGCGGCCGCGAACGTCGCGCCGGTGGCGGCGCAGAAATCGCTCTACGAGCGGCTCGGCGGCGAGGCGGCCATCTCGGCCGTGATCGACGACTTCGTCGCGCGCGTCGCCGCCGACGCGCGCATCAACCAGAAGTTCGCGCGCAGCAACATCGAGCGCGTCAAGTTCCACCTCAAGCAGCAGGTCTGCCAGGCGACGGGCGGCCCGTGCAAGTACACCGGGCTGAGCATGAAGCAGTCGCACAAGAACATGAAGGTGACTGAAGGCGAGTTCACCGCGCTGGTCGAAGACCTCGTGGCGACGCTCGACAAGTTCAACGTGCCCGCGGCCGAGAAGAACGAACTGCTCGGCATCCTCGGGCCGCTCAAGAGCCAGATCGTGGAAGTGCCCGGCAACGCGACGGGCACGCCGCTCCCCGCCAAGTTCAAGCCGGCCCCGCCGCTCAAGCAGTCCAAGGCGCACGCACGCAGGGCGCAGCCCGCCCGCAAGCACTGAGCGGGCGGCGCGCGCCGCGCCGTTCAGGGCCGGCGCGCGCCGAGTTGTTCTCTGCCGTTCTCCGCCGCACCGCACTCTCCCCTTTGGCGTCTCGGCGGCGGCCAGCCTTTGCGTCCGGCGCGGTAAAGTTTTATGCTCCACCGCAAAGAGCGCGCGGCGGCCGCCGCCGAGACGCGAGGCGGCCCTTGAAGCCACGCCGGCCCACCAGCAAGCCGTTTTGCCGGCGCATTCCGGCGCTCGAACACAACGCACCTGCCACCAGTTGTACGAAGGAGAAGAGGGTCATGAAGAAGTCTGTCTCGCTCGCGCTCGTTGCGACCTGCTGCCTGCTCGTCGCCACCACGGCGCAGACGCGCGGGCGGCGCAAAGCGGCCGCCGCACAGGACGCCGCCACCGTCACGCTCACCAACTTTCAGTTCGCCCCGGCGACCGTGACGGTCAAGGCCGGCGGGACTGTGACGTGGACGAACAAAGAGGGCACGCACACGGTCTCGGCCGACAACGGCGCGTGGGAGTCGCCGACGCTGAGCGCCGGCCAGTCCTTCAGTCAAAAGTTCGACAAGCCCGGCACGTATCGCTACTATTGCTCGTTCCACGGGAGCAAGGGCGGGCACGACATGGCGGGCGTCGTGCGCGTCACGCGTTAGCCGTCCGGGCGACACACAACGCGCGCCGCAGCGGGTCGCCGTCGGGTTCGGCGGAGGCCCGCACGCGTGCGTCCGTCTCTTGCGCGCGCTCGTTCGTGCGGGCTTGTGTGTGCGCGCGCCTGGCGCGGGGCTTGGAGGTCTCTGAGCAGTGATGTTGGGTATGCCGGCGGGCAGCGCCCCGTCGCCCGCAAATCTGAACCTGGCGGCGCAAGTGGCGATGGGTCTGGCGCTGCTCGCGGGCATGTTGCTCGCGCGCTCGAAGCGTTACCGCGCGCACGCGATCTGCCAGAGCGCCGTCGTGCTGCTCAACCTGATCCCGATCCTCGGTTACATGCTGCCGGTGTTCCGCCGCGGCGTGCTGCCGGGCGTGCCCGCGCACCTCGGCTCTTCGTTCTACGCGTGGCCGACGGCGCACGCCGCCTTGGGCGTCGTGGCCGAACTGCTCGCTCTCTACATCATCCTGCGCGCCGGCACGAACCTCTTGCCTGAGGCCCTGCGCTTCGACAACTACAAGCCCTGGATGCGGACGGCGCTCGTGCTCTGGTGGCTCGTCATCGCGCTCGGCGTCGGCACTTATTACAACTGGTACTCGACGAGCGGCGCGCAGGCGACGCCGCAGGCGCAAGCGGGCGCGCCGGGGCCGACGCCCGCGCCCGCGGGCACGCCGCAGACGGTGACGGTCGAGATGCGCAACGTCTTGTTCGCGCCTAAAGAGTTGACGGTCGCGCCGGGCACGACCGTCGTCTGGAAGGACGCGGTCGGCCGACACTCGGTCAAGGCCGACGACGGCAGCTTCGAGTCGGAGATACTGCCCACGGGCGGCGAGTTCCGGCACACGTTCACGCAGCCCGGTCGCTACCCTTATTACTGCACGCTGCACGGCGCGGCCGGCGGGCACGACATGGCCGGCGTCGTCACGGTCGCGCGCTGACGCGGCGCGCTCGGAAGCTTGGCGCGCGGCGGCGTGTCAACGAAGCAGCCGCGCGGTAGTGTTTCAAGGAGTCTTAATCTCATGCCGCAAATCTATTACTTGCCGGAGGAGCGCACGGTCGAAGTCGCGCCCGACGAGACGATCCTGAGCGCGTCTCTGCGGGCCGGCGTCAAACACGCGCACGCCTGCGGCGGCAACGCGCGTTGCTCGACCTGCCGCGTTCTCATCCTCGACGATCCGGCCAAGTGCGCGCCGCGCAACGAGCGCGAGTTGTCGCTCGCCGAGCGCCTACACTTCACGCCCGAACTGCGCCTCGCCTGCCAGACCACGCTCAAGGACGACGTGCGCCTGCGCAAGCTCGCGCTCGACGACGCCGACATCGAACTGATCAGCCGGCTCTGCGAGAGCGGCGAGCCGATGCCCGTCGGCGAAGAGAAAGAGATCGCGATCCTGTTCGCCGACATACGCGGCTTCACGGCGGTCGCCGAGGCGCTCCCGCCTTACGACGTGATCTACCTGCTCAACCGCTACTTCAGCCAGATGGATCAGGTCATCACGCGCCGCGGCGGCTACATAGACAACTACATCGGCGACGGGATCATGGCGCTGTTCGGCGTGGACGGTCAGCCGGACGCGGCGCTGCGCGCGACGGCCGCCGGTCTCGACATGCTGGCCGCGGTCGAGCGCATGAAGCCGTACCTCGAAGCGGCTTACGACCGCACGTTCAACATCGGCGTCGGCATCCACTACGGCGAGGCGGTGGTGGGCGGCATCGGGCCGGGCGAGACGCACCGCGTCACGGCCATCGGCGACGCGGTCAACTTCGCGAGCCGCATAGAGGCCGCCAACAAGGCGCTGGGCACGAAGCTGCTGCTCTCCGAAGAGACCTACCGCGTCGTCGCGCCGCGCGTGCAACTAGGCCGCCAGTGCGCGAACGTCGTCATCCCCGGCAAGCGCGGCGCGCACACGCTCTACGAAGTTGTCGGCCTCAACGATTGAGCTTACCAGCGGAAAAGATAAACACAGAGGGCACAGAGGAGACACAGAGTTCACAGAAGCTCTTACTGTGGCCTCTGTGCTAACTCTGTGCCCTCTGTGTTAACCCGGCCGCGCGCCTCTCTCATCCACCGACCACCTCACGACACTACGCCCGGCCGGTAGAACTTCTCGTAAAACTCCGGGTCGAGCCGGTGCGCCTGGTGCGCGAGCACGGTGCGGAACGGCCCGCTCGCGGCGGGGAAGCGGCCGTAGCGTCGGTAGACGTAATCGCAGTAGGTGATGGTCGCGGCGATGGTCTGCTCGGAATAAGCGGGGATGCCGGCCTGCACCTGCGCGGGGTCGCGCCACGCCGTCGCCGCGCCGCCGTCGCGCAGCGTCCCACGCCCCGGCGCGTACTTGTAGGCGACGAAGGCCAGCACCGCTTCCTCCATCGTGCGGTAGTAAGGCGGGCAGAAAGGCTTGATGAGCGGCGCGCCGTCGCGCTCAAGCCCGACGGCCGTCGGCACGGGCAAGTCTTTCTTCAGCGCGCGCATCAGCCGGCTTGTTACGCGCCCCGCGCCCGTCAGGCGCGAGAGCGCGATCTCTTCCAGGCGGAAGCCGAGCGCGCGAAACCAGCCGTAAGGGTGCGCGGCGAAGTGCGGGAAGCCGCCGAGGCCCAGCGCCTCCGTCATCAGCGCGAGGTTCTGCAACATCAAGCCCTGCTCCAAAGCGGCGAACTCGTAGAGCCACGTCTCCAACGAGGCGATTGTGCCGACGCGTCCGGCGCGCGGGTCGTCGTGCAGATGACCGCCCGCCGCGCGCGCGAAGCGTTTGAGACCGGCGGGCTGAAAACGTCTGCGCTCGTCGAGGAAGAAGAAGCCGAACTCTTCGCTCAACGCCGACAGCAGCACGTTGATGTAGAGCGCGGTCAACTCGCTGACGGGGAGGAAGTAGGTCGTGCCGGGCACGTTCGCCGACCAGCGATTGAAGGCGGGCACGTAAGGGTGCTCGCGCGGCACGTCGGGGCGTTGGTCTGTGAGGCGCACGCGGGCGCGCTCGTAGAGCGCCGTGAACTCGTGCCGGCGCGCGGCCGCGGCCAGTTCCGCGATCTCGGCGCGCGGGTAGTCCTGCGGGCGCTTCAACAGCCACGCGCCGTCGTCGTTGAGGACGAACATGGTGACGGAGTGGAGCGCGTCGCCGCTGGCGACGGTGCGGCCGACGAAGTGCGTCATGATGTTGCCGCTGCCCGCCTCGTGCGCCGCGCCGGTCTCGTAAGGCAACTCGCCGAGCACAGGCCCCGTCACGCCGCAGGCGGCGAAGGCGAGCGCGGCCTCTTCCGCCGCGGTCAGAGGCTGCGGCGCGTGCCTGCTTTCGTAAGCGAGCGGCCCGCCGTTCAACTTCATCCCGCGCGCGAAGCGGCGCGAGCGCCGTTCAACGAGCGCGGTCAGCAGAGGGAAGTGCGCGAGGCGTTCGGGCGGCGCGGTCATCGTGTGCTCCTGACGGACGGGCTGGTCGTCTTGACTACGCGAAGCGGGCCGCGCGCGGATTCGCGGCTGAATCCAACCCGCGCCGTACCCTCGTAGCAAACTGCGGACGGTCTTCAAGAAAACCCCGTGTGTCGTTAGCTCGATCAGAGAGAAGCGTTATGTCTTTATCCAGATCAACGTGTGGGGCGCGTGCGCGCCTCGCGGTCTTGCTGTTCTTAGTTGTGCAGTTCGCCGCGACGACGGGCTGCGCGCAGAGAGTGCGCGCGGAGCAGTTCGGCAACATCACGTTCAAGTCGCCGGCCGGTTGGCGGCGGGCGGAGAACGACGGCGCGCTGCTGCTCGTGCCGCCCGACCTGCCGCGCGGGCAGAGCTGCGTGCTGATCGTGCTGCCGGGCGCGGAGCTGCGCGGCGATTTCCGCGCCGCCTTCGACGCGGCGCGCAACGCCTTGCAGCAGGGCGAGCGCGTCATCAACGAAGGCGAGGTGAGCGCCGAGCGCAACGCCAACGGCTTCGACACGCTGTCGGCGCTGGCGCTGACCGAAGACGCCGCGGGGCAGCGCACCTACCGCTTCTACCTCGCCGCGCACCCCGGCGCGCGCATCGAGATGTTCGTCTTCGCCGCGACGAACGACGAGCTGCTCAAACGCTACGTGCCCGCCTTCAAAGAGTTCGTCGGCAGCGTCTCGTTCGCCAACCTGCCGACGCGCGGCGACGCGCCCGCGGCCGCTTCGGGCGGCGCGCGCAAGCCCAACCGGCCGGCCGTCGCGGGCGCGGGCCTCAGCGGTCTCTACGTCGCCACCGAGAGCCGGCAGCAGTTCAACGTCAACACGAAGTTCTACGACTACATCGTGCGCCAGGTCTACTACCTCTTCGCGCCCGACGGCCGCGTCTACCGCGGCTTGCCGAAGGGCGGCGCGCTCGACGACTTCGACTTCGACCGCGCCGCCGAGACCGACCCCGCCAACCTCGGCACGTACCGGCTCGCGGGCAACACGATCCAGTTCGACTGGCCCGGCGGGCAGACAGCGCCGCCGCTCGCCTTCAGCCGCGGCCAAGACGGCCTGCGCATCGGCAGTAACAACTTCTTCCGCGTCGGCAGTTTCGACGGCCAGCGCCTCGAAGGTCTCTACGCGCGCGGCTCGTTCACGAACCTTTCGGGCGGGGCGGGCGTCGCTTCGGGCGGGGTCGGCGGCGAACAGCGCATCGCCTTCAGCCGCGACGGTCGCTTCGCGCAGCGCGGCTTCGTCGGCTTCGCCGGCACGGGCGGCGGCACGTCGGCGGCCGCCTCACAGGGCGGGCAAGCCGCCGGCACGTACCGCGTCAGCGGCAACACCCTGGAGCTGACTTACGCCGACGGGCAGACGGCGCGCCTCACCTTCTTTCTCTACCCGCGCGAACCGAACGTGCTCGTCATAGACGGCGTCACCTACCTGCGGCGCGAAGAATAAGACTGCCTGAGACGAACCACGAAGACACGAAAAGGGCGGGCGGTTTCGTCTTCATGGCTTCACGCCTTCGTGTCTTCGTGGAGCCTCCCGGCACGCGCGCTAAGTCCGACCGGAGGCCGCGTCCGATAAGGCCGCATTTTCTTTGGCGCGCCAAAATTCTGATGACATAAGATTGCCCCTCGTATTGCCCCTCTGGTCGTTCGATGGCTGCCGTTTGCGTAGGTGCTCGGACGATCTCTGGTAACTATCTCTATGCCCGGTGTGCTTTGAGCCGCGCGCTCAAAGTTTCTGCTTCACGAGCTGGCAAGAG
Organism: Pyrinomonadaceae bacterium; assembly: GCA_036389395.1. Classification (GTDB taxonomy): domain Bacteria; phylum Acidobacteriota; class Blastocatellia; order Pyrinomonadales; family Pyrinomonadaceae; genus QHXQ01. The sequence continues at coordinate 24,550 of DASVPY010000011.1, forward strand.
ATCAATGGGACGACACCGCCCTGAGTCGAAGAGCAGTGTGCCGTATCGCTGGCCACAGCCGCCTTGAGAGCAGTCTGCGCAGGTGTAATCCTTTAACTTTTGGCTGCTCTGTAATAGAGTCTTGTGGAGTTTGACGACGGCGCTGCTGTTCTTTCGGCCATGCCTCTAGCCCCTGACACTCGGCTCGGACGCTATGACATCCGCGCGCAACTCGGCGCGGGCGGGATGGGTGAAGTTTACCTCGCGCTGGACACGCAACTGGGGCGCACGGTCGCCTTGAAAGTTCTGCCTGCCGATGTCGCGCACGACCAGGATCGTATGCAACGCTTCCGGCAGGAGGCCCGCGCCGCCTCGACGCTCAATCATCCGAACGTCGCGCACATTTACGAAATAGGCGAAGCCGCCGGCGTCAACTTCATTGCGATGGAGTTCGTCGAGGGTGTGACGCTGCGGCGGCGGATGGTGCAGACCGGCATGGCCATGGACGAAGTGCTGGACGTAGTTCTACAGGTCGCCTCTGCGCTCTCCGCCGCCCACGCGACCGGGATTGTACACCGCGACATCAAGCCGGAGAACGTCATGCTCCGCCCGGACGGCTATATCAAAGTGCTGGACTTTGGCCTGGCCAAGCTCACGGAGGGCGGCGCTAATAATGCAGCCGCGCCGACGCTGGTGCAGACGGCCCCCGGCACGGTCATGGGCACGGTGCAGTACATGTCGCCTGAGCAGGCGCGCGGGCTTGACGTAGACGTGCGCAGCGACATCTTCAGCTTGGGCGTCGTGCTCTATGAGATGGTCGCGGGCCGCCCGCCGTTCGAGGGGGAAACGACGACCGATGTCATCGCCGCGATTCTTCATCACGAGCCGCCGCCGCTTGAAAGGTTTTCAAAGGATGCGCCGGAGGCGCTGGCATGGCTCGTCGCCAGGGCTTTGCGTAAGGACAGGGAGGCGCGGTATCAGACGGCCAAGGAATTTCTGGCCGACCTGCGCAGCTTGAAGCAGCGCCTGGAGTTCGCGGCGGCACAGGAACGATCCCTTGCCCCGGAAGCGGGCCGCGCCGGGGCGGGTGGCGCAACCGTCGGTAAAGCGGCGGCGGTTGAAACTGCCGGCGTGGCCGAGGTTCCGACCACGGCGGTAGCGGCCGCACACCCCACGACGAGCGCCGAGTATCTCGTGCGCGAGATCAAACGGCATAAGGGCCGGATCGGATTTGCGTTAGCCGGGCTGATCCTTGTGGCCGCGGGCGTCCTCCTGGCCCTCAATTACGCCGGGCGGAGTAAAACTAAAACCGCAGAGCCGTTCGGTAAAGTTAAAGTCAGCAGGCTGACCACGAACGGCCGGGCCAGCGCGGCGGCTATTTCGCCTGACGGCAAATACGTGGTTCATGTGACGGGCGTCCCAGGTCACCAGAGCCTCCTGCTCAGACACATCGCCACCGGCAGTGACAAGGAGATAGTCTCGTCGAACGGGAGTGATTTCGCCTGGGTGACTTTCTCGCCCGACGGGGGCTACGTTCTCTTCAGCCGGATTGAATCGGGATCGGGCGTCTCCCCGGTCTATCAAGTACCCGTCCTGGGCGGCAATCCGAAGAGGCTCACGTCTGAAGACGCGGACACCCCCGTCACCTTTTCGCCCGACGGCAAACGCTACGCCTTCATGCGCGGCACGCCGTCGCGCGGGGAGGTCTATCTCATCGTCGCCAACGCGGACGGCACCGGCGAGCAAACGCTCGTCACGCGCAAGACCAGCGACTTCGTTGGGGCCACCTGGTCGCTACCGTCATGGTCGCCCGACGGGCAGATTATCGCCTTCGCCCACCTGACACCCGAGGGCAATGGCAGAAACGTCAACGTCATCGCCGTGGGCGTTAAAGACGGGACGGAGAAGCAGCTCACTTTCCAGCAATGGGTTGTCGTTGATGCGCTCGCATGGCTCCCTGACGGCCGCGGCCTCACCATTACCGCCGTTGATAGAGAAGCAGGCGCAACCAGACAAATCCGGTACGTCTCTTATCCGGGCGGCGACGTGCGTCGGATTACCAGCGACACGAACGATTATCGCGGCCTGAGCCTGACGGCGGACGCTACTGCCCTGGTCACAGTGCAGGCCGAGCAAGTATCAAATGTCTGGGCCGCGCCCAACGGCGAGGCGGGCCGCGCGACCCAACTAACCTCCAACCGGACGGACGGGCTGAGCGGCGTCGCCTCGATGCCTGACGGCAGAATTGTTTACACCTCGAACACGGGCGGTCGCCCGGACATCTGGATCATGAATGCGGACGGCAGCGGCCAAACGCAACTGACGAGCGAGGCGCGCAATATGGCTCCGGCGGTTTCGCCCGACGGCCGTTACATCGCTTACGCCTCTACCCGCGCGGGCGAGTTAAATATCTGGCGCATGGATGTTGATGGCGGTAATCCAAAACGGTTGACCAGCAATAGCCTGGACGCAAGCCCGAGCTTTTCGCCCGACGGTCAATGGGTGTTCTACACCACGACCGAGTCGGGCAAGCAGAAGTTGCGCAAGGTGCCGGCGGGTGGGGGCGACCCTGTAAAACTGACTGACTACACTACGGCACTGCCCCTTATCTCGCCGGACGGAAAGCTGATTGCCTGCGGCTACGTGAACGAACAGGAGACGCCGTCCCGTTGGCGGATAGCAATTATTTCGTCCGACGGCGGGCCGCCCCTCAAGACCTTCGATATTTCACCCCTGCAAGCAAGGTTTCAGTGGGCCGCGGACGGGCGTGCCATCCTTTACAGTGCCACGCGCGCTGGCGTCACAAATATTTGGAGTCAGCCCGTGGCCGGCGGCGCGCCTGAACAGTTGACCGACTTCAAGTCCGATCAGATTTTCCGGTTCGACCGATCACGCGACGGCAAACAACTCCTCTTCGCGCGCGGCACGACCACGAGTGATGTTGTGCTGGTTAGCGATGTCAAGTAAGATCGGCGCGCCCGAACCCGCCCGCAGGAGGCTACGACATGCACAGGTTGTTGCGTCAACTGTCGCTCGCGCTCATGCTCGGCTGCGCCTGCGCCGCGCACGCCGCCGCGCAGACGGCCGACGCGAAGAACCCGGCCGCGCGCGCCTTGGAAGAGGGCAACCGTTACGCGCGGATGCGGCAGTACGACAAGGCGGTCGAGTCCTTCCGCCAGGCCATCAAGCTTGAGCCGAACAGCGCGGCCGGGTATAACGCGCTGGGGCGCGCCTACCTGAACATGGGGCGTGCGTCCGACGCCTTGGAGCCGGCCGCTGTGGCCGCGAAGCTCGACCCCGACAACGCGGGCACGCACCTGACGCTCGGTCTCGTCTACGCGAGTCTGCGCCGGCGCGACGAAGCTTTGGCCGAGTTGCGCACGGCGCGTCGCCTCGACCCGAACGATCCGCGCATACACAACGAACTGGGCAACGTCCTCCACAACGCCTTCAACCGGCTCGACGAAGCCCTCGCCGCTTACCAGGAGGCGCACCGCCTGCTGCCCAACGAGCCGAACTTCAACCACAACATCGGGCTGACGCTCGTCCAGTTGGGCCGTTACGCGGACGCCGTCGGGCCGCTGCAAGACGCCTTGCGCGTCGCGCCGCAGTACCGCAACGCGCGTTACCTGCTCGGCGAGGCGTACCACCGCACGGGGCGCTGGAACGAAGCGATAGAGGCGTGGGGCAAGTTCCTTGAGATCGTCCCGAACGGGCCGGACGCGCTGACCAACCGGCTGTGGGATTATCTGTACCTCGGCGGGCACGGGCGCGAGGCCGCGGCGGACGCGCGCCAGTTCCTCGAAGCGCACGGTTGGCGCGAGCAGCGCTCCGCCTTCATGGTCATCCTCGCGCACCTCGGTTATCGCGACGCCGGGATGGCGGAAGAGGCCGACGCCGTCCTGGCCGAAGCGACGCAGAAACTCCCGGCCGGCGACTGGCCCCAGCCGGTCGTGCGCTACCTGCAAGGCGAGTTGAGCGCCGAAGAACTGCTGCGGCTCGCCACGGACAACGACAGGCAGACGGAAGCGCGCGCCTACCTCGGCCTGGCCCTGCGCGTCCGCGGCGAACACGAGGCGGCGCGCACGCACTTCGAGTGGGTGCGCGAGTACGGCAACAAACACTTCTTCGAGTACCCGCTCGCGCTCGAAGAACTCAAGCGCCTGGGCCGTTAACTCATACCGTGATTGATGCGGCAGCCCGCGCCCCGCGATCAGTTCAATACGGCGGCACAGAGGTCACAGGGAAAAGCGATCTCAGATCATAAATCTGAGATCGCTTTTCCCTGTGACCTCTGTGGCCCTCTGTGTCTCTGTGTTGATCTTTCCCGCGGGTAGACTCAGCCGCAAACGAAGACCGCTCCGATGCCGGCGTTATCGGACTCTTATGGTCTGGGCGTGGTTACTTGCGTGCGGAGCGCGAGCAGGCGCAGGCCGGCGCGGCGGGGGTAGACTTCGATGCGGCGGCGCGCGCCGCCGGGTGCGGACGAGAAGGGGCGTTGCGGGCGGTAGGTGATGAGGTACTGTGCGCCTACGTCGCGCGCGACGCCCGCGGCGAGTTCCGCGAACTCGGCGGCGGACGTGGGGCGCAAGAGTCGCCCGCCCGTCTGCTGCGCGAGCAGCGCGAGCCGCTGTTCGCCTTGCTGGACGGCGCGCGCGTAGTCGCGAAACCAGCGGCGCATCTCCGCGTCCGTGTCGTAGGACAAGAGGTGGCCGTCCGTGCCGACGCTGAAGGGCTTGTTGCGGTACGTGACGGCCTGTTCGACCAGCGCCGCGAAGCTGAAGACGTGGACGCTCGGCTGCGCCGCGATCAGTTGGCGCAAAGCCTCTTCTCTGATCGCCTCCGCGCGGTTCTCCTGCCGGCCCTGCACCTCAAGGCCGTCCGTGAAGATGATGACGTGGCTGTTGCCGGCCGGTTTCTCTCTGAGCTTCGCGGCCGCCAGCGTCAGACACTCGGAGAGGCGCGAGCGGTCGCCCGGATAGAATTTCGTTTGCAGCGTGCGGGCGGCGAGGCGCGCGTCGGTCGTCCAGTCTTGCAGCAACTCCGCGCGCCGGCTGTTCTGGATGACGGCGAGCTGATCGCCGGCGGGTAAGTTTTGGACGAGGTCGCGGAGCGCGTCGGCGACGAGGCGCGCGCTTTTCGTCGGCGTCACCAGGCTGCCCATGTCCAGTATGACGAGGACGTTCGTCGGCAGACGCCGCGCGCTCCTGACCTGTTGCGGCACGCCGTCTTCGAGCACGAGTATGTCGTCCGGCTCGACGCTCGGATCGAAGCGCCCCGTCGAGTCGTAGGCGGCGACGGGCAGCAGCACCTCTTCGGTGTAGACCTTGACGGGCGCTTGCTCGTCCGGCGTGACGGCCGCGGGCGGCGGCGACGCGCCGGGCGCGGGGCGCGCGTCCTGCGCGCGGCCGGGCGCGGCGGCGGCGAGCAGTAAGGCGCAGGCGATGAAGAGGCCGACGGCGCGTGCTAAAGACATGATGACTGACCGCACGTTCTGTGCGACGCGCTTGCGTCCGTGTTGCGAGTGCCGGCCCGTCCGTCAGTCGTGTCTGAGGGCCGTGACCGGGTCTATGCGCGCGGCGCGCGCCGCCGGGTAGAGCGCCGCCACGACGGATACTAACACGGCCAGGAGCAGCGCCCCGCCCCACAGGTAAGGCGGCAGCAGGAAGAAGTCTATGTACGCGACGCCCTGCGCCTTGAGCACGTAGCGGTACGCCGCGTGGTTCGCCACCTCGTCCACGCCCCACGCCGCGAGCGCGCCGAGCACGCCGCCGACCAGGCCGATGACCGACGCCTCGACGAAGAAGATCAACTTGATCTCGCGATCCTCCGCGCCGATGGCCTTCATGATGCCGATCTCGCGCGTGCGCTCGACCGTGGACATCAGCATCGTGTTGGCGATGCCGAACGACGCGATCAAAAGCGAGATGCCGCCCAAGAGGCCCAGCGCCGAGTTGATGACGAGGAAGACCGTGCGAATCTGTTTGAACTCGTCTATGAAGGCGAAGCTGCCGAAGCCGAGCGCGGCCAGTTGCCGGCGCACGTTCGTCAACTCAATCGGATCGGAGACGCGCACGACGGCCGTCGTGAAGCTGACGCGCTCGTCCGCGCCGACCGCGCCTTTACTGCGCGCGACGCTCAAGGCGACGCGGCTCAAGGCGTCGGGGTGCTCGTCCTTCCACGCGCGCGCGGCGGGCATAGAGAGGTAGACGTTCGCGGGCGGCGCGAGACCGCGGAAGCGGTTGCCGCCCGGCTCTTCGGCCAGCACGCCGACGATGCGGTAGGTGCGCGCGACGACCAGCTCGTCGGCCGGGTTGGCGCGGTTGACCTGTTTGCCTTCGGGCGCGTCGAGCAGCTCTATCGTCTGCCCGACGGCGTCGGCCGGTTTGCCGTAGCCGAAGTTGCGCAGGAAGGCTTGCGCGACCACGACCTCGTCGGGGTTGGCGATCATGCGCCCGGCCGCGAACTCTTTCAGGCGCGACGAAGGATCGGGCACGGGCGTGCCGCGGAACGACTCCATCAGCGTGCGTTCGTGCGAGCGCGTGTAGGCCGGGAAGTTGATGTGCGGGCTGACGAAGACGACGCCGGGGATGCGCGCGATCTCGGCGAGCGCGCGGTCGTCCAGCGAGCGTTCGGGCACGTAGTCGGGCAGCTTGTCGTCCGACACCGCGCGGGCCTGTTGCCCGTCGGTGCGCTTGCCCGTGGCGAGGCTGAAGACGGAGCGCCCGAAGACGTGCACCTCGCTCAGCCCGTCGAGGTTCTGGAAGCGCGAGAGCGCGTCGCGTTGCAGCCCCAGCCCGAACGAGATCATGCTGATGATGACGGCGACGCCGATGACGACGCCCATCGTCGTCAACATTGCGCGCAGCTTGGACTCGCGCAGGTTGCGCAGCGCGAGTTTGAGGATGTCGAGAAAGCCCATAATGCAAAACCTTCGATCAGCGCCGTTAATGTAAATCTTCGTCGTGCGCCTCGGCGGCGCGATAGGCGGCAAGCGTCGGGGCCGCGCCTTCAGTTCACGTAAGCGGGCGTCAGCCGCGCGCCGACGTGTTGCGGCGCGGGGGCCGCGGGCACGACGCGGCCGTCTTTCATCACGATGCTGCGGTCGGCGAAACGATCCGCGAGTTCCGCGTCGTGCGTCACCAGCAGGACGGAGAGGCCTTCGCGCGCGACCATGTCGCGCAGGAGCCGTAGGATGTCTTCGGCGCGCGCCGAGTCGAGGTTGCCCGTCGGCTCGTCGGCGAGCAGCACTTGCGGGTTGTTGGCGAGTGCGCGCGCGATGGCGACGCGCTGCTGCTCGCCGCCGGAGAGTTCCGCTGGCTTGTGCGTCAGACGCCCTTCAAGTCCGACGCGGGCGAGCAGTTCGCGTGCGCGGCCGTCGCGCCCGCGCCCGCGGACGCCGCCGAAGGCGAGCGCGAGCGCGACGTTCTCGGCGGCGCTGAGCGTGGGGATCAGGTTGAAGTTCTGAAAGATCATGCCGACGGATTGCCGGCGGTAGCGCGCCATCTGCCGCTTGTCGGCGAGCGCGAGCGGGCGGCCCGCGAACAGCACCTCGCCCGCGGTCGGCCGATCAAGCCCGCCGAGCACGTTGAGCAGAGTTGACTTGCCCGACCCGGACGAACCCCTGACGGCGACGAACTCGCCCGCGCGGACTTCGACCGAAACGTCGCGCAAGGCCGCGACCTCCGTGCTCCCGGTGCGGTAAATTTTTGAAACTTCGCGCGTCGCTAAAATTGGCGTCATCGTTTTTTACCTGAAGAGATCAAGCACACAATTTCCAAGCTAGTTACTGCCTGACGTGAGACGCAGCTCGTAGTCGGCGACGCGCTGGTCGGGCTGTAGCTCGACGAGGGCGTTGGCACTCTCCGCCGCGCGGCGCAGTTGCAGGCGCGTCGCTGCGTCGCGCACGACGGCCGCGGGTTCAGTCTCGACCACGCGCGCGACGAGCCAGTAGCGACCGGGCGCGAGGTTGAGCGCGGCGAAGCTGCCGTCCGGCTGCACCGCGGCGGTCGCGTAGCGCAGCACGTCGTCGGCGCGCGCCGCTTCGACCGGCACGGCGTAGACGTGCAGACGCGCCGGCAGCGCCGCGCCCTCGCCCGCCGCCGCGACGCGCCCGCGCACGCTCGCCGCGCCCCCGGCCAGAGTGATCGTCAACCCTTGCACGCGCTCGCCCGCCTTGAGCGCGAGGCCGTTGCGCGCCACGTCTGTGGCCGCCTTGGGCGTCGCCGCCGCGGCCAGCGCGATGGCTCGCACGTAGATCGACTCGCCCGGCAGGCGCAGGTCGAACAGGTAACGACCTTCGTACAGGTTGGGCAGCACGAACTCGCCGCGCGCGTCGGGCTGGCCTTCCGAGGCGGGCTGCGCCGCGCGTGCGTTCGTCGTCGCCTTGTCGGGCGCGGCGTCGCGGCGCGCGCTGACGAGCGTCTCCGTCAACGCGACTGCCGGCCGGTCTGCGCCGCCCGCCGCGGCGCGCACGTCTTCGAGGACGAGCCGGCCCGCCACCGAGCCGAGCGGCGCGAGCGAGAGTTCGACGCCCGTCAGATCGCCGCCGCGCACGGTCAGGCGGCGCGGCGTTGCGACCGCGGCGGCCTCCGTGCCGAAGCCGCGCTGCGCCGTCAGGTCGTAGACGCCTTCGGGCACGCCGTCGAAGTTGAAGACCGTGCCGGTGCTGCGCGCCGGCAGGCTGGCGAAGACGACGGGCACGCCGGTCGCCGCGTCCAGGAGTCTGATCGAGACGAACGTGCCGGCCGGCGGCGCGTTCGTCGTCGCGCCGGGCGCTGCGTTGCCGGCGGCGACCACGACGCCGCGCACGGCGTAGGTGCGCTCGTTGCGGTAGCGTATGTCTATGCCGCGCGCCTCTTCGCCGCCGCGCACGAGGACGGGCGTCGCGCCGCCCACAGACGCGGACGGGTAGTAAGTCGGGCCTTCGTCGCCGCCCTGACCCGGCGTGGCGCGGAACTTACTCGGCGAGGCGCGGTAGCCGCCGTGCGTGTTGGCGGCGACGAGATACGAGCCGGGTTCGAGACCGTAGAGCCGGTAGAAGCCGCGGTCGTCTGTGAACCAGTCGCGCGTCAGACCGGGGTCGCGCACGGGCCGGCCTTCGGCGTCCGCGACGCGCGCGGCGCGCACGCGCGCCAACACCAACGGCTCGCCGTTCGCGTTCAGCACGCGGCCCGTGATGACGCCGCCCTTGAGCATACGCAGCGTCACCTGATCGCCCGCGCGGTAGTAAGCCGGCGGCGTGTACGCCTGGCTCTGCTCGGTGATGTAGCCGGCGGCGGCCACTAACAGTTGGTACGCGGCCGGCGGCAGCCCACGCAGCTCGAAGTTCCCTTCCTCGTCGGTCGTCGCCGTCAGCGCGGCCGCGCCGGCACGACCGGGCGTGCGCGCGATGACGAGCACGTTAGCGAGCGGGCGGTTGCCTTCGCTGAGGACGACGCGGCCCGTGATCGTGCCGGCGCGCGTTGCGCCCGCGTCGGCGGCCGCTGCGGGCGGCGCGTCGGCGGGTTGCTGTTGTGCGTTGACCGTCTGGCCGAAGAGCAGCGCCGTCAGCACGAGCGACGCGGAGATAACGCGATTCATAAAGCCACCTGAATTTCTGTTTCGTCGGAAAGTTAGAACCTTCGCTTTGCGCCTTCGCGTCTTTGCGTGAGTTAAGTCTCACGCAAAGACGCGAAGGCGCGATTACTGCGCGCCCTCGGCGGGGGCGTTCGGGTCGTAGACGAGTGTGACCTCGACTTCGCCGTTGTCGGTGACGCGGACGACTTGGCGGCCGAGCACGCCGCGCGGCGCGCCGCCCGCCGCCGGCCGCGTGCTGAGCGTCAACTCGTACTCGCCCGCCGTCAGCCACTCGATGGCGAAGTGCCCGCGCGCGTCCACCTCGACGGACGAAGTGCTGTGCGCCGCGTCCGCGCCGAGCTTGCGCGCGGCGACCAGGAGGCGCGCGCCCGCCGGCAACTCGCCGGCCCGCGGCTGCACCCGCCCGCGCACGACGCCGTTGCCGTATGCCAGGACGACGCGCACGCCCGTGATATTGGCTTCGGGCTGCACCTCTATGCCGTCGCCTTGCGCGACGCCGTCGCGTTCGAGGCGCACGATGGAGAAGCCGCGCGGCAACTGTTGCGTGCCCATCGCCGCCTTGAGCTTGCCGGGGCGCAGGCCCGCGAGCCGGAACGTGCCGTCGGCGTTGATGCGCGCCGAGGTCTGCGCGGCCAACGTCGCGTCCGTCTGATACAAGAAACTGTTGACGGAGAGACCCGACAGGCGACGCGCGAGACCGGCGTCGCGCGTGTTCTCGACGAACATGACGCCGCTCACGCTCGCCCCCTGGTGCGCCTTGAGTTCGAGGCCGGACACGTCTTCGTCGGTCGGCACGTCGAACGTCAGATCGTCGCTGTAAGCGTTGCTGTCGTCCTCGGCCGAGACGAAGACGAGGTAGCGGCCGGGCAGCAGACCGTCAATGCGGAACTCGCCGTTGGCGTCGGCGCGCGCGCCGCGGACGGGCACGCCCGCGGGCCGCCCAGTGCCCTGCAACGCCACGTACGCGAGCGGCAGACCAGCCGCGGGCTGGCCCGTCTTCGCGTCCACGACGCGCCCCGACGCGGCGAAGCTGCGCGCGCGGCGCGCGAGGTTAATGTCCACGCTCGCGGCCTCGCCGCCGGCCGCGACTTCGACGACCGCGGCGCGCGCCTCTTCGGTCGCGTCCGGGTGGTAGGTGCGCGCGTAAGCGGCGCGCCGGCCGCGTAAGTTGTTGGGCGTGGCCGCGTTGGACGAGCCGGCGCTGACGAGGTAGCGCCCCGCCGGCAGACCGAAGATTCTGTAGACGCCGCGATCATCCGTCTCGAACATGACGGAGGTTTGGAACGTCGCGGCGCGCGCCTGCGTCGTGTCGCCGACGGGCGTCACCGTCACGCGCTCGGCGACGGCGGGCTGCCCGTCCGGCGTCCTGACCTGACCCGTGATGACGCCGCCGCGCGTCAGAGCCAACTCGACGCCCGCGACCTCTTCGCCCGCCGCGATGGTGACGGCCTTGCCCGGCGCGGTTGAGGCTGATGCTTGCGCGGGGACGAGCGCCGGCGCGGCCGGCACGACGCGGTAGCGGCCCGCGTACTCGACCGTGAGGCGGAAGCGGCCTTCGGCGTCGGTCGTCGCCTTGCCCGCCACGGTGCGCTTCTCGCCGTCTTCGGGTAGCAGCACGATCTCGACGCCCGCCGCCGGTTTGCCGTCGCTGGTGACGCGCCCCGTGATCAGACCCGACGTGCTCACGGGGTTTTGCGCGGCGGCGACGGCGGCCGCCGCGAGGCACAGGCAGAGCAGGGCTGTCGCCCGGATGAAAGAATGCATGATGACTAAATCCTTCTGAGTAAAACTGTGGGGCCGCAACAAAAATCATTAACGCGACGGAGCGGGCGCGTTCCGCTTCAGGAAGTCGAGCGCCGCGGCGAGGTCTGCGTCCTTGCCCTCACGGTATTTGACGCGCACGTCGGGCGCGACGCCGACGCCTTCGACGCGCACGCCGCCCGGCGTGCGGAAATCCCAGACCGGCAGCATCAGCGTCCAGCCGCCTTCGACCGCGAAGGTGGTCGCGCCGAGCATCGCGCCGCTCGTGGGCCGGCCGACGAGCGTCGCCGCGTGCGTCTCTTTGACGACGCTGGCGAACGCCTCGGTCATGCTGTAGCAATACTCGTCCACGAGGACGACGAGGCGGCCGCGGTAAGTCTCGGCGCGCCCGCCGGTCGTCACCGCGAGCGCGCCCGCGCGTTCCATCTCGCGGCTCAGCGCGTCGGCCTCGTAGCCGTCGAAGGCGGGCAAGCCTTTCAAGTCGAGACCGTCAATCGAGCGCGCGTTGTGCCGCACGAGGCCGGCGCGGCTGGCGACGTAACCGACGGGCCGCGCCTCGGCGAAGAAGTAATCGCCGAGGCGCATGGCCGCGCCGAGCGTGCCGCCGCCGTTGCCGCGCAGGTCGATCACGAGCGCGGGCAACGTCCCCAACTCGGCGAACGCTTGATCAATGCGCCGGACGACTTGCGGCCCGTCGTCGAAACTCTCGATGCGCAGGTAGCCGGTGGTCGGCGTGAGCTTCTTCCAGGTGATGTCCCGCGCGGCGGCGTCGGTCTGCCGCGCGCCCGCCGGATACAACTCGGACGCGCCCGCCGCCTCGGCGAAAAAGTCCAGGTGCGAGGAGCGCAGCTCGGCCAGCATCTTGCGGACGACGGCGAGAAACTCGCCGTCCGTGCGCGCCGCGGCCGCCTGCGGCCGGTAGCGTTGGCGCAAGGCTTCGATGTCCACGCCGTTGAAGTCGGGCGCGTAGAAATTATTTGTGAGCGTTGACCAGACGGAGTCGAAAACTTCCTGCCGCGGCTTCGTCGAGGCGTAAGCCTTGTCGCGCACGCCGCGCACGCCGCCCTTGAAGAAGAGTTGGGCGAAGAAACCGGCGGGAAACCACTTGCCGCTCAGGCGGTCGCCCGCGAGCGTGGCGCTCAGCTTCAGCTTGCCGTAAGAGGTGCGCGCGCTGAGCGTGAGCTTGTTGCCGTCGAGGTGGCCCGCCGCGCCTTCTATGCGGAACGTGCCGAGCTGGCCCAAGACCGTGCCGGTCACGTCGCCGTTCTCCGCGACGGTGAACTCGATGGGCGTTTCGTAGTAGCCCTCCGGCAGATCGAAGACCACGTTCCAACGCCCGCTCAAAGGGTGCGTGCGCGCCTCCGCGCGCGCCGGCGCGGGCCACGCGGCGACGACCGCGGCGACACAGAGACCGACTAATAGACTTGCTCTCGACATGCGCCTTTCCGTCACGCTTTAGAACTCTCGTCGCCGGTCAACTGCGCCTCGAAGGCGCGCAGGTAGCGCCCGAGGTTCGAGCCGCCGGTCGCCAACTCGCCCCGCAGCCTGGCGAACTGCGCGCGCCAAGCGCCGCGCTCGCGCGGCAACTCGACCTCGGCCCCGTAGCCCATGCGGTCGCAGAGCGTGTCCCAGTAGACCCAGTGTTCGGGCGCGGCCGTGAGTTGCTCTTGGATGTTGGCGAAGATGCGCGCGGTTGTGCGGAAGATGTCCTCGTCCATGTCGCCCGTGCGGCTCAGCTCGATGGGCGCGCCGTACTTGAGGGTGAAGCGCCCGCGCCCGCGCCGCCAGCAGTAGCCCGGAATCAGGCGCGCCTTGGCCTTGAGGGCGAAGAACGCCGTGCCGCCCATCGCCACGGTGAGCCGGCCGAAGAACGGGACGTACATCAGACTCATGTTGTACTCGAACACGTCGGGCATGATGCCGAGGACGTGCCCCTGCTTCAGCGCGCGCAGGCCCTTGAGCACGGCCGTCCTGTCGTTGTAGAGCACGTGGGAGTTGCAGCCCAGCCGCTCCATCAGCCCCTTGTACATGTAGGTCGTCGGGTTCGTCTCCGGCGACTCGTAGAAGAGGCTGATCGGCCTGAACCGATCCACTTCCATGATCGTGCGCATGACGCCGACGGCGAAGCTGCCGTAGTGCGGCGTGAAGAGCACGACCGGGTCGGGGCTTTCGCACGCCGCGCGCAGGTGCTCGCCGCCTTCGATCTCGATGCGCGTCTGTAGGTAGTCGCGCAGGTGCGCGCGCGGCATCACGTCCAACTGCCGGCGCTCAAGCTCGCTGTGGAAGGTCGAACGCCGGTGACGTTTGACGAGCGCCGCGAGTTCCGGCTCGCCGAGGTGCGGGAAGGCGAGCGCGAAGTTGTCTCTGAGCTGCGCGTTCTTGGCGTCGTTGAGCGCGCCGTAGGCGTCCGCCAGCTTGTGCGCCGCGGCGGTGCAGAGCGGCGCGGTCAACTGCATCAGGCGGTGCGCGAGCGGCGAGGGCGCGAGCGCCTTGCTGATTATCTCTGGCCTCATCTTCACAACCTCGGTCTGACTCAACGGGCGGCGGCGCGCGCCTTCTCCGGCGCGTTCGCGGCCTCTTGCAGTTTGCGCAGCTCGGCAATCGAGCGCGCGTAAGTCTCCGCTTTGAACGTCGGGTCGGCGGCGTGCCAAGCGCGCACGTACCCTTCCGTCAGTTTGAGCTTGACGACCGCGACGCGCGCCTTCATGCGGGCGGCGCGCATCTGCGTCTCGCTCCACGCGAGCACGTCCGCCGGGCGCGCGCGGAAGACCGCTTCGACCTGCGCGGCGAGCCAGACGAGCAGCGCGCGCACGTCCGCCTCGGCCACGGGCCGCGCGGCGGCGGCTTCGTTGCGCGCCTGGAGCGTGAAGCGACCCGTCGCGGCGAACTCGCTGGCGTCGAACGTAAAGAGCGGCCGCAGGCCGCGGTAGTAGAGCAGCGGTTCGAGCGTCGAGAACTCGTAGTCTTCGCCGAGGAAAGGCACGCGCCACATCGTCTCGCTGCGCGAGGTTTGGTGATCGGGGAAAGTTACGTACGTGACCGGGGCGGCGGCGGGCGCTGCCGCCTGCTCGCGGTGGTGCGCGAGCATCTGCGCCGAGGAGAGCAGGCGCACGCGCGCGCGCGGCTCGCCCGTCAGGAACGGGTGGAAGAAGAAACGCGTGTAAGGCGTGTCCACGATGCGGAACTGCCGGCGCGCGTCCGCGACGAGGTGCGCGAGCAGCGCGACGCTCGCCGTGGTCAGCGGCAGCGCCAGCAGGTACGACGCGCCCGCGTGCGGCTCCAACGCTTGCCCGACCTGCGCGAGCGCGAGCGGCAGCGGCAGACGCCGGAACGCGGCGAGCGCGCGGTCAGGCTCGCCCGCGCTGACGAGCTGTTCGAGCCGCGCGTGCTGCGCCGCGCCCGCGCGCGCCAGCGCGTCCGCCTCTTGCAACGGCAGCGGCAACATGTGTTGGATCGAGTACCTGAGTTCTTCCAACTGCTCGCGCGCCGCGACGCGGCGGCGCAAACCGGCGACGAGCTTCTCGCGCCATTTCCGAGGTATTGCTTTCATCCTTGTACTGCCTGAATCTCTTTAACGTCCGCGGTCGAACTGTCGGCGTCGGTCTTGCGCGCGAACGCGAGCCGCAGCCCCGCGCGCAACAGCCGGACGATCCGGCGGCCCATGAAGAACAGCGCGCAGGCGAAGATGAACGGCCAGATGCTCTCCATCACGAGGTCGCGCACGATGATCAGGATGAACAGGTTGTGACCCGTCTGGTGCGCGCGCCCCATGTGGTAGAAGAAGTAGCCGACCCGCTGCGGGTAATACTTGACGACCCAGTGGAACGACTGGCTGAGGATGTGAATGATGTAACTGTAGTAGAGGACGACGAGGGCGCTGTAGGCGTAGAGCAGCTTGCGGCGCGCGCCCCGCACCGGCGCCGGCTCGCCGCCGGGCCGGCGCAGCAGCTTGCGGCCCACGCGCATTAACTCGTCGCCCATCTGCTGGTGCAGGTTGGTCAGCCCGCTCAAGTCCGAGAGCAGCCAGTAGCCGTCCATCTTGAAGATCGGGTTGAGCGTGAACAGCATCATGAAGTTCATCGCCCAGAGCAGGTGCAGGGCGAACCGGCTCCTGGAGTAGAGGACGTAGACGGTGAGCACGCTGAACAGGATCGCCTGGAAGTAGACGCCGCCCAGATCGATCACGGCGCGCTCGCGCGGCGACAAGCGCCAGGCCTTCGTCACGTCGGTGTAGAAGGCCGGGTAGATGAAGTAGAGGCCGAAGCCGATCTTGCCGTGCGGGCAGTCGTAGCGGCGGCAGGCGGCGGCGTGGCCGAGTTCGTGGAAGAACGTGGTGGCGACGATGGCCAGGTAGAACAGCGGCAAGTCCCAGAGGTGGTAGCGGTGGTGGCGGAAGACCAGGAGCGACTTGGTGAGCACCAGGTATTCCGCGCCGACGAAGGCGAGGACGAAGAAGACGACGAGCGGCCGGGCGAAGAGGAACGCGAGGCCCTGCGAGAGCGGGCGAATCCAGCGTTCGGGGATGAGATCGACGCTGACGGCGAAAGGCTTCTTGTTCGCCGGCGCGGGCGTGTGGCTGAACAGGCTTTCGGGGATGCGCTCGGACAAGACTTCGGCGAGCGTCTCGGTGGAGACCTCGCGCCCCGTCTGCCGCTGGTAAATCTCGGCCAACTCACTCAAAGTCTCCGGCTCCGCTTGCAGCGCCGTCAGCACGTCGCGCATGGCCGCGCCGGCGACGAAGCAGGTGTCGCCCACTTCGACCAGGTAACGTTCGCCCTGCGCGCCGCCGTCCTGGAAGGGCGCGATGCGTATGTCGGCCTTGAGCCGGGGCAGCGTTTGCGTTATGGATTCGGACTCTTGCACCGTTCGTGTTCCCGTCGCCGTTAAAAACTTACCGGGGTTAGGACGTGAGAAGAGGGTTGGCCTGCTTTGTGAGCACGTCAACCCTCTTCCCAGATTGACTGACGTTAATGCACTACTGCCGGGCGCGGCTTAGCCGCCGCAACGGCAGATGGTGCTCTTGTGGCCGCGCTTCGGGTTGGGCGGACACGGGGTCTGCGGGCAGGTCGGGTCGCCTTCCTGCTGCGTGTCGTAGGCCGGGAACGAGCCGGACGAGCCGTCGGTGTAAGTGCCGTCGTCGAACTGCGCGCCCGAGCCGTCGCTGGCCGTCTGGTACGCGCCGACGTAGCCGTTGCCTTCGCCCCAGTTGTCCCAGCTATAGCCGTAGTAGCCGTAGTCCGTGCCGGAGTAGCCGCCGCCCTCGCCGCCCGTCTCGTCGAGAGCGGCCATCATGGTCTGCATTTCAAAGCGAGCTTCCAGCTCTTGCAGAGAGAAATCGGAGGAGTTCGAGATCATGATCGAAGCATTCCTTTCCTGTGTTCGGGTTAAGGAAACTCGCCTGCGCGCGCGCGCCGGGGCGAGTTTCGAGTTCAATAACCAGCGCCGTGCGAGCGCCGCCGGTTATCAGCCGGCGTAAGTGCCGAACGTCCCGCGCCGTGCGTGGGACTGCGCTTACGCTGTGAGGGGCGCGTTCGGGGCTTGCGCCGCCGGGCGTGCCGCAAAGTTTGATTGCGCGAACAACGTCGGACATAAACCGACCGCCGATACTGTCTGGCGGTCGGGGTAGTACACGAAAACTTTTGGCCGCGCCGCGCGCGGCCGTCTACTGCTTGGCCGACAGCACGACGCGCAAGGGCGCGCGCGCGGACAAGTCAACCAACTGCTTGTAAGGCTTGTAGCCGGGATGCACGACCACGAGCATCTTCTTGGACGGCGCTACCTCATCGAAGCTGAACGCGCCGTCCGCGCCGCTGGCCGTAAACCGCGCCTGCTGTTGGAGCAGTTCGGGCGAAACGAAGCCCGGCACGGCGCGCCGGCCGCCGACTTCGATGAGCCGCACCTGCGCGCCCGGCACGGCGTGCCCCGCCTCGTCCTTCACTTCGCCGGCCACGTTGACGCCGCTGTCGAGCAGCAGATGCACGGCCGCCTCCTTGTCGTTGGCCTTGATGCGCTTGGGCGCGGAGAGCGCGACGCTCAGCCCTGGGTGCGAGGCCTCGACGACGAAGTCCGCGTCCGGGTGTACGCCGACGACGTAGTTGCCCGCCTTGTCGCTCAGCGTCTCGCCGCTCTCCCACTGGTAAGTGGTGCGGACTTCGCCGCGCGCCGGGGCCGGTGTGGCGTAGATCACTTTCACGTTCGCGCCGATGACCGGCTTGCCGCCGGGGCCGCGCACAGTGCCGCGCACCAGCTTGACCTTCGACAAGAAGAACTCGACGTACTTGGTCTCGCCCGCGGCGAGCGAGACGTTCTGGTGCTCGGCGGCGTAGCCGTCGAGCTTGGTGACGACGTGCAGCTTCCCGGCTTCGAGGCCGTCGAGCACGAACTCGCCCTGCGGCGACGCCGCGGCGTGTTGCAGCAGCATCCGGCGCGCGCCGGCCACCGTCACGCCGACCTCTGCGGGCAGCGGCCGGTTCGTGCCCTGCTCGAAGATTTTGCCGACGAGCTTACCCGTCGGGGCCGGCGGCGGCGGCGTCTGCGCGGCCGCGCGCGTGTGCCAGACAAAGAAAGCGAGAGCCAAGAACGCGGCGGTGGCGAGAGCTTTCGTGAGCATGTTCTGACGCATCGTTAACCTCCTTCCGCTACTCCTCATCGTCTTCTTCCTCGTAGACGTTGCACTCCATGCCGACGTGCCCCCACGAGCCACAACTGCACTGGCAGGTGGAGGAATCCCAGTAGCCGCCCTGGTTGTAGCAGTTCTGCTCCTGCCACGAATCGCAGTAGGACGGGCGCGGGCCCGAGTAGTAGCCGGAGACGCGCCCGATGCGGATGGTCGCGTCAATGCGCTTGGCCAGCACGCCCGGATCGGTCGCGTAGCTGATCCGATCCTGGTTGTCCTGGTACAAGGTCGGCTGCAAGTACTCGGAGCTGAACTGGTTGTTCACGTCGTCGGCCCAGCCGTCGTAGTTGTTGTCGCTGGTGATGAAGCAGGCCTCGGGCGAGCAGCGCAGAGTGGCCCAGGCGTTCGGGTAGTAGAGGCTGTTGATCACGTCGTCCGAGTCCGGCGAGTCCAGCTCGTAGACGGTCATGAAGTTCTGCTGGACGCCGATGTAGTAGCCGTCGAGGTCCTGGCAGCCGCCGCCGTCCATGATGCCGTCGCCGTCCCAGTCGTAGACGGCCGAGACGCCGAAGCTGGCCGTGGCCGTGCCGTAGGTGTTCGCGCCGCAGGGCGAGTACTGATCCACGCAGGTCTGGTTGCCGCCCGCCGCCGGCACGTAGTCGTTGTGCGAGTAGCTGTCGGTGAACGGGTAGCCGTTCTGCGGGTACGGGTAGAGGCCGGCGGGGTCGGGGAAGTTGAGCCGCTGGCAGTCCGGGTCGGGCTTAACGTAATCGCGCGAGCAACTGTTCCACTCGACGAGCGTGCCCGCGCCGGGGTTGCAGCTCGGCTCCCAGCCCTGGAACTGGTTCGCGTCCACCTTCGTGCCGACGTTGGAGCTGACGCCCCAGTTGCCGAACGGGACGGAGTGGCAGAAGGGCCAGCAGGTGAGACACTCCTCGGCCGTGTCGTAGGCGTAACGGTTGTTGTTCACCATGCTGACGCTGAAGACGCACTGACCTTGCCCGAATGCGGTCGGACTCACACACAACACAAATCCGGGCAGAAGAATAAGGAGGATGAGCGCACGTTTCATCATTGTCCTGTCCTCTCTCCCTGAAGTTGGGCCGCCGCGGCGGCGTTGTTGTTGTTCCTCTTCAGCTCGCGCTCGACGACCGCGCGGAACTCCTCCAAGGTCTTGGCCCCGCGCACGATCTTGCCGTTGACGATGAAGGTGGGCGTGCCGAGGATGCCGGCCTGCTTGGCCTCCTGCACGTCGCGCTGGACGGCGGCGCGGCTGGCCTCGGAGTCGAGGCACGCGTTGAACTCGGCGGTCTTCAGCCCGAGGTCGGCGGCGTAGCGCCGCAGCGAGTCGGCCGAGAGATCAATCGCGCGCTCGAACAGGCGGTCGTGGTACTCCCAGAACTTGCCCTGCTGGTCGGCGCAGTAGGCGGCCTGCGCCGCCTGGAAGGCCCACTGGTGGTTGGGCAGCGGGTTGTGCTTGTAGATCAGCTTCACGTTGTCGCCGGACTTGGCCAGGAGTTGCCGCAGCGTGCCGCTCGCCTCCTTGCAGAAGGGGCACTGGAAGTCGGAGAACTCGACAATCGTGACGGGCGCGCCGGGCGCGCCCTTGGCGGGGCCCGTCGCGTTGACCGTCACCGTCGGCCCGACCGGCTCGCGCAGCAGGATGGCGACGTTGGACTGCTCGCGCATCGCGGCGATGGCCTTCTGGTAGGCCTCGAACTTGGCGCGGTTCTCCAGGTCGAGCTTGATCCGCTGCTTGGCCTCGGTCTCGCTCAGACTCGGGAAGCGGTTGGCGTTCGCCAGGTAGATGTCGTCCACCTGCTTCTGATCGACCTCGACGCGCTCAGGCAACAGCAGCTTGCTGTACTCCTCGACGGTCAGCCCCTTGGCCCGCGCCTTGTCTTCCAGGAGGGTGCGGACGATCAGGTTGTTGAGCGCGCGCTTGCGCAGGGAGGTGATCTTGTCCAGCAGCCCTTGGAGTTCGGGGCCGGCCAAGTCGTCCACTTCCTTGAGCGTGATCTTCTTCTGTCCGTTGATAGTCGCCACCACCTCGTCGCCGGCCTGCGGGGCAGGCTGCGCCTGAGGGGCGGGCTGGGTCTGACCGTATGCGCTGCGTGCGCCGCCCAAGACCGCGAGCATGAGCAACCACACGCCGAAATGTTTGACCACTTTCATAGGGTGCTTAACTCCTTCTGTCGTCTTAAGGCTGTGCATGTCGGCCGACATGCCGTTCAACAGACCAAGCCCGACGCCGGTCACGCAGACCCCCGCGCGGGCGGCCGTCCCCCCCGAAGCGCGAGCGCCGGTTAGGCACACCACGCCCCGGACTGACTCCGCAGAGAGTAGTCGTGTTGCGTTGACGCAGCGGGGCCGTTACGGCGCGGAGAGTCCCGTGTGCCGCTCTCTGGGCGTGCTGGAAAGGCCCCTTATGTCTGGCTGAGTGGTCAACTAGATGGGCACCGCGAAGGCGAGCTTACACAGCTCACTTGAGGGGGGGATTCGCGGTGACAAAGAGTGACCGTGCGGAAGATAAGGCAAGGTCGTGCGCGCCGTCTGTCTAACGTTTGACATTAGGAAAAAATTTTTCAAGAAAAATTTTTCGCGCGCGTGTGTTAAGCCGCGAGGTGCTTGTCCACCTCCGTCTTCAACAGCCGGTAACACTCGCAGGCGGCGCGCTCCAGACCTTGGTGATCGATGATGTTGATGCGGCCGCGCGTGTAGCGGATCAGGCGCTCGCGTTGCAGCGCGCTCGCCGTCATGGTGACGTTGGTGCGCGGCACGCCGAGCATATGGGCGATGTACTCCTGCGTCAGCGGGAACGCGTCCGCGCGGACGCGGTCGCGCGTGATGAGCAGCCAGCGGCAGAGCCGCTGCTTGACCGTGTGGAAGCGGTTGCAGACGGCCGACTGCGCGATCTGGCAGAGCAACCCGTGCGTGTAGCGGAGCAACAGGCTGTGCAACGCGCCGCCGCGGTTGAACTCGCGCGCGAGCGGCTCGGCCCTGATGCGCAGCCCGTCCGCCTCGATCTGCACCATCACCTGGTACGGCGCGCTGCCCACTTGCAGGATCGAGGGCACGCCGGCCATGCCCTCGCTGCCGATCATGGCGACCTCGACCGTGTCGCCGCTCTCCGTCGCGGACAAAATCGAGATCACGCCGCCGAACGGGAAGTAACAGTAATTGACCGTGTCGCCGAGGAGGTAGAGCACCTGACCTTTGGCGAGCCGGACGGGTTCGAGGGCGGGTTGCAGGCGTTCGTAATCGGCGGGCGGCAGGGCGGCCAGGAGCCGGTTGCCGCTGCGGCTGTAGATCGGCCTCAGCGAAGACATACTGCGCCTCCTTCCTTAACGGCACAGGGCAGAGGCAGAAGAAGCGAACAACTCGGCGGCTTGAACCGCAAGGAGGGCCGCACGCTCGCGCGCACGACGCGCAGACTTCCGCCTATAACTCACGTTCGACTGACGACGAGGTGTGAACGCGTAGCGCTCGGAAAGCGGCGGCCGCGACTGACGAGCGCAAGCGCCCGGACTGCTAGCTCTGCTCAGCTAGTCTGCCGAACGGTATGCGCGGGGAGCACGCAAGAGCAGTCTGATCAACGAGGCCTTTATGTGGTCAGAAGACTTTCGGCAGACGCCGGATTATAGCCCCGGACGGGTAAACATAACAATTCAATTTCTTGAAGAATGATACACGTTTATGAGACGACGTTGTGCCGCCGTGATCAACTGACCACGCGGCACAGACGATTCCAATGTTATGAGGCCGGCCCTTCAGGCTCAACGCGTTGAGCCTGAAGGGCCGGCCTCTTCACCGACAGTTGCCCGACAGCCTCGACGCGCCGCGTCGCAGCGCCGGTTTAGGTGACGACGTTCGGCGCTTCGCGGTCGCAGTAGGCGCTGAGGGCGAGCAGTTCGCGCGCGGCGGCGGCGAGCGGGTCGAGGACTGCGCCGACATCTGCGCCGCCGCCGTCGGCGCGGTAGCGTTCGAGGTAGATGCGCAAGGTCGCGCCGGCCGTGCCCGTGCCCGACAGGCGGCAGACGACGCGCGAGCCGTCGGCCAGCAGCAGGCGCACGCCCTGGCGTTCGCTGACGCTCGCGTCCACGGGGTCTGTGTAGCTGAAGTCGTCGGCGCGCGCGATCTCGCCGCCCGCGAAGGCCGTGCCGGGCAGGGTCGGCAGTTTTTCGCGTAGCGCGGCGAGCATCTGGTTGGCCGCGCCCGCGGCGAGGGCTTCGTAGTCGTGCCGCTGGTAGTAGCTGCGCCCGAAGCGCCGCCAGTGTGCGGCGACGACTTCGGCCACCGGTTTGCGCGCCGCCGCCAGGATCGAGAGCCAAGCGAGCACGGCCCACAGCCCGTCCTTCTCGCGGACGTGGTTCGAGCCTGTGCCGAAGCTCTCCTCGCCGCAGATGGTACACAGCCCCGCGTCCATCAGGTTGCCGAAGAACTTCCAGCCCGTCGGCGTCTCGTAACAAGGGACGCCGAGCGCCGCCGCGACGCGATCAACGGCCGTGCTCGTCGGCATCGAGCGCGCGAGGCCCGCGAGGCCCGCGCCGTAACCGGGGATCGCTTTCTGCGCGTGCTCGGCGATGATGGCGAGCGAGTCGCCGGGCGTGACGTAGCAGTCGCGGCCGAGGATCAGGTTGCGGTCGCCGTCGCCGTCGCAGGCCGCGCCGAAGTCGGGCGC